>NZ_KQ956867.1:0-21523 GCF_001546485.1 Gardnerella vaginalis | reverse complement strand
CCCCCCCCCAGAGCATTAATTGATGTTACTCCAGATGGAGAAGCAATAAACTTTATACCCTTATTATCGATTGTGCCGCCAATTTTATCAGGTCTAATATTAGTTCCTTCGACATCAACCCAAACCTGTGAAGTATTGGATGGAGCATTAATAGTTATAGAACTATCTGCCGCGTAGCACTGTGGAACACAAATAAGCGAAATGCACAACGCTAATACAATAGATGCGCTGCGCACAACTGTTTTACCTATAGAGGTACTTATATAACCTCTTCTTCTATATAAGCAAGATAACATGTATCTCCCCTTTTTTCTCTGCAATAAATAACAGTTGACAATCAGCAAAAGATAACTCCATTGCGAAACCCTCAACTAATGGTATAAAACACCGTTTCTATTTTAATATCGCTTCTATATAAATTACGTAATCAAACCAAAGATACGCATAATGTTTTGCATGTTTTCTTATCAGCGCATATAACTAAAATCATATGTAAGAATTTCACTTAAGAGATTGCTTATGCAAAAGCTCAGCTAGTACGAACGTAGTTAAGAGAGATTGATTGACAATAGCACTGAATCAGTGATGCTTTATTTTTGTAAGCGCATTGTTTGAGATGGAGGTTTATGATGAGCAAAGCTAAAAGCTATTTTTGGGGATTTGTTGTTTTCGTTATAATAGCTGGCTTATGCTATTGCGTTCAGCACAATGGATCTTTTAGTGGCGTGCGAAATGCTCTTAATATAAAGCCAGATCTTAACGCTATTAGCGAAAAGTGTAATCTGCCAATAAAGCATAGCTATGCTCTTGGTGGAGCTAAAGCAATCGTAAAAATTGGAACAGGCGATGCTTTTGAAAAAGATGCATCATGCGTACTCAATGAGTTTCCGTCCGCTGAAAAAAATCGTAAAAAATTAGAGAATATACTTTACAAAAATGGTAGCCCCTTCGATATGAGTGATGATAATCATATTTTTATTGTTGGTGACCCATGTTCTGTAATAATTTTTCCGACTACTGCTGGCGATGTGATGATTGTTGGAGATGCTAGTAATCTTTCCCACATTGACAACAACTCGCTTATGGCAGGTTTAATGAAAGATGTTTCTTCCAATTACGGTGAATAGATTTACGTATAAAACGTATAAAATGTATGAAACCTACATTTTAGCAAAAGCAATTACAATGCTGCGACTTGGCGAAAGTAGAGATGTTGGCAATGAAAAAAGATAATATTCTACTGTATTATTGCGTATCAACCATTGTACTTATTTGCATGCTGACCACATGGGTTGTGTATGTTCGTTTTGTTGCCGACACTGTACAAAATAGCGGTTTTTCACTGAATCATGTTGCTAGCAGTACCATAAGTGCTATCACAAAACCGCATACTCGCAATACTGACGATATTCTTTCTCAAGCAGGCAAAGAGTACAAGAATGTGCTTGAAAATATTCACAAGTATTCATTCAATGATGCTCCAGAAGGCGATTATACTTACGCCTTATGGGATATTAATGATGACAAAATACCTGATTTGCTGGTTACTGATACGTATGAAGTTAAGAAAAATGATTCAGATGATACTCAGGAAGTGTCGTCAACACGAGTTTTTTCATACGATGGGAATAAGCTAGTTGCTCCTAATAATGTTCTCAAAACTCTATTAGGTAGATATGAGCATTCAACACTTTTCTTTTATAGGAATCACAAAGGTTTAGTATTCTATTTTCCGGAAAGTGAAGAGTGGTATAACAATCTTTCTAATAACAATCCTTCTTTTGACTTAGATACTCCATTCAAGTGGAAAGAAGTATCTTATACGCTTAATGGAAACGAACTGAATGATAGTACTACAGTAGTTGATTATCCTATTAAGAAAAATGACAACGATACATGTGAAATGGATAAAGTAGTTGCTCCAGTTTTTATCCCTATAAATGATGCAACTGGTATCAATAAGTTAATCAACTCAAATAAACGTAGCGATAAGCAAAAGGCGTACGATAAGCAAGTTCTTCAATGGCAAGAAAAAGGGTATCAAGTTTATACTGGCACAGTAAAACAGCTTACTCCAGAAGAAGCATACAACTATCCTGGTGCGCCAGTAACATATACTGGTTTTAGTCTTGATGATTTTATACGTATTAACAATAACCCAACTACCACAGTGCTTGCTTTAGATAATCCGCGCTCAGCATCGTCATATTGTAATGGAACTGAGTGCGGATATAGGCCTCCAAGTAATTTGATGAATAGGGTCGTAATAATATTAGATGATGGGTTTATACACAATCCGGATCATGACAAGATTATGAATTATGTTGGGAAGAGAGTTACTTTTGCAACAGATGGAATGTATGATACTGTAAACAATCTTCCATGGGGGCAGCCTGTATTAACTAGTAGCTCATACATAATTCAGGAATTAGATCCTAGCTTAGATGAATACAAATAAGTAATATCAGGCAAGTTTGTGAGATCTGCTACGCGTTAAAATATTTAGTCTGTAATGATTTTTAGAGCGCTGTAGCTAGGGGTTTCGTAATCTGGTTCTAGGGTAAAGCATATTGAAGAAGCATTTTTAACTGCTATAGTTACATTCTTTCCTACATAATCTTTCATTTCTCCAGCTTTTGGGCTAACAAAGAAACGTTGGTAAACGTATGTGTCAGGAACTGGCGTACCTTTGCCATCAACTCCAACAGTTATGATGGTTTTGTACGGCATATTTACTGTATAAATAATTTTTGCATCAATATCGAAATAGTAAGAATAATTTTCTAAATCTGCATCCGGCTGTGCTGTTTGCTTTACTTCGTCAATATTCATCTCTTGAACATTGCCGGTAAGAATGGTGTATCCATCATCTCGTAAATCTTGAATATATTTATTGCGTTTCTTCTCTTTTTCACTAAGAGTCATATTATTGATGAGATTGTCTACAGGCTTAAGATTTTTAACATCAACAAACATTGCATCAAGATCGCCTATAGTGCTAGGATCTGCAGAATTATCTTCAACACTTGAATCTAATGTAAACTTATAATCTTCAGTAAACTTATAAGTATCACGACGAACTTTAAGCCCGTCAAATACATGATATACAACTATGCCATTGTGATTATGATCGTACATTAATGTTTCTGAGAATTCGCCATTATGAGACGGTTTTAAATCTTCAATTAACTGCGACTCAACAATTTTTTTGCCATCAAAAGAAAATACTTTAGTAAAACGCGGCTTATCATCATCGTAACCTAATTTTTTCCTTGCAGTTACAATAAGTTCTGGAATCTTATCATTATCCAAATCCCATAAATCGTAGTAATATCCGAAGGAATCTGGAACATTTTTGAACTTGTATTTTCCGTGAAGATTTTCAAGCACGTTTTTATAAGCACGACCTGCTAAAGCAAGAGCATTATCTGACTTATTTGGTTCAACTACAGCTGTTACAGCATTGTTGCTCATAAGATGTTTCAGTGAAAAACCGCTGTTTTGTACAGTGTCGGCAACAAAGCGAACATACACAACCCATGTGGTAAGCATGCAAATAAGCACAATGGTTGATACGCAATAATACAGTAGAATATTATCTTTTTTCATTGCCAACATCTCTACTTTCTTCGGACTTATGAAGTATATTGCGAATTTGAGATAAGCGTTGAGTGAGCTCGTGCTCGTAGCCACGGTCGTTAGGATGATAGTATTCGCGTCCAACTAGCTCGTCTGGCATATACTGTTGCGATGCTACAGCTCCCGGATAGTCGTGAGCATACTTGTACCCGTCGTGATTGCCCCAACTTTTCATCAAAGCAGTTGGAGCGTTACGCAAATGAAGAGGAACTTGACCAATATTGCCAGCATCAACATCTTGTAAAGCCTGATTAATAGCATTATAGCTTGCGTTTGATTTAGGAGCGGTTGCTACAGCAATCACAGCTTCCGAAAGAATAATGCGCGCTTCTGGCATGCCGATTAAAGCAACAGCTTGAGCTGCTGCAACAGTTACTTGCAAAATTTGTGGAGCCGCCATACCAACTTCTTCGGCAGCAGCAATCATAATTCGCCTTGCAATAAAACGCGGGTCTTCACCAGCGCGAAGCATGCGCGCTAAATAATGCAAAGAAGCGTCAACATCACTTCCGCGCATCGACTTAATAAAAGCAGAAATCACATCGTAATGATCGTCGCCGTCTTTGTCATAACGAACTGTAGTAGTATCCATTACGTTAGAAACAATATCAGCAGTAATTACAGGCTTCTTTTTGCCATGCTGTAACGCGGAATCTCCTGTTATTGCTCCTGCTGCAGCTTCTAAAATAGTAAGGGTTTTACGAGCGTCTCCCCCGCTTAAACGAATAATTGAATCTATTGCGTCGTTATCGATTTTAAGCTGATTGTTGAGCCCATTTTCGCTAGTTACTGCACGCTCAATAAGTGTATGCAAATCTTCCACACTCAGCGACTCAAGTTTAACAACCACAGATCTACTTAAAAGCGGCTTAATAATTGAAAAACTTGGATTTTCGGTAGTCGCACCAATAAACGTTACATCGCGATTTTCAACACTTGGAAGCAAAGCATCCTGCTGAGATTTAGAAAAACGATGAACTTCGTCAATAAAAAGAACTGTTTCTTGACCTTTACTCACTAAACGCTCATGTGCTCGATCAAGCACTGCGCGAACGTCCTTAACTCCAGAAGTTACAGCAGAAAGCTCTTCAAACACGCGTCCAGATTGGCGAGCAACAATATAAGCAAGCGTAGTCTTGCCAACTCCCGGAGGGCCAAACAGCACAACAGAGCTTGGAGCAGTAAGAGAACCTTTCGATTGCGGATTTGCAAGCCTGCGCAAAGGCGAACCATCTTTTAACGCATGAGACTGCCCTAGCACGTCTTCAATGCTGCTCGGACGCATACGCACAGCTAACGGACGCGTTACATCGACCGGCGCACTACTTGCCGCAAATAAATCCTGCTCCATACATATCAGCCTACCACATAAATAGAACAAACGTTCGATTTATGTTTTTGTATTTTGCTAGCATATTCCTAAAATTACACGTGCGAAACTTGATAATCGAAGAACACTACTTCGCCTTCGTCTTGCGTTGCATCCAAATCAACAACGCCAGTAATAGCCCAATTATGATCCCCGTCTGAATCGTCGATAATCTGCCGAATTTTCCACGAATGCTCACTTTTTTCAAGCGAATCGTCCAAAATAAATAAGTCGCCACTTCGAGCCTTAGCATCGATGCCAACATACTCGTGCTCGTCGTAATAGTCGTCAAGCACATCATTCCACTCATGAACGCCATAACCCCAAGTTTTGTCAAGTTCGCCAAGGGTTGAAGCATCTTCCAAATCCATAAGTTGCACGCGACGGAACATAGCATTCCTAATCAACACAATAAGTCCGCGACGATCCTCAACTACAGACTCGGAAGTTCCAGGAGCAGCCATAGTTACAGCATTAGCTTCTGCGTCCGAACCACCTGCACTCTCCCACTCGTCAACAAGACTTGAATCAATAGAGCGCACAACAAGACGAAGCCACGAAATAATATCACGCAATTCTTCGTTAAGCATATCTTCTGGCACAGTTCGAGCAAGCGAACGGTAAGCGTCAGAAAGGTAACGAAGAAGCGTTCCCTCACTTCTAGCAATGCCATAACGTGAAATATATCCAGTAAAATCGGATGCTGTTTCAACCATGTCTCGAAGCACAGATTTAGGCTTAATCCAGTAGTCGTTTGCCCACGGCACGTCTTTACGATATTGCGCAAAAGCAGGAGCTAGCAAATCTTCCAAAGGTTTAGGATAAGTAACTTCAGCTAGGCGTTCCATGCGCTCCTCGTAGTCGACACCATCATCCTTCATACCAGCCATCGCAGCATCCCGAGCCTTGCGCTCCTGCGCGCGAAGCACAGGCTTAGGGTCATCCAAAGTCGCTTCAACCATAGAAATTACGTCAAGCGCGTAGCTTTGAGATTCTGGGTCTAGAAGTTCCAAAGCAGCAAGCAAGAACGGAGAAAGCGGCTGATCTAGCGCAAAACCTTCTGGCATAGCAACATCAAGATCATAATCACAAGAACCATCCGAAAGCTCTCTGCATTCAATGACTTGAGTATCGAGCAAAGTTTGGAAAATATCATCACAACGCTCAAGCAATTTTTCTTTATCTTGCGGCCTTTGTGCACTATCTTCAATAAGTTTTTCAACGCGTGCTCTAGCATCTCCACCTTGTGTAACTTCGTTCAAAATCATTGAATGCGTTACAACCATGTGTGGGTTCAAAGTTTCCGGAGCGCTTTCAATAAGTTTAGTAAACGTTGGCTCGCCCCAAACTACAAAACCTTCTGGAGCTTTCTTACGCTTAACTTTTTTAAGCTTTTTAGGATCGTTCCCGGCTTTCGCAACAGCGCGCGCATTCTCAATCTCGAATTCTGGAGCCTCTGCAACCACTAGACCTTCGGTATCAAATCCCATTCTTCCTGCGCGGCCTGCAATTTGGTGAAACTCGCGAGCGCGAAGCTTGCGACTACGATTTCCATCAAATTTTGTAAGAGCTGTAAGCACAACCGAGTGAATTGGCACGTTAATACCAACGCCGAGAGTGTCAGTTCCACAAATAACTGGTAGCAGTCCTTGTTGAGCTAACTGTTCGACGAGTCTGCGGTATCGTGGAAGCATGCCAGCATGATGCACGCCGACACCAGTGCGCAGGAGTCTTTGCAAGATTTTGCCGAAACCGGTAGTAAACTTTGTGCCTTTAATTGCTTGCGCTATTTTGTCTCGCTGATCTTTGCTGGAAACTCCCGTGCTTGCGAGTGCTTGCGCTGTTTCAAGAGCCGCGTCTTGCGAAAAATGAACTACGTAGATTGGCGTTAGACCCTTGTTGAATAAGAGTTCTACGGTTGTAGCAAGCGGCTTATCCGTGTACTCGTATTCCAGCGGAATTGGTCTTGGCGCATCTGCAATAATATCAACACTTCTTTTTGTTGATTTTTCTAAGCGTTCCGCAATATCCGTTACGTCTCCAAGAGTTGCGCTCATAAGCAAAAATTGCGTATTTGGAAGTGTAAGTAACGGAACTTGCCAAGCCCATCCGCGCTCTGGGTCACCATAGTAGTGAAATTCGTCCATTGCAACGCAATCAACTTCAGCATTCGCGCCTTCACGTAACGCTTGGTTTGCTAAGATTTCCGCAGTGCAGCAGATTATTGGAGCATCCGCATTAATATGCGAGTCTCCAGTAATCATACCAACGTTGTCACGCCCAAAAATAGCTACTAAATCGAAGAATTTTTCGGATACGAGCGCTTTAATTGGTGCAGTATAGTAGGAGCGTCTGCCTGTGGCAAGCGCTGCAAAATGCATGCCGAGCGCAACAAGAGATTTCCCGGAACCTGTTGGAGTGTTTAAAATAACGTGGTCTCCTGCAAGCAAATCCATAATGGATTCTTCTTGATGCGGCCACAAATCTACATGTTTGTTATCTGTAACCCAATCAACAAATGCTTGAAAAATCTCGTCTTCAGCAGCATGATGTAAATCACGAGCTAACTCACCCAAACCAGCCATACACGCTCCTATTTTACTTTATTTGCGCTTTACTTACGCTTCTTCTTATCGCGTACTTTTACAGAGATTTGAATAGGAGTTCCCTCGAATCCAAACTCTTCGCGAAGCGAACGCTCAATAAAGCGACGGTATCCGTGCTCTAAAAAGCCAGTTGTGAATATTACGAAACGCGGAGGCTTAGTTGATGCTTGAGTAGCAAACAAGATTCGCGCTTGCTTTCCACCTCGCAAAGGATGCGGATGAGCAGACTGAATACGCCCTAGGAAAGCATTGAGCTTACCTGTAGGAATGCGCTTATCCCAACTGTTTAAAGCAGTTCGCATGGCGCGTGCAAGACGATTCGTATGCCAGCCAGTTTTTGCAGAAAGATTGACGCGCTCAGCCCAAGTAACGCGCTCAAACTCCGTCTTCCACAAGCGTTCCATACGCTGCCTGGAGAATTCGTCCATTAAATCCCACTTGTTAAACACAAGTACGATTGCGCGACCAGCATCAACTGCTTGGCTCATAACTTTCAAATCCTGCTCCGCAATAGGCTGGGAAGAATCGAAAAGAATCAAAGCAAGTTCAGAACGCTCAATCGCAGCTTGCGTGCGAAGTGAAGAATAATATTCAGCACCCGTCAACTTGTGTTGTCTGCGCTTAATACCAGCAGTGTCAATAAACAGCCAATCTTCACCGTCAACTCGCACAACCTCATCAACAGGGTCACGAGTAGTACCAGCTAGGTCGTTTACAACAGAACGTTCCTCGTGAGCCAAATGGTTCAAAAGCGAAGATTTACCAACGTTCGGTCGACCAACTAAAGCAACTCTGCGAAGTCCATCTGGAGTTAAGAAGCCCGAAGTTTTATTCGCTTTCTTCAAAGAATTGAGCGCTGCATCAAGCAAGTCTCCCACGCCTCTACCGTGCATTGCGGAAATTCCGTAAGGCTCACCCATTCCGAGCTTCCAAAACTCTGCAGTCAAATACTCGCTTCTAGCATCGTCAACCTTGTTAACTGCCAGAGTAATAGGCTTACCTGCAGCGCGAAGCATGGAAACAATACGCTCGTCGGTAGCTGTTAAACCAACCTGGCCGTCTACTAGGAAAATCACAGCATCGCTTAAACGCACTGCCACTTGCGCTTGTTGAGCAATAGAAGAATCAATACCTTCTACGTCAGCTTCCCAGCCGCCCGTATCAACCAGCTTAAAGTTGGTTCCAGCCCACTCAGCATCGTAACTTACTCGATCCCTCGTAACACCCGGAGTATCTTCTACAACAGCCACACGATGACCTAAAATACGATTTACCAGCGTTGATTTTCCAACATTTGGTCTACCAATTACAGCGATTACACCAACTGCTTTAGAGTCTTTCGCATCGTCTTGACTTACTACGTCACCGCGAAGAAGCGCACGGTCTTCATCGTCAAGATCGTAACCTTCAAGGTTTGCAGCGTAACGGTCGTACTCATCCTGCTCAATCGCAGCATCAACCATTTCAACAAGTGCATCGAGCGTCTGCTCAAAAGTTAAATCAGAATTATCGAGCGTTGTAACGCCGTCTGCAGCTTGAAGAAAACTTGTTACCCTCGCATCTTTAGCGTCACGAGCGCGAATATCATCTTCCGCAGATTCATTATTGTTAGATTGATTATTTTGCAAATTTTCTTGCGCAATATCTTGCTTGTTTCTGCGAGCTTGACGCACTTCTTCGCGTGCAGTAAGGAGCACACGAACTTGCGCATGAGGAGCTACAACAGTAGTAATATCGCGACCTTCTGCAACTATGCCTTCACCTTGAGAGAAAGAATCTTCAGCTGACTGTGCAGCAATATACGCACGTTGTGCAGCAATAAGCATGCGGCGAACTGCAGGAATCGAAGAAACCGTAGACACGTGCGAAGAAACTTCGCTGGAACGTAACTCTTCGCTAATATCCTCGCCGTCGATTACCACTACAGGATTTTTTGGATCAACACTAAAAGTTACGTGATCTTCAGTAAACAAGGCGCCAACAGATTCAACAATTTGGTTAAAACGCTCACTATCCGCATCGTTTACAGGCTGACCTTCATCATCTAAAGAAAGCTGAGTGCTTAAGTCGATGCCTTTTTGCATGCACCACCAAGCAGCAGCTCGATACATAGCCCCAGTATCCAAATATGCAAAACCGTAGTATTGCGCTAAAGCGCGAGAAGTAGAAGACTTGCCTACTCCTGCTGGTCCATCAATTGCTACGCAAATCACAGGCCAACCTCCTTAGAAAGCGAGCGCACTTCTGTTGGGGAAAGCACGCGATATGATCCAGCTTTTAAGTCCCCCAATTTAATAGGACCAATTTGTGTACGCACAAGACGCTTTACAGGGTAGCCTACAGCACCAAAAATTCTGCGCACAATACGATTTTTGCCAGAATGCAACACAACTTTTACCATAGTTGTGTCGTGATTTTGGTCGATTATTGCACAACGGTCGAGCTTAATCCAACCATCTTCAAGATTTACACCTTGCGAAACCAAGCGGCGGCAAACCATGCCGTTGATTTTACCTTCGACGGTTGCAATATACGTTTTTTCAACCTCATACTTTGGGTGCATAACATGCTGGCTTAGCTCGCCATCGTTGGTCATTAAAATAAGACCTTCCGAATCGTAGTCCAAGCGACCCATGTGGAAGATTCGCTCATACTTGTCACCAACAATGTCTCTTAAAGTAAAACGACCTTTAGGATCGTCCATAGCGCTAAGCACGCGCTTAGGCTTATGCAATGCGAGTGTTACGAGCTTTGTGTTGAACCTTACTCGCGAACCGTCAACGCGCACTTTTTGGCGTTTTGGATCTACGCGAGTACCAAGTGTTGTAACCAATTCGTCGTCTACTTCAACACGCCCATCGAGGATAATTTCCTCACATTTGCGTCTTGAACCAAATCCCGCTTCAGCAAGCAGCTTCTGCAGTCGAATGGCGTTGTTGTCATCTGAATGCGCCTGATTGGCGCGGGAATATGCGTTTGGCATCGTTCTCCCAACGTGACCTCGTGAATTATTCAGAACTTTGTAACGCAATTGCAATTTTTTGCGCACAAAATCGAAAATTCATTATTACTTACCGTGTATCTCGTGTGGTTATTTGTACAATTTGTAATAAATCAGAAAATTACCACGTTTTTCTATGCTACCGTATGGCATAGCCGTGCTACTATAGCAGAGGTTTTATCCTGTTGCAATAACCAATACGCAACACAATTTATAGTAAGGAATAGTATGACTCATACTCCATCATCTTGTACAAAAAATCAGCTTCAAACGCCACTCGTTGTTCGTTTTGCAACTGAATTTATTGCTACAGCATTAGCAATGTTCGTTATTTACACGTTCTCTTCACTTGCTACCGCTATGTATGGCATTAATTTGCTCATGATTGCAATTGGTACCGGTATTACGTATGCTGCAGCAATCAGTATTGCTGCTAAAATTTCTGGCGGACATCTTAATCCTGCAGTAACAATTGCTTCTATGCTTACTGGGCGTACTTCGTACTTAGCAGGTCTTGGATATATTATTGCACAGATTCTTGGCGCATTGGCAGCCGCTGGCGTATTTATCGTCGTATTGCCACAAACAAAAATGGTGAAAGACGTTAATTGGTTTGCTTCAGTAGTAAACGGATTTGAAAACGCTTCTATTTCCGCAAATCAGTTGAAGAGCGTAAACGCATCCTTCGGCGTTATTACTGCGTTACTTGTTGAAGTTATTGCAGTAGTGCTCATCGTTGCTACCGCAATGAGTCACACTGATGACAATGGCGCCACTCACTGTGATTATGCCACTCACATGGGTCTTGCCTACGCAGCTGGAACATTAATAACCTACCAGATTACTGGTTCCGGTTTGAATCCTGCACGTTCTACTGGTATTGCTGTACTTGCTAATTCGCGCGAATTAGAAGTTAAGCCATTAACGCAACTGTGGGTTTTCTGGATTGCTCCGATTTTTGCCGCCGCTCTTGTTGGGTTTGTTATACTGCTCGCAAAATTGCTCGCCACTTCTGCCAAGCAAATCGCAGCAACAGATGACACTACTCATACACCAGCTGCAGCTTCAACAACTCCAGCAGCAGTTATTGATCAAACTGAATTCAACCAAGCCGATCCTGAACAAACTGAGTCCTATCAGTATGAGAACACTCAGCAAACTGTCGACACAAGCTTGAATACTGCTAACAACAACACAATGGCATAAGTTAATTACGCTACAGTAATAATACTGATGCATACGTTATGAGCAAACCAATGCCCAACGCAATACTTACAAAAGAATCAAAGCTCACTGAGCGAACTTTCCAAGGACTGCGTTGACGCATGCTTATGCGTATAACACCTAGAAGTATAGCCGTCACAGAAATAATAACTGTGGCGGCTTTTATATACCCCCAAAATGCTAAAACAGCAGATACGCATACTATAAAAGCTATAATCCACTCAGCGTAAGGCTTACCCTCACGTTTTTCTGATACATAAGGATGCTCTATTGTATGAGGTTCAATCTGCGGTTCAGTCTTAGTCATACTTGTATCATACCTGCTTCTCGATAAGAAAACATAAGTTGTTTTAGTCACTCATATAAAAATGTGGCGTTTGAGTATTTCAAACGCCACATCCGTAGTATTCATTGATTTATTGATGAATGGTAGTGGAAGAAGTTTTAGTGGAAGAAGTGACGAGTGCCAGTTACATACATCGTTACACCAGCCTCACGAGCAGCTTCAAACACTTCTTCATCACGAATAGAACCACCCGGCTGAACGATTGCACTCACTCCAGCTTCAATAAGAATCTGCGGACCGTCAGCAAATGGGAAGAACGCATCAGAAGCTGCCACCGCTCCGCGAGCACGCTCAGCACCATCAGCCAAAGTGTTAGCGCGTTCAACAGCCAAATGGCAGGAATCTACACGATTAACCTGGCCCATACCAATACCAACCGTAGCATTGTCATGCGCAAGTAGAATTGCGTTAGACTTTACGCAACGAAGCGAACGCCAAGCAAATTGTAAGTCACGCAAAGTGCTATCATCTGCAGGATCTCCAGAAACCAACGTCCAATTTTCTGGATTGTCTCCGAAAGCGTCAATCTTATCTGCCGACTGCACTAAAGCACCACCGTCAATAGGATGCACTTGCAAATCTAAAACAGGCGGAGTTGCAACCTTCAAAATACGAAGATTCTTCTTCTTTGTGCGAAGCAATTCCAAGGCTTCTGGCTCATAATCAGGAGCCACAATAACCTCGGTGAAAATTGGTCGCACGCTTTCTGCCATTTCCAAAGTCACTGTAGTGTTTGCAGCAATTACACCACCGTAAGCGCTCACAGGATCGCAAGCATGCGCTTTTTTGTGCGCTTCTACAGCAGTTGCTCCAATAGCTAAGCCACAAGGATTATTATGCTTGCAAACAGCAACAGCAATTTGCGGCGCAAAATCCCATACAGCACGCCAAGCAGCATCAGCATCCACATAATTGTTGTAGCTCATAGGCTTACCACCGAGCAGCTCAGCCTGAGCTAAACCACCCTTATGCAAAGGATCCAGATACAATCCAGCCTGCTGGTGAGGATTCTCACCATATCGAAGCGCATGTTCTAAACGCCACGTACGCGTGTAATCTGCTGGAAGAACAAGAGTATCGTTCGCCGAGTCACTAGAATTCTCAGATTCTTGCTGTTTTTGAACAGCAAAAGTTTCAGGCTTTTGCCAAACTGTTGCAGTCCACTGAGAAATAGCAGCATCATAAGCTGCAGTATGCTCAAACGCTTTTGCTGCAAGATATTCGCGCTCTTGCAAGCTAAACCCTTCGCCCGAAGCAATACGATCAGCTAAAAGCTGGTAATCTGCAGGATCAGTAATAACAGCAACAGACTTATGATTCTTCGCAGCAGCACGAATCATGGAAGGTCCGCCAATATCAATTTTTTCGATAATAGCATCCTGCTCAGCACCACTCATCACTGTGTCCACAAATGGATACAGGTTCACTACTACAGCATCAAACGGCTTAATATGAAGCTTTTCAAGCTGCTGAACATGATCAGTATTATTCATATCCGCTAAGATTCCAGCATGAATATGCGGATCCAGTGTTTTCACTCTACCGTCGAGACTTTCTGGGAATCCAGTTACACTAGAAACTTCAGTAACATGCACACCAAGTTCCGCTAGTTTAGCAGCTGTAGAACCTGTTGAAACCACTTCAGTTCCAGCTTGAATAAATGATTGTGCTAATATTTCAAGTCCTTCTTTATGAAAAACTGAAACAAGCACTCGGCGAATTGACCTTTCCCCTGTGGTTATCAGCACATTTGCGTCTGGTTGTTGGCTCTGTGTCTGTTGCACGGTGGTCTTCCTTCCTAAATAGCAGTGAGGAATTATTTTCTTTTCGTCTTTGATGAAGCAGTCCTAGGATAAGCTTTTTTCAAAGACAAAGGTGGTTGTTGTTCACTGTTTTGAGTAGGCATGTTTACTTGGGAGCTTGCGTTTGAAGTTGCAATACGCGCAGCTCTATCAGTGAACGCTGGTTGATAAGTATGTGATTGTTGATTATGAGAAGATTGTGACGATGTAGTTTTTCGTAAGTTTGTCACACGATGCAACTCAGCAGACTGAACTGTGCGCGGCTGATTTGTGCGATTATCCCTTGTAACAGTACTACTACTAACACGAGCTTCACTATGGTATGTTTGCAAAGGCTGCTTGCCAGGAAGTAACGCAATAAGTTTCTTCACTGCATGAGCGCACTGATTTACACTACTGCTTGCAGCACTCACTGCTGAATGCGATGCTGATGCTACAGCACCTAACGTTTTACTCATCTGCGTATGAAGTTTGTTAACTGCTGCGCTTATTGGTTGCTTTACTGTAGTAGGCTTACTTTCTGTAGTAGCCATACTTTCTGTAGTAAACCTACTTTTATGAGTATGATTCAAACGTTCCGTATGATTTTCACTATTATCTTCCTGATCAGCAGTGACAGGTTGATTATTGTTCTCATGCGAAATATTATCATGCTTCTTATTATCGCTGTTGCTAGCAGATACTTCGGTAGAATGTACGCTGCGCAGTGGCTGATTATGAGACGTAGTCTTACGAGTAACGTTTGATTCCTTCGTATTATCAGTATTGTCTTTTACAGCAGTTTTAGTAACAGTTTTAGTAGCTTCTTGAATAGCGCTTGTACCAGTTGTACGAGTAGCGTCTTGAATAGCGCTTGTAACAGCATCCTTTGTAACATTTTTCGCGGTAGTTGCTGCAGCAGTCGTTTCAACAGTTTTAATCGCATCATCACTAGCAGTTTTTGCGCTATCCTTATGCTGCTGCCCATCACTGTGAGAAACACGATGATGCGTCAGCAAGCTTAAGCAATATCGAACACCACAAATCAACAAACTGATTACAAGAGCTAATACCCACGAAACTATGACAGCATAAAGAGTAAGATGACCAACAGCTCGCGTACTTTCAACAACATCGACGCCAACAACAGCAAGTCGATACTCGCCTAGCGAACCATTTGCGCAAGCAAAAATAATCGTACCAACCACCGTAATAAAAGCAGCAACGCCAATACTAACAATTGCTGCTTGCACAACAGCAATTATAAACGCTTTTCTTTCTGTTTTATTATTAATGTTGATTACACCCAATCCGCAGCCACGTTTATGCAATATTACAATAAGCATTATTACGCAGCACACTACTGGGATAATTCCATAACACACAGCACGATATGTAGCATCACTGATAGCATCTGGGAATATACCAAAAACTGGCACTGGTGGTAAATGCTTATATTGTGCAGCAGACAGTGTGAAATATGCTACCTTGCCAATGCTAAAACCTGCGCCACAAATCCACGACAACGCCCAAATTGCTACATTAGGCAGCCATATGAAACAGGCAAGAGTCGTAAGAATACGTGAACCATTTTGCATGCCTAAGGTAATAAAGAAAGAATGAACAGAACCAATATGCGTGCAAGACCAAACTACAACAGTAGCTACCGCAACTAGCGCGTACGACGCAAAAACAATTACTGCAGCACGTTTGGCAACACAAATAATTTTTTGCACACGTACAGAACACACTTGCTTATAACGCTGCTTGGTTACTGTCCAAAATTCGCTACTAGGGAACACAGCAAGCAGTAATGCCAATATGTACACGCATGCAGTTTTACCAGCAATAACAACAATTGAATCTACCAAAGTTACATGCGTATTTTGAGCAAGTACTACATGAGTAGCAACCCACACTATAAGACCAGTAATATATGCTAAGCTGCCGCCTTTAATCCTACGGATAAGCCCCACAAGTACAGCTATAAACAATAATGTGAGACCTAAAGGAATAATCGTTACAACACAATTACCAAAAGTAAGACCAACCCCCTGAGCGAACATGAATACAGCCCAAGTCATAGACATAGCAGAATCAGAAAGACTGCCTGCACCCTCTTCTATAGAAATAACAAGTAATGTGAGGGATAAAAAAAGACCAATAGTTAACGAAAATACAAAAATCGCAATTAAAGGAGTTATTACGCCTTTAGATACACTCAGTAAGGATGACTTAAGTTTTTCAACCACAGCTTCTCCTTTCATGGCTTTCTAAAAGTATAATAACGTATTGTACTTCAGTAGATTAAGTACAATACTCGTATGCATGCTCTTATGCTGGCATGGTTATTAAACTACTGCAAGGGTAATCACATAAATCTTTCATACCGTTAATACCAGTAAGTTCAACAACAAAGCTAAAACCTGCAACTATTCCTTGCGCACGATCAATAATACGAGCTGCTGCTCTTGCAGTACCACCGGTTGCAATAAGATCATCAACAATAAGCACACGCTGACCAGGTTTAATCGCGTCACGCTCAATTTCAATACTCGCTTGACCATATTCAAGCATATAAGACTCAGTGATAACAGGAGGCGGCAACTTACCAGCCTTACGAACAGCAAGGAAACCTTTACCCATACGTGCAGCCATTAAAGGTCCAAACAAAAAGCCACGAGCTTCAAGACCTGCAATAACATCAATAGAATCCATCGATACTGGCAATGCATCAATTAATGCGTCAATCAGTATGCGCGAACCTTGAGCATCAGCAAATATAGGAAGAAAATCGCGGAATGTAATATGAGGGTTTGGAAAGCCTGGAACAGTACGAATCAGCGAAGCAAGATAAGCAGCATCTTCGTCACTTACTGTTTTCAACGTTTTTACTACAATATCCGTCGTTGTCATAATCCTAACGTTCTTTTCTTCACAGATGTGTATTTAAGAATATGTAAAGAAACATGTTACATACTCTCGTAGCACAGGAGGCACTTACTGCGCCTCCATGCCACGAATAATTATTCAATTATCAAAAACTACAGCGCGCAGAATTAATTTTCCGTTGATTGCGTAGATTCAGAGGTAGAATCTTCACGAACTTCAGCACTGGCACTGACTTCAGCGCTATCAGTAACTTCAGAATTATCAGCATGCTCAGTATTTTCAGCTGCTTGTGCAGCTTCTGCTTCCTCGTCGCTAATAAATGCTGGTCGCGTATATACTCTATTTACCGCACGGAATGACACACGCAGCAAGCTACCTTCAGAATCAATAACAATCTCTTCATACTGGGTATCGACGCTTACAATCTTGCCAATAATACCGCCGATAGTAATAACCTCAGTACCTGGTTCCAAAGATTCATGGAAGGAACGCATTTCAGATTGACGCTTCTTTGCATTGCGAGTCTGGAACCACATCATGCCAACCATAACTACAATAAGCGCAATAAGCATCCCATACTGCTGGAAAAATTGAGGCACAATAAACTCCTTAAGTGTCCAATTGTAAGACGGATGAACTACCGTCCGAAAGAATTATTTTAAGCTAGCTCACTGACATTACTAGGCGCTTGCAAACCTAAATGTTGCCAAGCTTTACTAGTTGCAACACGACCTTTCGGTGTGCGAACTAAAAATCCTTCACGAACAAGATACGGTTCACAAACAGTTTCTACAGTTTCAGATTCTTCACCAACCATTGCAGCAAGATTGTTAAGACCAACAGGTCCACCATTAAATTGACAAACCATAGCCTTTAGTACTGCAATATCAAGACGGTCAAGACCTTGAGTATCTATTTGATACAAGGCTAAGGCTTCAACTACAGCATCATGATTTACGGTAGACAAATCATGTACAATAGCCCAATCGCGCACACGTCTTAGTAAGCGGTTTGCAATACGCGGAGTTCCACGAGAACGCAAAGATAATTCTTTAGCAGCTTGATCTGCAAGCTTAATACCAAGCACTTGAGCTGAACGCTCAATAAGCTTTTCAAGCTCCTCATGAGGGTAAAAATCAAGATGTGCTGTAAAACCAAAGCGAGCACGTAATGGAGATGGCAACATACCTTCGCGAGTAGTAGCCCCAACTACAGTAAAACGAGGAAGAGTCAGAGGAATCGAAGATGCACCAGGCCCTTTACCAACCATAACATCAACACGAAAATCTTCCATAGCAATATACAGCAGCTCTTCAGCAGCACGAGGCAGACGATGAATCTCATCGATAAACAGCACTTCACCCGTATCTAAAGCGCTTAATATTGAAGCTAAATCACCAGCATGTTGAATAGCAGGACCAGATGTAATACGAATAGGTACCTGCAACTCATTTGCTACAATCATCGCAAGCGTAGTTTTCCCTAAACCTGGAGGTCCTGCCAAAAGCATGTGATCAGGCGGAACCTCACGCTTTTTAGCTGCATCCAAAAACAATTGCAACTGCGCTTTTAAAACCGGTTGACCAATAAAACCATCTAAAGCGCGCGGACGAAGCTCTTCATCGCTCAGCTGCTCATGAGCCAAAGGAGCAGAAGAAACCATGCGCAAAGAGTCTTCTGAAACACCAGTATTTACTGCAGAAGCGTATTCATTACTCATTATCTCAACTCCCCCAATACCGTATTGTTCAGTAGCATCTTCATCTGCCTCTGTCTAACGAAGCCAACGCCATACGGAGAATATTAGGCATATCAGCATCTTTCATAGGAGTAATAATATTGTTTTCGGCACAAACCTGCTCAACAGCGCGCTGAGCGTCACTCTGGCGCCAACCAAGTGACACAAGACCATCAATTACAGCATTAATCCCAGAATCAATAGTTTTGTTACTAGAAATTCTTGAGTTGTCTTGAGACAAACTATTAAGATCAAGAGAACCTTTCAATTCTAAAATAATCTTCTGAGCACCCTTTTTACCTAAGCCTGGTGCAGAAGAAAGGGCAGTGACATCCCCTTCTGAAATAGCTTGCAAAAGACGATCAACGTTAAGTGTAGAGAGTAAAGAAAGCGCAACTTTTGGACCAATGCCACTCACTTTTTGTACTTGCAAAAACATGCGCTTAGCAGCCTGAGTTGTAAAACCATACAGCGTTATAGCATCTTGAGATACTTGCATAGACGTGTATACGCAGACTTCTTGCCCTTCGTGCAATGTAGACAAATCTACAGTGGGCATATACGCTTCGTAGCCCACGCCAGAAACATTGATAAGTACAGTACGAGCATCAATTGATGCTACTTGACCAACAAGCATCCCAATCATCAATACTCACCTTCCCGTACATAACAACTCACGGCATAACGTAACAAACAAGTCAAAAAAACAGCCAACAATAGAACAGATGTTCTATTGTTATCCTACATGCCACGATTGACAGAAGTTCTACTACCAGCAGCACGCTGGGCTAATGCCCACTGCTTTTGAGCGGAAGTTAAATGCTGCTCACGCTCTCCACCTTGCAAAGCTCCGGACGGTCGAAGAGCATGACAAATAGCTTGAGCTAAAGCATCAGCAGCATCTGCCGGTGTGGGCAAAACATTAAGCCCAAGCAAACGAGCAACCATGCGCTCAACTTGCACTTTTTGAGCTTTACCATTTCCAGCAACAGCGAGCTTTACTTCAGTAGGAGTATGCAATGCTACAGGAATATTACGCTGAGCTGCTGCAAGCATTGCAAGACCAGCAACTTGCGCAGTACCAAGCACAGTATTTCGATTCTCTTGCGCAAAAACACGCTCGATAGACACTGTGTCTGGAGCAAAACGCTCAATTTTTTCAACTAAACCGTTATAAATTTTTAACAGGCGCAAATCTTGCGAAAGACCAGGCTCAGACCTCAGCACATCAACGTGAATAAAAGAAAGCCGACGCGAAACGCCGGCTTCAATCACGCCGACCCCGCAGCGAGTAAGCCCGGGGTCAACGCCCAAAATCATCATAAGACTCTATTCATCTTCCTCAAGCTGAGCCATAACTTCATCTGAAGCGGTCCAGTTGCTATAGATATTCTGAACATCATCAAGGTCGTCGAGATTATCAATCAGACGAGAAACCTTCTGAGCATCCTCTAAGCTTAACTCAACTTCATTATTTGGATGCATAATAATATCCGCAGAATCGTAGTCGAAACCAGCATCCTGCAAAGCCTTACGAACGGTAACCAAATCGCTGGAATCAGTGTAAACAGAATACACATCGCCATCATCAGCTACATCTTCGGCACCAGCTTCTGCAGCAACCTCGAAAAGCTTATCGTAATCAACGCCTTCAGAAGGAACCTCAATCAAACCTTTACGCTCAAAATTAAAGCTCACAGAACCACTTGTTGCCAAAGAACCATTGCCCTTAGTAAGGGTTGAACGCACATCAGCTGCGGCACGATTACGATTATCAGTAAGGCACTCAATAATCAAACCGACTCCAGCAGGAGCATAACCTTCATAAACAATTTCTTCGTAGTTAGCGCCACCAGCTTCTTCACCAGAACCACGCTTCACTGCACGCTTGATATTATCGGCAGGCATAGAAGCCTTCTTGGCTTTAACGATGGCATCGTACAACGTAGGGTTACCATCAGGATCGCCACCGCCCAAACGAGCAGCAATTTCAATATTCTTAATCAGCTTAGCAAAAAGCTTGCCACGCTTTGCATCGATAGCGGCCTTCTTGTGCTTAGTAGTCGCCCACTTGGAATGACCTGACATGATACTCCTAAAACGTACAGTTAATCAAACGAAACGATTCTATTGCACTTTCAAGACAAATGTAGCTTAACTACTTACTCAAGACCTTGTTTGACTGCAATAATGCGCTGAAAAACAGTAATAATACCACCAATAGCGAGCAGAATCATAGCGCAACTTAACCAGAAAAGTTGATGAGTGATGCCAGATAATCCCATAGCAACAAGAATCACAGCAACACGATCAGCACGCGTAATCAACCCAATGCTAGGATCAACCGAAATAGACTGACCACGAGCACGTGCATACGACGTCACGAAAGCAGCCATAAGTGCAACCATGCAACTCAATAATCCTGCATATTTTAACAACATTCCAAGTACGGATGGTATCCACGTACACACACTTTTGTTACTAGCGCGACACAAACAAATGCAAACTGTCATAAATAGTGACCAATCTGCAATACGATCAAGCGTTGAATCAAGAAAAGCTCCAAATTTTGTGCCACCTGTTGTTAATGCTGCAACTGAGCCATCTAAACCATCAGCAAGCACGAAAATAGTAAGCAGTACAGTTCCTACAATAAGTTGACCTGTAAAAGCCGTTACAAAAGCTGTAACAACTACTGCTAATGTTCCAACAATTGTTACAGCGTTAGCGCTTACGCCTAATCGAACCAGTAATTTTGCAATCGGAGCAATAACGCGCTTAAAACTACTACGTAACGATTCCAGCATTGAATCAACCTTCCTAGCGCAATTGCCAGTAAAACTTGTGTTCAATCAACATTCTTATAGTAACCGCGCGGCTGTAAGAAGATACAAGCACCGTTACTAACTCAGATAACTAACTGAGAA
>NZ_KQ956866.1:1020-1862 GCF_001546485.1 Gardnerella vaginalis | reverse complement strand
TTTCTTACACACTTTTTGGCCTATAACCCGAAAGTGCAGTGCACTTTCAGTGAAAGCTCGGTCTGCCTTCGTCTCGATTGACGCAGGCAGGGCAGATTAGTTTGGTTGTTTTTGCTTTAGGCTTTTTAATTCGCCGAGCTTGCTCAGATTGGAAGCACAGTGTGCTTCCAACGCAAGTGAGGTCTGTCTGCGTCTCGATTGACGCAGGCAGGGCAGGTTTTGTATGTTCCAACGCAAGCGAGGTCTTTCTGCGTCAATAAAGACGCAGAAAGTGTGGGCTAGTGTGTTTAGTGTAGTGTGTTAGGTTTGGGTTGCCGTATTTCGCGCTTGAAGCTTTTTTCATGCCAAAAACCATTGAAATATCAACGTTTTTGGCTTGTTTTCAGTGTTTTTCTGTTTGGCATTTTCTAGTATTAAATATCATTATGCTTGATTATAAACGGGGTATTTATGATTATAAACATGGTGTTTAATGGGGTGAATATCGGGTTGTAGGTTATTCAAAACTCATGTCTTTTAAAGCATAGTCTTGTCTCTTAGTTTGAGATGAACTTTCTATTAGTTGCTGAAGATGTGTTATGTCGGCATGTCGTGCAGTATATGGGTAAAAACGTTGGTATTGCAGTATTTTTTGTGTGTTGTGAGGGTATTCGTGTGACTTTCCTGAGAATTTTCTGAAAAATTTTTAAAAATCTTAAAATTCACGTTTTTTACGATAAAACACAACAGTACAATATTTTTTACGTCTTTTTATTCAAAAATAGTAGTTTTTATGGTAAATATTTGCATTCTACGTTATTTTTGTGAAGAAGGTGCTCTTGACTTTTTTGAACGGGGGGGGG
>NZ_KQ956866.1:0-920 GCF_001546485.1 Gardnerella vaginalis | reverse complement strand
GGGGGGGGGTATCTTAATAGCAGTTGTTGGCAGGTTTGTACTTGCGAACGCATTTGCAATATTTACGTGTTGCAGATTTCAAGTTTTTCTCCGTACTTGCACGAAGAGAAAGAAGAAAGGAAAATACTATGTTGAATAAGAAGGCTATCGCCGTATTCGCTGCTGGCGCAACTTTGCTTTCTGGACTTGCTCTTGCAGCTCCGGCATTAGCAGCTGGTGCTCAAGCTGGTGGTAATGTCACCGCTAGTGCCAGTAGTAAGACTTATGAGAAGGTGAAGCCAGCTGATCTTGCCCAAGCTAAGGATGTAATGGCTAAGTATGCTGCTGCTAATGTGTCTGTTGCTGAAGCACAGAAGTTATTCAATAAAGCTGCAGGTGAGCGTGATAATGCTAAAGCTGAATTCAATAAGGAAACTGTGAAAGCAGTTGGTCTTGGTGCTACCCATTCTGACTCTGGTTGGCGTATTAATGGTGTTGAGCTTGGTTATCGTACTTGGTATGATTACGAACTCAAGGATAACGGTTTTTCTCCAGAGCAGTTAGCAGCTTATGATGCTTGGTATGCGACTGCAAAAACTTATGCCAATAAGGTAAATGCTGCTGATGCTGCTTTCAATGGTTTGAAGATTGCTAAGACCGTGGCTGAGACCTATAAGGTGCAGTTAGAAAAGCTCGGTGTGGTTCTTCCAAATGGTACTGTTGTTGTTCCATCTGGTGACCAGAGCAAGCCGGCTCCAGCTCCAAAGCCGGCTCCAGCTCCAAAGCCGGCTCCAGCTCCAAAGCCAGCACCAGCTCCAAAGCCAGCACCAGCTCCAGCTCCTGCACCTAAGCCAGCTCCAGCTCCTGCTCCTGCACCTAAGCCTGCTCCTAAGCCTGAGGTGAAGAAGGTTGAGCATAAGCTTGATTTGGTTGATCTTCTT
>NZ_KQ956865.1 GCF_001546485.1 Gardnerella vaginalis | reverse complement strand
ATTTACAGCAGCACCGAAAGCCTTAACTTTCTCAGAACCGCCAAACTTATTCACAACAGCTTTATAAGCACTCTTCGCAGCTTCAGCAGCTTTCTTGTTAGCAGGAGTCTTATCAGCCTCAAACTTAGCAAAGGCATCCTTATAAGCCTTATGAGAGTTACCAAGCTCACCAGCAACACTCTTTACCTTATCTAGCAGCTCTTTAAAACCTGACTTAGCAGGCTTGGTTTCATCCTTCTTATCGGTTTCACCTGGCTTGGTTTCATCCTTCTTATCGGTGTCACCTGGCTTGGTTTCACCCTGCTTGGAATCTGTTGCGTCAGTCTTCGTATACGCAGCAGTCTGAGCTTCAGTTGGCGTGCACTCAGCTTTGAGCTGTTCAAGAGTCTTTTTTGCTTGCTTAGCATCAGCAACTTGAGCATCAGTGCAAGCAGATTTAGGTGTTTGCACATCACCATCTGCTAATGCTGGGACTGCAACAGCAATACCAGAAAGAAGCGTAGCGCCAGCAGCAAGTGCGGCAATAGCCTTCTTATT
>NZ_KQ956864.1 GCF_001546485.1 Gardnerella vaginalis | reverse complement strand
TTCTTCTTCGCATCCTGAAGCTTCTTCAAAGCAGCGTCAACATCGCTCTGAGTTGCGTTCTCATTGCCAAGCACGGAATTCGCCTCATCAAGCGCCTTCTTATACTCGTCAAGAGCCTTCTTAGAAGCGTCATCACCCTTAGCAGTCGCATTCTGATACTCAGGAGTCTTAGTGAAATCACCATCAGCATTGGATTCAGTCTGCAACGCAGCCTTATCAGTTTTATGCGAATCAGCAAGATTCTTCTTCGCATCCTGAAGCTTCTTCAAAGCCTCATCAACCTGCTTCTGAGTAGCATTCTCGTCACCGAGAACCTTGTTAGCGTCTTCGAGTGCCTTCTTGTAGGCTTCAAGAGCTTGCTTAGAAGCGTCGTCACCCTTAGCTTGAGCATTCTGATACTCAGGAGTCTTAGCAAAATCACCATCAGCATTGGACTCAGACTGCAACTTGGTCTTATCAGTCTTATGCGAATCAACAAGCTTAGACTTAGCATCCTGAAGCTTCTTCAAAGCCTCATCAACCTGAGCCTGCGTAGCATCCTTATCACCAAGAACCGTGTTCGCATCCTCCAAAGCCTTCTTGTAGCCTTCAAGAGCCTGCTTAGACGCGTCGTCACCCTTAGCTTGAGCATTCTGATACTCAGGAGTCTTAGTAAAGTCAGAATCCTTACCAGCTTCAGCAGTCAAATCAGACTTATTAGTCTTATAACCGTTCGTAAGCTTAGACTTAGCATCCTGAAGCTTCTTCA
>NZ_KQ956863.1:8872-10174 GCF_001546485.1 Gardnerella vaginalis | reverse complement strand
ATGATTTCTTACACACTTTTGGCCTATAACCCTAGTAGTGCGTGTATTAGTGCATGTATTACTAGTTGCGTGTATTAGTGCAAATTCTGTTCTTGCTTTCGTCAATCAGAACGAAAGTACGTTTATTACGCTCGCACAATCTCAGTGCACTTACTCACAAAATTTGCATTGAAAGCACATTCGCAACATACTTTTTATTACGTTATGTAGATTTGTTTTATTCCGTTATGTAGATTTGCAATCGTGCTTCCGATATATTGTGAAGTGGATTGTAAACAGTGGATTGTGAAGTGGATTGCGAACCATAAACTATGAGAACCGATCAGTATGCAACAATAGGTTCTTACGCTATGAGGGAAGGCAGTGATCATGATTGCAGGGATAGGTCACGATGTGGTGAATGTTGCACAATTTGCTGAGCAGATGCGCGAAAGTAACGGTTGGCGAACACTGTTTTCTACGCGTGAACTTCGACAATGCAGCCTACGTGCAGAAGCTAAGCATGATGATGAATCTTTGCATATTGCTGCGCGTTGGGCTGGCAAAGAAGCAGTGGTTAAAGCATGGTCTGAAGCGTTATCAATCAGTAATGGCATTTATCCGTACACGCTTGACAATACACCTTGGTCAAATATTGAGATTCTTGACAATGCTCACGGTTGCCCGCGCGTGCAGCTCTCACAAGAAGTACAAAGTAAGCTTTATCAATTATGTCATCATATATTTTCTGACAGTAGCAGCGAGAGTACCAGTAGCAGTAACAACAGTAGTAGCAACAGCAGTAACCGTAGCGATGATGGTTGCAATGATGGTAGTAACAGCTTGATTCGCTGGCATATTTCACTTACTCACGACGGATCTACACAAGATAATACGGCGATCGCTTCCGCTGTAGTCCTGCTCGAAATCTTGTAGTTTTTTGGTAGTTTATTGCGTAGTTTATTGCGTAGTTTATCGAGTAGTTTATCGAGTAGTTTTTGGTAGTTTACTTGATAGTTCGATGCGGGTGGTTGCTGTGGCGTGCGCCCGAGCTGCCATACAAACTACACCAAACTCACCTGCCATACCCAACTCACCTGTTACACCAGAAAAAACAAAAACCTCGCAACCGAAATTCATAGACAAAATTTAACAACTACGCAAACAAAGCCGACGCAAAACCAACGAAAAACCGACGAAAAATCGACGAAAAACTAAGCAAACACACCTACATCGCGTCACTTTAGCAGAAATCTCTCTCTGAAGAAATTACGGTAAAAAATAATAAAAATTCTCATACTATTTTGAGACTTGTTCATATAA
>NZ_KQ956863.1:0-8772 GCF_001546485.1 Gardnerella vaginalis | reverse complement strand
CCCCCCCCGAAGGAAATTTTACACCTTTCATTCGTATATTATGAAAAAAATTACAGGTAAATCTTGAAAACGCGATATAATATTAAGAAATATGCGCATACGTGTGTATAGCTACAGTTACATTCGTTATATAAACAAACAACGAGTATCTGCTATAAAAATAAACATAAGTTTAGATTGATATGCGTCAACAAACGTACGAAAGCAAAAAGAACACAGTAAAGAAAAAATAAAAAGGATTATTACTATGACAAAAGATATACACAACAAGGGCGCGGAATCCCAAAAATCACATTCGTTAAACATAAATGCAACATATGCTGCCATGCGCAAGGTGTCATTGAGCACACTTGCCACAGTTCTGACTGCAGCCACCTGCTTGGGCGGTCAGCCAATCCTCGCATCTTCTAATATTCTTCTTCCTCCAACTACAGCGGCTTTTGCGGAAGAAGTGCGTAAGAACGACCCTAATCCTTGGTTGCACACGCCGAACATTCTTGAGTATCAGCGCTACCGTTACTTAAACAGTAGAGGCGAATTTGGCTACGTTGGAGACGACAAAGTCGGCGACTGGGATAGAATCATCAACAAAACCGACATGTATGCGCACGTTCAAGGCGAAGGCAATAACAAGTACTTGGTTTTCGACGTGTTCTTTAACAACGACGGCAAATCCATGGTTTCTGCATCAACAAAGCATCAATACGTGTGGCAAATTCCTTATGCAATTGCCGATTTAAGCAACGGCGGATACAAGAATGACACTATGCGCAATCTTAGATTTGACTTCTACAAGCGCAATGGCAGATCACCTCAAACGTATGCAAATCTTTCGCACGATATTGACTTGTTCGAATACGATGCAAGCAAATCGTTCAGCCAAGACTTCTTGAAAGATAGCCGGGATTACAATAACTCAACATATCACTACTCTATAGGCGTACGCCCTGGAAGACCAGGTAATCAAGACATAAAAGATAACTTCCATGTTAACCCAAATGATTTGGATTCCGCTATTAAAAAGGCTATCCCACCAAACCAAAGACCTTATAACGGCTACAACTACGGCATTGGTATAACAACAACTCACGTTAATTACGCTGTACGAATGCATTGCGAGTTAAAGCTTCGCCCAGGCGTAACCGATGAAGAAATCAAGAATGCCTTTACTTGGGCAAATAGCAGCTCTTATGGTAGAACTACACACTCTGCTTACACCTTTATTTCTGGTCGCACAAAAGATGAAAATGTGCCACCTACAAAAAGCGATAATTTGCCTCCAAAGCTGTATTTGAACGGCAAGGAGATTAGCGATTCCAACAACAGCATTGACGTATATCAGGGTGAGTCGCCAAAGATCACTTTCGGCACTTCCGACAATAGCGAAAAGGTGACGAAGTTCTCTGTAAGCGGATTCCCTAATAACATAAATGGTGCAAACTTTACAGAGGATAAAGCCGACGGTTTTGACGCGACTGAAGCTAAGCCTTACAAACATGAAATTAAAGACGTTAAGTTTGAGCACAAGGACGGCAATACGCCAGTAAACTCCGACTACACGATTACTGTTTCTGCAACCGATGCTTCCGGCAATAAAGCAGAAAAGACGATTACAGTACATCTTAAGAACCAAAATCTTAAGCATAAGGCTCCAACCACCACACCAATTACTGTTGATTGGGGTCATAAGCCAACTGCAGATGAGCTCAATAAGCATGTTTCTGGAGCCGATGGCGGCACTCTTACTTTTGACTCTATTCCAGAAACTAAGCTTCCTGACATTGCCTTTAATGGCAAAGACACTGCTCCTGCATACGCTTCTGGAAAAGTGACGTATAGCGATGGCTCGTATCACAATGTGACTGTTCAGGTGAATGTTAAGAAGCCACTCGCATTGCAACATAAGAGCGAGCTTAAGGATCACACTGTTGAAGTGAGCGTTAAAGATAAGCTCACAATGACCAACGATGGCAAAAAGGTTGACGCTAAGGAATATCTTGGCAAGCTTGACGACGCTACTAAGAAGAACATCAAGAGCGCAGAGTGGGTGAACGGCGAACCTTCCACAGCTGTTGCAGGAAAGAAAACTTACACTGCTAAAGTCACGTTTAAGGACGGCAGCACAGCGGAAGAAAAGGTCACTTTCACTGTGCGCCCTCAAAAGCCTGAGATTGAGACTGATTTGACTGGCGTTGCAGGCGTAAAAAACAAGGAAGTTGTAGTTAATGCAGGTCCTGGCACCGAAGGAAGCACTGTAACTCTTAAGGGTAACGGTAAGAATGTAATCGGCACTGGAAAAGTTGGAGCCGATGGCAAAGTTACGATTACTGTTAAAGACGGCATTCCTGCAGGAAATGTAACTGCCGTAACGTCTACAAATCCTGCAGATACAACTAAGGAGCAGTCGGTTCAGTCGCCAGTAAGCGACCCTAAGAATGCTACTAAAGACGACAAAGCACCAACATTAACTGGTCCTGATAGCGTTACCGTAAAAGTTGGCGAAGATCTGAAAATAAAGCTTACAGCAAAAGATGATGTAAAGATTGAGTCTATTGACACAGCAACAGCAACTACAGCATTTTCTGATGGAGCTGATTTTAATAAGATTCTTCAAAACATGTCGCGTGCAAAAACTGATTACACGACGAATACTGCTAAGGAAAAGGTTTTCACTTACAGCTTCTCCGGCTTTAAGCCTGAAGAAGTTGGTACATACAATCTTAAGTTCTCCGCAACTGATGCCGCTGGTAACAAAGTAGAAAAAACTGTGACTGTAAAAGTGGAGAAAAAAGAAGATCTTACGGCTAAGAATATTACCGTTGACTTAGGTCACAAACTCACTGACACAGACGCAAAGAAGGCTATTGCCAATAGTCGCAAGCTTCCAAGGGGAACTAAGTTTGCATGGAGCACTGAAACTGGCGGAACTCCAGACACTTCCACTGTTGGCAAGGAAAAGACTGGAAAAGTTATTGTAACTATTCCTACTAACGACAAAAATCACCCACGCGTTGAAACTGTTGACGTTAAGGTAACTGTTAAGGATACCAAAAGTCCTAAAGTTAAGATTTGGCGAATGGGCAATGGTGGTAAATATACCACCATTGATGCTGGATATCCAGATAGTCCAAAAATACCAGTATTTATTATTACTACATATCGTGGCGATAAGAACGATATTAAGATTACTGCAACCGACAACAGTGGCAACGTTACAACTTTGACGCTGAACCCAGCTGTTCCAGGAGATAAAACTGGTGAACTTACAGGAACTGGCACAGATAAAGATCCTAAGACTTTGCCACTTAATGGCACTACTCCGCTCAACACTGAGCCTAGAGAGTATACGCGTACCATCAAGGCAGTGGATCCTTCGGGCAACACTACAGAAGTGACTGTAAAGTTTGTTGTTAAGACGCAGTCCAAAAAATATGGTGAAGTTAAAAACAATCCTGTGACTTACAAGATGAGCGACGGCACCAAGCATCCAGATCCTAAGAGCGGCATTAATGCAGAAGCAGTGAAGAAACTGCCTAAGGACGCTACGTATTCTTGGGCTACGGAACCAGATTGGAATAAGACTGGCGAGCAGACAGAGCCTGAAGTCCTCATAACGTTCCCAGATGGTTCCATTAAGAAAGTAAAGACAACTGTTACCGTTAAGGACGATATTGCGCCTGTTATTGAGAACCCTAGTACCAACAAGGCAAAGAAATCAGACCACGATGCAACACCTGAGTACTACCAGTTCAAGGTACATAAGGGCCAACAGTTCAGCATTGATATCAACGCTTACGATAACAGTGGAAAGGTTAAGAGTGCGGAATTTGATTCGCCTTTGCCTAAGGAAATAACTGGCAGCAATATTAGTATCACTAATAACACTAATAATTCTGCAAAAAAGCCTGCAAAAATTACTATTACAGGTACTGCACAGCGAGATCCGAAGATAACTAATTCGTCCAATAACAAGTGGTCTCGCGATCTTGTTGTTAAAGACGAAGCTGGCAACAGGTCTACGCTGAAGATTCAGATTTCCGTGTACACGGATGCTGAAGAACATACTGCTACTCCTAACGCTACACCGAAGAATCCTAACCAGGATGCGATTATCAACGCAATTACTATTACCAAGAAGGATGACTCGAAGAAGAAGTACGACGAAAAAACAGAGGGCAAGATTGCTTACAGTAAAATCACCATTCCTAAAGACAATGGTGTTCACACTGTTCCTGTAACCATTACGTACCCGGATCATTCAACTACAATAGTTAATGTTCCTGTGCTAATTCGTAATGACGCTAAGGATTATAATCCACAGGGTCAAACAGTTGAAGTTTCATGGAACACTAAGCCAGAAAAATTGACTGAGAAAATCAAGTCATTTGGCGATGGCAAGGGATTGAAGTGGAATGGTAACAAGCAACCAGCCACACCGCCAACTGTGACTATTGTAGATGATAAGTCTGTTCCAAGCACCGATAAGCCTGGCGAAAGCAAAGTTCAAGTTAATGTTAAGTATTCGGATGGCTCTAGTGACGTTGCAACAGTAACTGTTAAAGTTTTGGATCCACAAAGCGAAACTTATACGCCAGAAGGTCAAACGATTAACATTGACTACAATAAGACGCCGAATACTGGCATATCCAGCAAAATTACCGGCGTTGGCAAGGATAAAGGCATTAGCTTTAAAGATAAGCAAGGCAAAGATATAACGCCTCCTACTGACGCAACAGTGACCATTGACAGCAATAAGACTGTTCCAGATGGCACTCAGCCTGGCGATTTCAATATTCCTGTAACCATTACATATAAGGATGGCTCTAAGAGTCATGCAACAGTAACCGTTAAGGTTGGCGAGCCTCAGAATAAGAAGTATGAGCCAAATAAGCCTGATGGAATCAACGTTGGATATGGTAAAGCCGAACCTTCTCATGAAGAAATCACAGCTAAAGTCACTGTTCCAAACCAACCAACTGATACAAAAATTACAGTTGATAAAGATCAACCTATCGACACTAAGACTCCTGGAACCGTAAACGTTAAGGTTACTGTTACCTATCCAGACGGTTCTGAGGATCACGTGGAAGTTCCTGTAACAGTTGGCAATCCAGATAACGTTACTCATAAGGCTTCTGCAACTCCTATAGAGTTGAAGCGCGATAATGCCAAGAAAAATAAGCCAAGTGAAGAAGACATTAGGAAGCACGTCAAAACTGGAGTTGCTGAAACTGAGAAGCAGCCAACTATTACTGTAGCTACGGCTAAGATTCCAGACACAGACAAAACTGGCACAACTAACGTACCTGTAACTATTAAGTATGAAGACGGCACTACCACAACCGTACAGGTTCCTGTTATTGTGACGGATACAAACGCGGACGAATACACTCCGAACGTTGACCCTGTGGAAGAGCCGTATAACACTGGTAAAGAAAAGACCAAGGAAGCTGTTACAGCTGCTGTAACTGTTCCTGATTTTAAGCCAAAGAATAAGGACGATAAGCTAACATTCACCATCACCAGCGACGATAAGGATATTCCAAACGGCAAGACACCTGGCACTTATCCCGTTAAGGTTACAGTCACTTACCCAGATCACACAACTGATGAAGTTATTGTTGATGTGACTATTAAGAATAAGCAGTCGGATACTTTCGAGCCAAAGGTAACACCTGTTGTTAAGCCGTTTGGCAAGCAGGTTACATCTGATGATGTAATAGGCAATGTAACTGTTCCTAATTGGCCAGAAGCAGACAAGAGTAAGCTAAAGATTGAGTTGAACATTCCTGACAAAGATTTGCCAGATGGTCAAACTCCTGGAAACTACCCTGTTGAGGTTAAAGTCACCTACCCAGATGGCACGACTGATATTGTTAAAGTTCCGGTAACTATTAGCAACAAGCAGTCTGAACTTTACCCACCTAAGGCAGATAGCATTACCAAGAAGAATGGTGAAAAGCCTTCAGAAGAAGAAATTATCGGCAAAGTAAGTGTTCCTACTTGGCCAAAAGGCGAAACAACAAATAAGCCAACTTACTCTATTAGCAAGGAAGATGCTAAGAAGATCCCTACTGGAGATAAGGCTGGCAAGTTTGAGGTGCCTGTAACGGTTACGTATCCGGATGATAAATCAACAACCGTAATCAACGTACCTGTAACTATTAAGGCTCCTACCGCTACGACTAAAGTTGTGACTGTGCCAAAGGGCGTGGATCCTAAGCCAGAAGACAGCATTGCCAATAAGGATAAGTTCCCTGAGGGAACCACCTTTGAGTGGAAGAAAGACAGCAAGCCAGACACGTCTGAGGAAGGCAACGAAAAGCCAGGAATTGTTGTTGTAACAGTTCCAGGTCAAAATCCTGTGGACGTGCCAGTAAAGGTGACCGTTGTTGACCCAAGTGCTCCACAAATTAACGTGCCACAAGGCACGGCTTTGCCTAACGCAAAGGATGTTATTAATAACACAAGTGGAGACGGAAACAAGTACCCAGAAGGCACTAAGTTCGATTGGAGTAAGGAAGATACACCAGATACCAAGAATCCTGGCACGAAGAATGGCAAGATTATTGTCACTATTCCAGGTCAAAAGCCTGTGGAAGTGCCTGTAACAGTGAACGTTACACCAACTCCAGAAACGAATGTTGTTAACGTGAAGGTTGGCGACAACCTTCCAGACGCATCGAAGGGTATTGCTAATAAGGATAAGTTCCCTAAGGGAACCACCTTCGAGTGGGATAAGGTTGACAAGCCAAAGACCGACAAGACTGGTCCTACTACTGGCACTGTGCTCGTTCATATCCCAGGTGTGAAAAATCCAGTGGAAGCCACAGTTACTGTGAACGTAACTCCTGCGCCTATAGCGAAGGAAACCACCGTCGCACAGAATAGCGATCCAGATCCTAAGAACAGCATTGATAATAGCAAAGATCTCCCGAAGGGAACCACCTTCGAGTGGAAGAAAGGTGCTGCTCCAAAGACCGACAAGCCAGGCAATACTACTGGCACTGTGATTGTAAAGATTCCAGGGCAAGATCCTCAAGAAGTGCCTGTAAAAATTACTGTTACAGCATCTCCTGAAGGAAAAGACGTAACCGTGTTGCAAAAGACTGGCAGCAAGGATACCACTCCTAAGCCACAGGATGTTATTAAGAATAATGCCGATTTGCCTAAGAATGCTGAGGTTTCTTGGAAGAAGAAGCCTGATACGTCAAAGACTGGCAACCAGCCAGGAATTGTGACTGTTACAGTGCCAGGCGAGCCAGATGTTGACATTCCAGTCAACGTGCTTGTTGTGCCAAATCCAGAAGGCAAGACAGTAAGCGTGCCAGTAAACGCCAAGCCAAAGCCAGAAGACAGCATTGCCAATAATGGTGACTTCCCACAAGGCACTACTTTCGAGTGGAAGAAAGATGCTGCTCCAAAGACCGACAAACCAGGCACCACTAACGGCACCGTGCTCGTCAAGATTCCAGGCGTAAAAGACCCAGTAGAAGTGCAAGTAACAGTAAACGTGACCAACAAGCCATTTATTAATGATGGCAATGCTGAAAACACGCCAACGAAGCCTGATAAGACCACTATTACTGGTAAAACTCAGCCAGGAAACACCGTAACTGTCAAAGACAAAGACGGTAAGACTGTTGGTACTGGAACTGCCAACAAAGACGGAAACTTCACTATCGAAATCGATAAGAAGGCTCCTGGTACAGCTCTCAAGCTTGTTCCAAGCAAGGGTAGCGAACATGGCGATCCAGTAAACACAACCGTCACTGCTAAACCGCAAAAGCCAACGATTACGGTACCAACCGACGATCACAAGAACGGCGGAAACGTAACTGTAACACCGCCACACGGCGATGAAAACGTTGTCAAGATTGTGATTAACGACAAGCCAAATCCGCTTAACGGTCCAGAAAAGCCAGAACAGACAATTATTGTCAAGAAGGGTGATGGCGGCAAGTGGAAGATTGACGGAGACACTCCAGAAGGTGTAACTGTTGATCCGCAAACTGGCGTTGTTACGATTCCAGCAAAGGATTTGGAGGATGGCAGCACTATTACTGCAGTAGCTAAGAACAAGAAGGACAAACCATCTGATCCTGCTACTGCTGTAACCGGCTTTAAGACTCCGCAGATTACTCAGCAAACACTGAAAGATAATCCAGATGATTCTACTAAGCAAATCATCACTGGAAAGACGCTTCCAGGCGCGAGGGTAACTGTCACCGACGAAAAGGGCAAAGAAATAGGAAGTGGCGTTGCAGATAAGAATGGCAACTTCACTATTACTATCAACAAGCAAAAGCCTGGTGCCATCGTCACCCTCACGCCAACCAATGGTAAGGGTGATTCTGCAAAGACGGGCGATAGCGTAAATATTACTATCGGCGGAAATATTGCTAAGCCAAAGATTGACACTCCAACCGAGGGTGGCGCTAGCGTGACGCCTGACGAGTCTGATACTCGCGTGAACAAGGTTGTAATTACTTACACTCCAGAAGGCAGTGAAACAACCGCAACGATTACTGTTGTTGCTGAAGGCGATAAGCATGAGTGGAAGATTGACGGCTCTGCACCTAACGGCGTGACTGTTGATCCGCAAACTGGCGTTGTTACGATTCCAGCAAACAAGATTAAGCGCGGTAGCACTATTACTGCGCAATCAGAAGACAGTAGCGATAAGACTGGCAAGAGCAAGTCAGAAGTGGTAACTGCTAAAGTTGGCGAAAAGGAGAAGCCAACGCCAACGCCTGCGGGTGAGCCGACTAT
>NZ_KQ956862.1:78453-79448 GCF_001546485.1 Gardnerella vaginalis | reverse complement strand
TTGTCACACTCATAGATGTTGGGTTAAGCTTATTCACCGTCAGCTTTCCAGTTACAGCATCTGGCACACCATCTTTAGTTAACTTAACCTTTACCCCATTATCTGTTAATACTAGTTTTGTACCATTCTTAGGAGCAACCTTAATCCCATTCGCTTCAAATTCTGCAGGAGTCACGACTTTTTTCACATGATTAGCATCCTCTAACGTGACTTCAAGCCCAGTTAAATCTAGGTTTTCTCCCTCCGTATAAGTTTGTTTTGTAGGCTGCTTTGTCACACTCATAGATGTTGGGTTAAGCTTATTCACCGTCAGCTTTCCAGTTTCTGCAGTCAAGCTTCCTCTCGTTAACTTAACAGGATTTCCATCAGTTAACTCTAGTTTCTTACCATTCTTAGGAGTTGCCGTAATCTCGTTAGCTTCAAAATCTTTAGGCTCCACGACTCTTGTCAAACCATTATTATCCGTCAACTTTACAGAAAGACCAGTTAAATCTAGTTCCTCTCCCTCCGTATAACTCAACTTTGTAGGCTGTGATGCCACTGTCATAGAATTTACATTAGTCGAGTCAAATTCTATAATTGTAAATCCATTCGTATTACCATTCCATTTTGCCTTATATTTCCCTTTAGAAGTATCAAGGTCATGGTCTTTTTCTGTCAGATACAGATAAAATGCGGTATCATTGCCAGGATGATTGTCTGCTCTTGTGAATGTTTTTGCATTTCCTGTGTCACCGTCCACAATTACCTTATTCACACTATCCTGATTTTCCAGTTTAGCAAGGTAGACATTATGACCTTTGCCATCGGTTGGCGTTGCACCGAATCCACTCACTTTGACGCTTCCACCAGTGATTGTAATGTTTTGTTCTGAACCCCAAGCACCACCACCAATGCCATCTTCTCCGCCTGTTGCGGTTACGGTTCCACCAGCGATTGTAAGGCCTTTTCCTGAACCCCGGTCACCACCACCAATGCCAGCAGCACCATCTCCG
>NZ_KQ956862.1:78074-78353 GCF_001546485.1 Gardnerella vaginalis | reverse complement strand
CCAGTGATTGTAATGTTTTCTCCTGAACCACCCTGACGACCACCACCAATGCCAGCAGCACCACCTCCGCCTGTTGCGGTTACGGTTCCGCCAGTGATTGTAATGTTTTTTCCTGAATCACTACCACCACCACCAATGCCAGCAGCACCATCTCCGCCTGTTGCGGTTACGGTTCCACCAGTGATTGTAATGTTTTCTCCTGAACCACCACCACCACCACCAATGCCAGCACCAGACTTCCAGCCTACGCCTGTTGCGGTTACGGTTCCACCAGTGATT
>NZ_KQ956862.1:0-77974 GCF_001546485.1 Gardnerella vaginalis | reverse complement strand
CCAGCAGCACCATCTCCGCCTGTTGCGGTTACAGTTCCACCAGCGATTTTGATGTTTTCTGCTGAGTTACCGCGATCACCACCAATGCCAGCAGCACCATATCCGCCTGTTGCGATCACGGTTCCACCAGTGATTGTAATGTTCCTTGTACCACCGTTATGATTCCAACTCGATCCAATCCCTGCTCCATTTTTTCCGCCTGTTGCAGTTAGAGAACCATCACCCTCGATTTCTAACGTTGAACTATTATTGTGATTGTTCCATGTTAACCCAGCCCGCTCTTCACCTGACTTCAACGAATTTGTTCCTTGTAGTATTATCGTTAATTGAACATTAGATTGACCATAACTTTTTGCACGAAAAGCCGAGTTGTAAGTTTGATTAGATACATCAATGTTTACATTTTTTAGGGTAATCTTAGCCTTGATATTACTTCCTGTCACACTAATCGTATTTGACGTTGGTTGACCTTTTCCTTCAATCGTATAATTACCGCTTTGTGTTATATTTACACTAGCATCATTGATATTAAATTTCGTGTTCGTGTCCGCGTCATTTGCATAGCTAGCTATTGGATTTAAAGACAGACAACCCATGGTCATAAATAGGGCAAGAAGTAGGCCCGTTATCCTTTTCATTTTCATTTTCATTTTCATCTCATCTCTATTTTTTATTTTTATATCTTCCATATATTCAAATGATTTATATTACTGCTTTGAAAAATTGCATAAAAATAGGCAGAAACATATACCTATCCATCAGGTATATGTTTCTGCCTATTAAAAAATTCTACGGAAAAAGAGACAGAGCTATGCTGCCTGCCTGCCTGCCTGCCTGCCTGCCTGCCTGCGAGGATTTTGTCAGTATTTCCATGGCTTGTCAACCTTTATGCATAACTTTTTAACGCACTGATTATACAAGATAAATTCCATATTGACTAGCCTTTATTTATTCTATATTCGTTGTTTACCCGTCTATTTAAATCACATCAATCTTTTCTGCATGCATTTTCTCAAGCAACTTCAAACCATGCAGTCTATCACCAATCTATCAGGGGACAATTTGTCCCCATGTAGGCATCTAACTGCTAGTCACGAATCGCATAAAATCGACATCAAATAACTTAAAGAAAAGCCTACAGCACGTGAAAACGTACCGTAGGCTTTTGGTTTAAAATCACCTAAGTCATTCAGTCTCTTTAGCAACATCCTCAATAAGTTTCCCAAAGTCAATTGCATTTTGCGATGTGACAACTGGTTTACCTGTTTCCTTTTCAATCTCTTTTCTAGCATTTCCAGCAATGCTTCCACCGCGTTTAGCAACTTGCTTATTTTCTGCTAAACCCTGTGGATTATTGGTTTTAGTAAGCTCGGTAGTTGTTGCTTCCGCAAGCATATTCAGAACTATTTCAAGAGTTGTCATGTTATCTCTAAGATTTTCTTTCTTAAGACCCTTAAAATCTTTATATGCTCTCGTCGTCATCCCCGACCAAGCTTTAGACACTTCGTCAGTTAGAATTGCATATTCTTTCCCAGCCTTCACACCATGATCTTGCCAAGCATCAGTCAATTCTTTTCTTACTTGAATTGACTGAAGTCTTTGATTAATCCATTCGCGCGAATAACCTTTTTTCAAATACGTTGCTAAAGCCCTATCAATAGCTTGCTCAGGGTCTATTACTTCATCAATTCTCTCTTTACCAACTGTTGCTAACCACATTTTGAATGGTTCAGCTTTGGGAGATGGTATTGATTGAATAATGCGCAAAATTCCTTGCATATCAGCAGCGTCTGTCTCATATTTTTTCCCGTCAGACGATGTAAGCTTCAGTTGTCGACAAAATGTCGACAACTCACTTTTTTCTTCCTCACTCATGCGCCTTTTTACACGATACCAATAGTCTCTTGGATTCTTGCTATCTGTCAAAACAGCAACTACATCCACTACCGAAAAATACCATTCTTCTTTTTCGTTATCCCAAGTGGAACGCACTTGCTTGCCTTCAAATAATTTAATTTCATTACCCATGTTGATCCCCTTCAACTACAGTTATCCCCTCTTTAAATATCAATTTTATAATATTGCTTGATTGCTAACAATATGAATTAACAATCGAAACGACTATAACTTCTAGGCAAAACCGCAAAATATATTAAAGCCAATTACTTCTTAAGAGGAGCTGCCCCAACCGATTCACGCACGATGAGGGCAGTTCCTAGTTTTTTATGCGAAACAGGCAAAGCTTCTTCATCAAAGCGTATTTGATCAATCAAACTTTCTGCAGCCAAGCGTCCTTTTGAAGTAATTGGCTGATGAACCGTAGTTAATCGTGGCGTACAAATTGTAGACAAAGGCAAATCATCATAACCAGTAATAGAAAGATCTTCAGGAACGCGTAATCCTTGCGCTTGAGCTGCTCCAAGCACACCCAACGCAATAATGTCACTAAACGACACAATCGCAGTAGGCCTACATTCGAGATTAGTATCATTCCACATTTTATTAAAAACATCAGCGCCACCCTGATACGTGCAAGGCGTTTCTATAACGGTAATCTCTTTATCTTCCGGCGATAAGTTGTGCTTTTTAAGCGCGCGCACAACACTTGCCATGCGCCTACCGACTATTCCTTGCCATCCCGGATAATCAGTATGCGATTTCGTTTCAATTGCCGCAATACCAATATTCCTATGACCTAAATCAATAAGTCGATCTACTAAATCTTCAAAATCATGCTCATCGTCAACTTCTACAGTCGGAACGTTGATAGGTTGAGCAGGATCCACAATCACGACAGGAACATGCTTATTCAAAATTTCAACAACTTCTGCACGTTCAGCTTCCAAGCCGCAAATTATAAAACCGCTTACTGCAGCTGTAGGAATAGCTTTTAACATTGAACCTCTTAGCGGAGGAACAAGCATCAAAGTGTAGCCTTCTGACTGGCAAACCTGCCCAATGCCTTGAATCAAAAGTGAATAATAAGGATTTTGCAAAATCGTATCAATACCTTGCGGAAGTAACAAGCCCAACGCATTCGAAGAATTTGTGCGCAATGCTCTAGCTGTTGCACTTCGCACATATCCCATTTCTTCAGCAGTTTGCATAATATGCTCAACCGTCGCCTCAGACAGTTTTGACGGATCATTATATGCAAAAGACACTGCAGACTTGGAAACATTAGCTTTCTTTGCAACATCCTTAATAGTCACTCTACGAACATTCATAGCTTCCCCACTGCTTCACCTTCATACAATATAATGGATTTTTCTCCCATACGGTATTGATTACCTATTATACTTGGCACACCAAATAGAGCACGATCCATACGCACTGGCAAATCATCACAATTGATGTAAACTCCAGATCCGCGATGCACTAAGCATAAGCACGCACGCCCCGAAGGTAAGTTGCGCGTAATACACACAGTATGTTTACCTAAAGCAGCTACATGCTGCCTGCCATATTGGAGAGCAGCATTTTCTCTACGCAGACGCATTAATTTGCAAACTGTTTTACGAACAGATAAATTCCAAGCATTCTCATTCCAAATCATAGGAGCACGGCAACCCGGATCATTTTCTCCTTCCATGCCATTTTCATCGCCGTAGTACACCATAGGAGCACCATCAGCAGCGAATAACAGCGCATAAGCTAAATTCTCAGCGTCTTCAGCAGGCGTATCCCAAGCATATTCATGAGCTTTTGTGCGCGTAAGTAATCGCTCAGTATCGTGACTCCCAAGCAAATTCAACATACAAGAGCGGTGCTCTTCTGGAATATCGTTATACAAAGCATTCATGCCATCTGCAAAATCATAAGCATCCAAAGTTTCATCAGTGCAAAAACCTAGGACTAAATCACGAACAGTATAATTCATGGTTCCATCCATAAGTTCAGGCGTAAGCCATTGAGAAGGGTTACGCCATTCTTCAGCTACTAAGTATTTATCATCTCCAAAAGATTTCACTATATTATGGAAACCTTTCCAAAATGTTTTATTGACGAAATATGGAACATCTAAACGCCAACCATCAATACCACGATTTAACCAATATTTAGCAACGTTATAGTGATGTCTACGAACTTCTGGATTATATACATTCCATTTTGGCAAATAGTAGCAGCCGGAACATGTTTTATAATTTGGTTCCGGATGAGACACTACAGGAAAACCCTCTACTGAAAACCAATTAACATATTGCGATTGTTCGCCATTACGCACAACATCTTGGAAAGCCCAGTGGCCTATTCCACAATGATTGAATACACCATCTAAAACTACGCGAATCTGCAATTCATGAGCACGCTTAATAAACTCATCAAAATCTGCATCATTGCCAAGTCGAGAATCAATTTTGAAATAATCAGTAGCGTCATAGCGATGATTCGTATCTGCTTGGAAAATTGGGGTAAGATACAGAGCATTGATACCCATATCCGCAAGATATGGCAGATGCTCCCTAATCCCTTTCAAATCACCACCGAAAAAATTATCTCTAGTTGGAGATTTATCCCATGATTCTACAGGATTAGGGTTAATAGAAGCATTTGCATTTGCGAATCGCTCCGGAAAAATCTGATAAAATACACTTGATTTTACCCATTCAGGTTGCATGACTTGTTCCTAACAAATAGTAAATTTTACAAATTGCGAAAGTTTTAGCACTTCTTCAATCTTTAAGACCAGTAGAGGCTATTCCTCGTTCAAGAGCTTTTTGGAAGAAGAAGAAAATAATAATTGATGGCAAAGTTGACGTCAAAGTTCCAGCCATTAAATAATTCCATGAAGTACCATAACGTCCAACAAAACCGCTTAATCCGATTTGAATAGTACGCATTTCTTCTGCATTTGTAACCAGCAGAGGCCACAGGAAATCATTCCATGCGAATAGGAATGAGAATACGCCAAGAGTTGCAAGAGCTGGCTTAGAAAGCGGCAGAATAACTTTAATAAAAATACCAAGACTTGAACATCCATCAATTCGTGCAGCTTCATCAAGTTCACGCGGAATAGTGCTAAAATGCTGTCGCAGCAAAATAATGCCGAACACATCAGCCAAACGTGGAACTGTTAAGGCTGCCATAGTATCAATCCAACGCAACTGAGCGATAATACCGTACATAGGTATAACTGTTACGAAAGCAGGAACCATAAAAGCCGAAAGCAGCAATATGAACAATACTTTCTTTCCAGGAAACTCTAATCGCGCAAAAGCAAAAGCTGCCATAGCATCAAACGCAAGATGACCAACTACAATAATTGCCGACATAATCAAGCTATTAATATAATAATTTGCAAATGGAGCGCTTTGCCAAGCATGCAAATAATTTTCCCAATGCCATGATGTTGGAATTACTGATTGAACAGCATACGTTTCGGCTTTTGTTTGCAACGAGGTTGTAAACATCCACATAAATGGAATAAGTACCGAAGCTGCACCAATAATGAGCACAATATGTCGAGCAAGATGCAACGAACGCAATCTCGTAAAGACTTTACTTATTTTCTGCATTGCTTACCTTCCATTGCACAAGAGTTACGATAAGTACCAATACCAGCGACGCTATTGCGATTGCTGTGCCATAACCGAAATTGCCTAACCTAAATGCTTGACGATACATAAACATTCCTAGTACGTCAGTGCCCCCTCGAGGACCACCTTCAGTAAACACGTAAATTAAATCAAATGATTGGAAACTGCTAATCAACGCTTGCACAACCACAAAGAATGTCATTGGCCTCAACAGAGGAACTGTAATATAACGCAGCTGTTGCCAGCTCGTAGCACCATCAAGACTTGCCGCTTCATAAGTTGATTTAGAAAGAGATTGCAAAGCAGTCAAATATAGAATGATATTAAAACCGAGGTTCTTCCAAACTGTGAGAAATATAGTAGCGAGTAATGCTAGCCACTTATTGTGGAGCCAGTCGGGTCCTGCAATACCTAGGGATGAGAGTACAGAATTTACAAGACCCGATGGATCCAACATATATTTCCACACAATTGCTACAGCCACCGAGGAGGTAACGACAGGAAGGAAATATATGGTGCGATACAATCCGCGAGCGCGAATTGGCGCATCTAGTAATACCGCAAAAATCAAGCCAGAAACAACCGATAACACAGCTACGCCAAACGCATATATAACAGTCACGGTTAAACTATTCCAAAATTCTGGATTTTGAGATAGTTTTACATAATTCTTCAATCCAATAAAATCTGGATTTGCAGAAAAACCGTTCCAATTCGTTAAGCTCGTGTATGCTGCAGAAATAATTGGATAAAAAGTGAAGATGACGAGAATCACTAATCCCGGAAGTAACAACCCCCATGCTGTGAGAATTTGCTCCCATTTTCCTACAGTTTTATGACCATTTTGCATCAGCTTACTACTGCCAACTTTTACGTTGTCAATAGCAGCTGTCTGCTTATTTTTTAGCTGTGCTATCGGGTTACGCATGATTACTTACCTTGCGCTATTACGTCGTTGACTGCTTTTTCTGCATTCTTTAATGCAGTATCAACATTTACTTCGCCAGAAAATGCTTTTTCCATTTCCTTTGCGAATGCCAACGAAATCTGTGGATATAGTTTGGTGTTTGGACGAGTATGAGCAGTTGCCATTTGTTCAATGTATGGCATCAAGCGAGGCTCTTTCTTCTCAACCCAAGAACGATACTCTGCGTTGCTAGCAGCACTCTTTGTTGCAGGCAGGAAGCCAGTAGACTCGCACCAATCAAGAACTTGCTTATCTTGCAAGAACCAAGTCACAAATTCAGCAGCGGCTTTTACTTTTGCATCATCATTATTAAACAGCATTGCCTGTTCTCCGCCAAGGTTGGTAGATGGCTTACCACCTTCAGGGGTTGGCAATGGCGCTGCAGCAAACTCAAATGGAGGATCAGCAGCCCAAATACCTACCATCCATGAGCCTTCCTGAGCAGAACCACCTTGACCTTTTTCGAACTTACCCCATCCTGCGTATGGGCTCACTCCGCTTTTAATAAGATCCATCCAGAAGTTTGCAGCTTTCTTACCTGCAGGAGTGTTAAATGCTGCAGCAGAGTTATCTTTCTTTAAGAATTCGCCACCAGCTTGCCAAAGATTGACTTGGAAGTTCCAGGTAAGAGCCTCACCACTGTCTCCTGCTTCAGTTGGCAAATCGTAACCTGGAAGACCAGTCTTATCCTTAATCTGCTTGGCCATTTGCTTTAATTCATCCCAAGTTTTTGGCGGCTTATCTGGATCTAAACCAGCCTTCTTAAATACTGTGCGATTGTACATGTACGCAAGATTATTGGCTGACATTGGAACTGATACTAAATGACCGTCAATTGAACCGAAATTCTTTAACGCTGGGTTAATATTATCAATTACTTCAGGCTTGAGAAGCTTTTTTAAGTCTGCAGATTTGCCAATTTGCGCCATTTGAGGCATCCAAATCAAATCACCTATGGCCATATCAGGCAAAGTATTTGACGTAGCAGATGCACGTAATTTTGTTAAGAAATCAGCATTAGGAACATTTGTAGTTTTAATCTCAATGTTCTTGTGCGAAGCATTAAATGCTTTTACTTTTTTATCGAAAGCATCTGCATTAGCACCATCCCAGTAGTGCCAAACAGAAACGGTTGTTTTACCTTGAGTATTACTTGTAGAGCTTGCGCCGCCACCACATGCAGTAAGAGACAGCGCAGCAGCGAGCATCATCGAGATTGCTCCAAACTTTTTTAGTTTCAACATCGTTGTTCTTCCTTAGAAATATTTAGAGAAACTTAAAGGTTCTTGGACATGCCGCCCAATGAATCATTTGATATATAGCAACGCCAGACTTATGCTGCAAACAGCGTCGTTTACTCCTTTCACTCATGAACAACCACTTTTGCTAATGCCTCAACATCGAGCATTAGACGCGTGCCTTTTGTATCTTGCTTTACTGGCTAAGCGAGAATTACTTTAGATTGCACATTATTTTGTTCGTTATTGAAATATACTAAATCGTTCCAATAAATAAGTCAAGCGCGAGTTTTATACAAAAATCGCCATATCACAGCTCATACGAGCGGTAATATGGCGATTATTTATTATTACAACTATCTATACAACTAGTTGTGAATTAGTCACTAGGATTGCTCACTAAAATTAGGTTCGTCAGCAGCAGACTCGTTAAACTCAGCATCGCTTGAAGAATAATCATCTTCGCTAGCAACACTGCCTTCAAGATTTGGCCCAACAGCCGCACGAGCCACCTCTTCCATACCTTTGTTATCAGATAAAACCTTGCAAACATAGCCAACAACAAATCCAACAACAGCTGGGCAAACCCAAGCCATGCCAAATTCCGAGAACGGCAACCAGTTTTGAGCAACAATCAACATATCGTTCATATGCAATGCGTTGCGCAAAGCTGTTGGCGAACTATTCAAAAAGTCAAATACAGCTGCAACGCCAGTAAAACCAAGTGTCCAAGCGTACACGACTTTGGAATTTCCAAAAAGTCGACCGCACAAAGCCAAAAGAATAAGCACGATTGACAGTGGATACAAGAACATTAATACTGGAACAGCGTATTCGATGATTGCGCTCAAACCAAAGTTTGCAAGACCAAACGAAACAAGCGTAATCAATACAGCCCAAACACGGTAGCTAGGCCCCTTAGGGAATAACTTAGAGAAGGTTTCCGAGCAGCTTACGATTAAGCCAACCGCAGTCTTTAAGCAGGCAAGCGTTACAGTTGCAGCAAGCACAAACAAGCCAACGTTTCCAAGATGGTATCGTGCAACTTGTGCCAAAGTTACTCCACCATTTTCCGCAGGTGGGAACAGAGCGCGGCTACGCACACCAACAATAACAATCGCAACGTAAATCAACGCCATAAGCAAGCAGCTAAAGAAACCAGAGCGAGCAGTATTCACTGCCACATCTTTAGGATCTTTTACACCGAACTGACGAATAGTACTAACAACCACAATTCCAAATGCCAAGCTAGCTAAAGCATCCATTGTGTTGTAGCCATCTAAGAATCCTGTAAAGAATGACTTATTAACGTAATTTCCCATAGGAGCAGCATCCGCAGAAGCGCCACTTACAGGAGAAAATAGTGCTGTAAATACCAAAATCGCTAGGAACACAAGGAAGATTGGCGTAAGAACTTTACCAACCCACGTGAGTATGCCGCTTGGCTTCATAGCAAAGAAGAACGCGAGCGCAAAGAACACTACGGAGAACAAGAACAAGTAAAGCTGACCGTTTCCATCCTGCGGAACAACGCGCTCTAAGCCAACAGTGTATGAAGTTGTTGCGCAACGCGGAATTGCAAAGAACGGGCCAATCGTTAGATACAGCACACAAGTGAAGAACATGCCGTACTTTTTGCTAGCTTTGCTCGAAAGCTCAAAAAGACCGTTTGCGCGGCTCATTGCGAGTGCTGTAACGCCAAGCAATGGCAAACCAACGCCAGTAACAATAAAGCCTAATGCTGCAGGCGCAGAATTAGTTCCTGCATTAGCACCAAGAAACACAGGGAAAATCAGGTTTCCAGCGCCAAAGAACATGCCAAACAACATGACCGCCACGTACGCGGACTCAATAATTGTCAGGTTCCTTTTTTTCGGGGCACTGTCTGTGCTGACACTTTGTGTTGTGACGCTCATGCTTACACCTCCTATATGGTGAAAATTGTTTAAGCATATTATTCAGCTAAATCCCTGACTTTCTTGTGGATTTAAAGCGAAAATAATATTAGGGGGTATATTAATAAATCGCATGTACTTAATTGGCATAAATTTACCATCTCGCGCGTGTCTTCTCATCAAAAATACGTAGGACGCTGGCATAGTACCAACGTCCTACTTAATCAAAAAATGCTCTATATTTTTGCTCTAAACCTTATATAAAATAAACAAAATCACATCTTTTCTGGAGCAGAAACACCAAGCAAATCAAGGCCTTCTGCAATTACCGTGCGCACAGCCGAGTTAAGCTTAAGTCGAGCTGCAGCGCGCGCAGGCTCTGGGCACTTTGCAATGCGAACTGCTTCGCGCTCTGCTTCTGGCAAACGATTTTCTGGATCGCTTAACTCCATTGGCACTACGCGCTCAAGGTTGTACCACTTGTGGTAGCTGGCAGCCAAATCCTCAAGATAATGCGCAACTCTGTGAGGAGCGCGCAAATCGCCAGCTTGTGCAAGAGCTGCAGGCCATTGCGCCAAAGCAGCCAGCACTTCGCCGTCAGCCTCGGTATTAAGCAGGCTTAAATCAGCGCCATCTTGCGTAATTCCGGCATCCGCTGCGTTTCGAGCAACATTGCAGCTGCGTGCGTGAGCGTATTGCACATAATACACAGGATTATCGTTGCTGTGAGAAGCAAGCAAATCCAAATCAATATCAACACTTGTGTTGTAGTCGGTGCGAGCAAGCGAATAGCGCGAAGCGTCAACACCAATTGCATCAACTAAATCGTCAATCGTAATAACGTTTCCAGCACGCTTGCTCATGCGCACAGGCTTTCCGTCCTTCATAACGTTTACAAGCTGGCCAATAAGAATCTGCATGTTTTCGCCCGGCTTGTCTCCAAAAGCCGCGCACATTGCCATCATTCTGCCAATATAGCCATGATGATCCGCACCGAGCATGTAGATTGCTACGTCTGCAGGATTCTGCTCGCGGTGACGCTTGTCGCGATAGTAAGCAATATCTGCAGCAAAGTAAGCGTAGTTGCCGTCGGATTTAATAATTACGCGATCCTTGTCGTCGCCATGCTTAGTGGATTCAAACCAAGTTGCGCCGTCTTTTTCGAAAATATCTCCACGCTCACGCAAGTCTGCAATAGCGCGCTCAACTTCGCCATCCTCGTACAGGCTGTTTTCGTGGAACCACACGTCGAAGCCAACGCGAAAATCGCGCATCGACTTGCGAATTTCAGCAAACATCATTGGCACTGCGCGCTTGCGGAACTCTTCACGCTGCTCAGAGTCGCCCTCGCCAAGCGGCAAACCTTCCTCGTCTTTACCAAGATCAATTCGAGGTAAGGAAAGAACATCAACGCCGTCTGCTTGTGCTTCTTTTATAACAGCGTCAGCAATTTCGTTAATATACGCGCCTTTGTAGCCGTCTGCAGGCGTTTCTTCGCCGTGAGCTGCAGCAACTAAAGACTTAGCAAAACGGTTAATTTGCTCGCCGTGATCGTTGAAATAGTATTCGCGTACAACTTTTGCGCCGTTCGCTTCCAAAACTCGAGCCATAGAATCGCCAACTGCCGCCCAGCGAGTGCCACCAATATGAATTGGGCCAGTTGGGTTTGCGGAAACAAACTCAAGATTTAAAGTTTTGCCACCCAAATGCGCATTTTTACCAAAATCCGCACCCTGCTTTAAGACTTCGTCAACAACAGCCGCTGCAGACGCAGAATCAAGCGTTATGTTAATAAAGCCAGGACCTGCAACTTCTACAGACGCAATACCTTCTGCTTCTTGCAAACGCTCGGCAAAAAGTTCAGCTAAATCGTGAGGCTTCATACCAGCTTTTTTAGCGAGCTGCATAGCAACATTCGTAGCCCAATCGCCGTGTGCGCGATCTTTTGGCCTCATAACTGCAAGTTTTTCGGCTGCAGGAATCAAATCTTCTGTTAGACTGCCAGCTTTACCGTTTGCTACTAAATCTTTAGCAATTTTTTCAATTAATTCACTTAAGCTTTCTGGATTCATGGTTTACAGTCTAGCGTTACCGCGCGATGCTTAGCGATTAAATACACAAAAAGCGCTGGAGTCGAAGATTGACTTCCAGCGCTTTTGTTTTGCAATTAATTATTTTCGATTACTTGCAATTACTGGCAATTACTTCTTTTTTGCAGGAGCTTCACCGAGTTCGCTTTGAGCAACAGAAACGTTTACGTTAGTTGCATCAGATTCCGCAGATTCAGATTCAGAAGAATCTCCAGCATCTGCAGCCTTAACAGCGTTAAGCTTTACTTCTCCAGTAACGCGACCCGCTTCCGCAACGTCATCCAAAGTCTCTTCAACAGACTTGTAAGCATTTTCTGCTACGTTCAAAGTCACTTGCAAAATAGGAGTCTTCATAGAAACTTTTGCTTCAGACTTAATCTTGCGCAAAGCAGCCAAAGCCTCGCCCGCGTAAGCCAAAGTATCTACAGAAACACCATTTGCAGCAGCCTCATACGCCTTAGCGCATGGCCAGCTTGCACGATGCACAGAGCCTTCACCGTCATGCATCCAACTCCACACTTCTTCCGTAGCATAAGGCAAGTAAGGAGCAAGCAGGCGAGCCAAAGCGTCGAGCGCAAGACCAAGAGTTGTGCGAGCAGACTTTACAGCAGCTTCACTTGGAGTACGTCCAGTGGATTCTGCAGTACCGTAAGCACGATTCTTTGCAAGCTCAATGTAATCGTCACAGAACTCCCAGAAGAAGGTTTCGATTGCTTCCAAAGCCTTAGAATGCTCGTAAGACTCAAGCGCATCAGTTGCAGTACGAATTACAGATGCAAGCTTTGCCATAACGGAACGATCCAAAACTTCCGTAACGTCTGCAAAATTCCAGTCCGCATTAGCATGCTCAAGAACCTGATGTTCCTCGTCTTCGCGGCCAATCGCGAGCGCAAACTTCGTAGCGTTCAAAAGCTTAATCGCCAAACGGCGACCAATCTTCATTTGACCTTCGTCGTAAGTTGCATCCAAGCCAAGCTTTGCAGAAGTTGCCCAGTAGCGAACAGCATCCGCACCAAACTCTTCGATTGGCTTATTTGGCACAACCACGTTGCCTTTAGATTTAGACATCTTCTTATGGTCAGGATCAAGAATCCAACCAGAAAGTGCAGCATGCTTCCAAGGCAAGCAGCCGTTTTCAAGATGCGCACGATCAACCGTACTAAACAGCCAAGTACGAATAATATCTTGGCCTTGTGGACGCAAATCCATTGGGAAAGTAGCCTTAAACAGAGCTTGATTTTCCTCACCTGGCTCTTCCCAACGAGTCACGATTTGTGGAGTTAAGGAAGATGTAGCCCAAGTGTCCATAATGTCTTGCTCAGCAGTAAAGCCGTTTGGCTGGTCGCGCTGAGATTCGTCGAATCCTTCTGGAACGTCAATAGTTGGGTCGATTGGCAAACAATCTTCGCTAGGAGTCAAAGGATGCTCGTAATCCACTTCCCCATTTTCGTTTACTGGATACCACAGTGGGAATGGCACACCAAAGAAGCGTTGGCGAGAAATAAGCCAGTCACCGTTCAAGCCGTGAACCCAATTCTCGTAGCGCACGCGCATAAAGTCTGGGTGGAAGTTAAGTTCCTTGCCGCGCTCAATAAGCTCAGCGTTCAGCTTTTCGTCCGTACCGCCGTTCTTTAAGTACCATTGACGAGAAGTGACGATTTCCAAAGGCTTATCGCCCTTTTCGTAGAAGTTCGTCATACGCTTTGTTGGCTTTGGCTCACCTTCCATATCTCCAGCAGCTTGCAAAGCTTCAACAACTTCCTTGCGAGCAGAGAACGTGGTTTTACCAGCAATTTTCTCAAACATTTCGCGACCGGACTCATCCGTAATCCAATCAGGAGTGGTCATAACAATGCGACCGTTTCGCTGAATGATTGGTCGAGTTGGAAGATTCAAGTCACGCCACCACTCAACGTCTGTTACGTCACCGAAAGTGCAGCACATTGCAATGCCAGCACCCTTGTCCATTTGAGCAGCAGAATGAGCCAAAATCGGAACCTTCACCTTAAACAGCGGTGAGTAAACTTCCTGGCCAAAGTACTTCTTGTAACGCTCATCATTTGGATTTGCAATCAAAGATGTGCAAGCAGCAAGCAATTCTGGACGTGTAGTTTCAATATAAATTGGCGTACCATCTTCAAAACGGAACGCAATCTTATGATAGAAACCAGGATATTCGCGCGATTCAAGCTCAGCTTGAGCAACAGCAGTCTGGAAAGTCACATCCCACAAGCCTGGAGCATCCTTTTGATAGGCTTCTCCGCGAGCAAGATTACGAAGGAATGCTTTTTGCGCAACTCGGCGAGGCTGCTCGCCAATCGTGTGGTAGGTTTGCGACCAATCAACAGAAAGACCGAGCCTGCGCCACAAAGCCTCAAACAGCTTCTCGTCTTGGGAAGTTAGGCGCTCACAAAGCTCGATAAAGTTCTGGCGGCTTACAGGAACCTGATCTTTTGCCTCAATCTTCTTGCCTTCAGTACCTTCAAAAGGCGGCTTAAAATCAGGATCATATTTCAACGAAGTGTCTACGCGCACGCCGTAATAGTTTTGCACTCGACGCTCTGTTGGCAAGCCGTTATCATCCCAACCCATTGGGTAGAACACGTCAAAGCCTTGCATTCGCTTATAGCGCGCAACCACATCAGTATGCGTGTAGGAGAATACGTGACCAACATGCAAATGACCACTTACAGTTGGAGGTGGAGTATCAATAGAATATACGGCCTTGCGGTCGCGGGAATTATGGAAAGCGTAAGTCTTGGCTTCTTCCCAATTATTACGCCATTTGTCTTCGAGGCCATCAACGCTCACTTTGTTAGGAAGCGGCGTTAAATGCGCATGCTTTACTGTGTTATCCTGTTCACTCATGAACTGAATATTAGAAACTTAGCGCGACAACACAAACAATCACAGTGAGATAAATATAGGGCTAAGTAGCAAAAAGCGCCACTTTGCAACGTTATTTAGCATAATAATTACAACAAAGTTAATTACAACAAAGTGCCGCTTGCGAAGAAAAATACGATACATTTTACTGATAAGAGTGAGCATTTTTCTATTTCACATTCACATCATGCAATGGTAATAATTGATCTGTCATATTTTTCGCGTAACCACTTACGTTGGTTTTCACAGCCATCACACTTTTACGAGCATACAACCAGCGAGCTGCATTATTATTAACAACTTCACGAGCATAAGCACGAGCATTAGTTTCGTATTCACTGGCATTTTTAGCATGAACGGCATTTGCCCAAGCTTGCTGCGCGCGCGCATCCTGAAGTACAAATGGTGAACCATTCTCCGCAAATGCACCCTGATCTAACGTATGATTCATAGTGGTGAGCGCAATATCGTACTTTCCTTCGTTTACGCGTTGCTGTAGCGTTGACTGGTTCACTTCTTCGAGATTAATTTTAAAACCACTGACAGAGCTAATCTGCTTCGATAACTCACGACCAACATTTCCCTCACCTTGCGGAACAAGGAAAGTAATTGTGCCCAAATAACTTGCACTAAAATAATGGAAAAGCGAAGCAGCTTTATTCGGATTATATTGATATATTCCAGTTAAATCTTCATAGCCTGTTGAAAGCGGATCAATAGGACCTCCAACAAGCACACCACCGTTGCCATCAGATGCAATTACTGTTTGAGGATTAACAGCATAAGCAACTGCCTTACGCGCTTGTTCATCACAAAAAATAGACGCTACAGTAGTATTAATCGCAATAAATCGAACGCGAGTACTTTGCCCATCTACCATTTGAGTATTAGCAATTGCAGCAAGACGTTTATTTTCGTTACCTTCAAGCGGAACTGCTATCTGAATATTGCCATGCTCCATAGCTTCTGCCAAAGCTGTATCATTAGCGAAATATTGTAGAGTAATACTTGCGCATACCGCAGGAGATCCCCAGTATCTGTTATTGCGCAAAAGTACTAAAGAATTACCTTTGCTATAGCTGTTCACAATGAAAGGACCAGTACCGAGCGCACTACTCGAGTAGTCAACTACTGCTTTTGTGTCATATACAATACCTGCACGTCCTGAAAGGCGACGCAACAGTAACGCATCCGGCTTATGTAAAGTAATTTCTAAAGTAGTATCATCCGGATTAGTAACAGTTTTAATATTTGTTAGTGCGCTATAGCCTGGATAATTTTTAGTAATGCCTTGTTGTAATGATTGAAGCACGGATTCAGAATTCATGGAATCGCCATTGGAAAAATGTACACCTTGCCGCAAATTAAAACTATATACTAATCCATCTTTTGAAACATTCCACGACTGTGCTAACCCTGGTCGCAAGCTATTATCATCACCACGCTTAACCAATGTTTCGTAAACGTTGTCAAGCAAAGCCTGCTGTAAAGCATCACTATCGTCAGTGCGAATATCAAGAGAGTCAGGCGCTGTTCGCAAACCAACTTTTAATACAGAATTACCTGCAGGATGAGCGATCATTTCAATGGGTGAATGACCTTGATACATTTGCCATCCGCACCACAAAACACCGATCATTACTACCGACACAACTATGAATACAACCCACGGAATCCAACCTGTTGTTGACTTATGATGAGTTGCGTTGGAAGCTGCAAATTCATAATCACCTGTTCTTGACATAGCTTACAGTCTATACCAAGAGCTGAATGGGAAGAATATGCTCTCATATGTGAGCAGACGGACATGTTGCTTTTAACGGGCACAATAAGCACTGCGGGTTGCGTGCAGTACAAATTCTTCGTCCATGCAAGATAAGTCGATGTGAAAGATTAGTCCACTCTTCAGGCTTAAAACACGCAGTTATTTCACACTCGATAGCATAAGGATCTGGATGTTTACTCGTCTTATTCCAGTTCTTCCTCCAACCAAGACGACCAGTAACACGTATTACGTGAGTATCTACAGGGAAACCAGGCAATCCAAAAGCATTACCAAGCACAACATTAGCAGTTTTGCGACCAACACCCGGCAGTGATATTAAATCTTCCATATTTGAAGGCACTACACCGTTAAAATTACTACACAATCGAGCAGATAATGCAATAATATTCTGTGCTTTTACACGATAAAAGCCAAGTGGATGAATAATAGCTTCAACTTGTGCATCTGAAGCTACAGCTAACCTACTTGCATCAGGAAAAGTAGAAAAAAGTTTTGGAGTGACTGTATTAACTCTTTTATCTGTTGTTTGCGCACTTAAAACCGTTGCAATAAGCAGCTCAAATGGATTAGAAAAATTAAGTGCACACTGCGGATTTGGTATTTCTTGACACAACAACGCATATTCAGCATGCATCCGCGCCAACTTTTCTTGTTTTGATTCGCGCATCATAAAATTTTACCGACTAATGTTATTACAACACCATCAATAGTGTTATTGAACTAATTCTCAGCAAAGCTATTCGTCATTATTATTGTCATCATTATTGTTATTAACATTACTATCGTTTGCGTAATTTTTATCTGCACTATCAGCATTATCCGCAACATGCTCAGTCATTTCACTATCTTCTTCAATTTCAGACGGATCAAACCGATAACCGACATTACGAACAGTGCCAATAAGATGCTCATATTCAACACCAAGCTTTGCACGAAGACGACGAATATGCACATCAACCGTGCGAGTACCGCCGTAGTAATCATAGCCCCATACTTCTTGCAATAAATGCGCCCGAGTAAATACTCTCCGGGGATGTTGCACAAAATACTTCAATAATTCAAATTCTTTATAGGCTAAATCAACAGGATGTCCATGCAAGCTCACAGTATAACTACGCATATCAACAACAAGATCACCAGAACGCATAATCCCATTATCTTCAACAGGCACATCAGCTACTGCAATATCTTGCGAATGCATAAACGAAACACCAGCATCTGGATGCTGCGAAGCTAAACGCAAACGACCTTCCACCTCTGCAGGAGAAGCGCTAGTGAGCACAACATCATCAATATTCCACGAAGAATTCACTACCGTAAAACCGCCCTCAGTAAGGATCAACATAACAGGAACGGTAATACTAGCCGCTTGCAAAGCAGCACACAACGATTTAGCTAAAGCCAAATCTTCACGAGCATCAAGAAGCAGAACAGTTTGCGCGGGAAGTTTTGCTAAACTCGTTGCATCCATAGGAAGCACACGCACACGATGTGAAAGTAACGCAAGCGAAGGTAAAACAGAAGCAGGAGAGGCACACGAAGTCATCAATGTGATATCAGTCATAAGAGGCCTCCAACCAACACGTGATATAGCACCAAATTCAAGCCGTTACAGGCATTGTAAACCATACTAGGAAGAATGCAACCTACTCTTAATATTTTTGCACGACTTACGTAACGTATCAAATCAAAGCTTTATCAACACGCAAATTTACATAATCTTCATAGCAGGAAACGTAGTGCAGGTTATAGACTACATTAGTAATAGACGTTATTAGTAATAGATATTACAATACTGTGCTGCAATTTTGCAGGCACATAGTGCTTTGTAAGAATATTTATTAACATTCAGGAGTACGTATGAGCGATACAACACATGCCTACCATAATGAAGCGCAGCACGATTCTGCTTCCTGTGCCACCACTCATGAAAAGCAAGCTCACGCACCTCATATTCATGCATCAGCAATGGCGATAACCCAGATTATTGTTGTAATACTTCTTGCAAGCGCAGCAGCTTCACCGATAGCAACAGCAAAAATATTACTCACCTTTTGTATGCTGATACTTCTTACATTCCTCACTTTTTGGCCTTTGCACGGAAATATGATTGATCGCGCTATTGCTTTATGCGCAGGTATCGCTTCCGCTTGGTGCGCAACTCTTGCCTTGAAAGGTTGGCTTCCACAGAGTGTCATTACTGACAATGAGACTGTGTCAATGAGTAAATTCATTGCAGCAATACGACCTTATGAACGCTGGGCAGTATCGTTTGCACTGATTCTCGTTGCAACAACATTTGTTACTTTCATCCGCCAAATGCTACGTGAACATCGCACAAATTTGGTACGAAATCTTTCTCATACCTTAATTGCAAGTATTGCATGCGCAGCACTTCCTGGCTGGCTATTTTTGCCGTCAATTATTCGATTTATGCCATCATTACGCAGTACAGATGGCGGCATACTAGTAGTTGTTTTATGCATATTTATGGTAATAATACTTTCGAGTCTTTCTTACCTATGGATGCGCAATAATTGTGGTGAATACTATGAAAATATCAAAAATGGTACAACTCATAGCATTGCGTTTGCCATATTACCAATTATGCTTTCAGGCATGTTGATTTATATTGCCGGACTCGGCATGCTCATTGCTGCGTAGTGGTGCTGTAAAAATACTTTTCACCTGCATATGCGATTTACTCTTTTGCGATTTATTCTTTTATTTGTTGCCAAAATTGGCAAGAATATTCATAGAACAAAGAGTATTTTATAAAATAAAACGTCGAAAACATAAGGCAATGTTTCCGACGTTTTATACATTTTTACAATCAATTTATTACAAGCGAATCTTACTTTTCACTTTCAGCAAGACGCTTGCGAGCTGCAACAATTTCCTTTTCTGCTTGCTCTACACCAGCCCAGAAGTCACCAGGGAGAACTTCCTTACCTGGCTCCAAAGCCTTGTACTGCTCGAAGAAGTGCTTGATTTCAGCCTTGTGATACTCGTCCACGTCATCAATATCCTTGATGTCATCGAAACGAACATCTGCTGGCACGCACAAAACCTTGTCGTCTCCACCGGCTTCATCAACCATGTGATATAAACCAACAGCGCGGCATTCAACAACACATCCTGGGAATACAGAATTTGGAATCATCACAAGAGCATCAAGCGGATCGCCATCTTCACCCAAAGTACCGTCAATATAACCGTAATCATCTGGATAACCCATAGCGGTAAACAAAGTGCGATCCAAGAACACGCGACCAGTTTCGTGATCTACTTCATACTTATTCTTAGAACCGCGTGGAATCTCAACCACAACGTTAAAAGTTTCTGCCATATTGGCTCCTTTAGTAACTTTAATAACAATTCATATGACTGTTCTATCTCACTCTACCGCGCACCAACGAACGGCATAGTATAAGTAGTGCCATTCCCCATACTATTGCACATAATTGTGAACAAAGAACATAACGAAAAATATTTCAAAAAATCCCACAAAAATCCACCATTTTCAACGATATATTAGGTATTGTAATAAGACACGCTTTATGGAACAAAACTGTCTCAAGACGCAGTTATCATAGCTCTGTTTTACACACGATAAGTTGCATACACACACCAGTATGGTTGACGAAGCGCAGGCAAGATGACAGAAAAAAGACGCGTGAATACTTCCACTGTTTCACTGGTCAATCAAACCCCCAACAAAACGGAGGTTTCAACCGAAAATAATGCTAGTAAGGCACGTGTAAGCCAAGAGTTTGCTGACACTTCATCTACTCAAAAACAATCTTCCAGCGTTAAAAGAAATCCTGCGATTGATGGTTTGCGTGCGCTAGCAATTATTGGCATCATATGCTTTCACATGCGCCCAAGCACTCTTGCTGGCGGATTCCTCGGTGTCACATTATTCTTAGTATTAGCAGGTTATTTTTGCACACGTGCTGTGTTGAATTACTTAAACGCAAACAAAAATGAAAAAGCTGCACGTGGTGGCTACGATACTGCCAGTCAACAAACTCAAGCTAACCAAATCAATGGTATCAAAGCAACAGTCGACAACACTGCAAATACTATTAATAGCAGCGGTAACGCTACACAGAAGACTACGCATTACTGGCAATACATCTGGCACCGTATTCAACGAATCTGGCCGCCAACACTGGGCATTATCGCTATTACAGCACCCAGCATGTGGCTGGTTTCACCAAGTTTATTGCCAAAATTACAAGCAGATGCTCTTCCAGGAGTCAGTTTCTTCAGTAACGTCATGTACGTAATACGTAAGCTGTCATACTTTGAACAATCAGGATTGCCTTCTCCGATTAAACATCTTTGGTATCTCGGACTGATTATGCAAGCCTTCATTGTTTGGCCGCTTGTTCTTACAGTTCTCGTAAAATTCGTACACAACACAGTAAGTCGCATGTACATTACTGCATGCCTTGTCATACTGTCTTCCGCTTTAACTATTACCTTTGCACACTTATTTGGCAATTACACAACGCCGGCGCGAGTCTATTATTCACTCGATACACGAGCATCAGAATTCTTATTAGGTGCGATGCTGGCAATGTATGGTGCGTGGTTTGCGAAACATTCATTACATGAATGGCTGATTCGCTTATGGTATTGGCTACGCGGCAATAAGCAAGTGACGGTTATTTCTGCTACAGCAACATATGACATTAACCGCAACAACCCAGATAGTGCTAATACTACTGAACAAGTTTTTACCGATGTCACGCAGGCTGCAATTAAGGAAGGTATTCCGGAAGATTTACGAGAAGGATTACAAATTGACTTCTCTCAGAACGCCACTACCGCCGAAACATCTGATTTACGCGAACTTCCAGACAACGTATTTAACAAGCCAAAAACTGTGCTTTACAATCCTTTGCACCCGTGGCAACGCTCTTGTATTGGCTTAATGGCAACAATTATATTGTGCTACTGTTTCGTATATGCAGATGGCACATCGTCTGTATTCACTTTTGGTGGATACACACTAACGGCTGCAGCATGCACATTAATACTCTGGTCATGCACGCAAACTGATAACATATGCTCACGCTTATTTGCATGGAAGCCATTAGCATATCTCGGCAAACGCTCATTTGCTATTTATTTAGTGCACTTCCCTATTTTAGAATTGTGCAACCCAGCAACACGAACGACTGCAATTTCTTGGTGGGAGCAACTCTTGCAAATAGCAATCATTATTGTGATTGCTGAATGCTTCTATCAATTATTTGAAAAGCCGCTAAAAAACCAGCATTTACTTAAGATTATTCGCTACATAGCAATAACATTATGCTGCTTCATTCTTATTGCATTGATTGCATTGCCTATAAATTGGAATAGCATTGCTCAACAGCGATCAATTCAACTTCGCCCAGAGTTGACGACTGCTACAATTCAGCCGTCAGAACAAAACAAAAACCATACTCAACAAACTCAATCTTCTTCTAAAGAACGTGATGTAAAAGGTGTACGCAAAAATATAGCAAAACAATCCTTACCACCAGTACCATCGCCATATCGCGTACTTTTCCCTATCGCAGAAAAAGTACCACAAAATCTTGCTGCATCGCATACTCGCATTAATAAGCAGCGCAATACCTGTTCTGTAAACTTAACCATGGTTGGCGACTCCATTACTGAAGGCGCAAAACCATACTTATTACAAGTAATGCCTAATGCTTTTATTGATGGAAAAGTAAGTCGACAAATTTTCCATGGTGCTGATGAATATGAGCAAGATATTGCGAGTAAACACGCTGGAGATGTAGTTATTTTTGCTCTTGGCACCAACGGCCCTCCGCGCGACGACAGTGTACTGCAACGTATGGTTGACGCTGCAAAAGGTAAGCCAGTTTACTTTGTCACTACGCGCGTACCGCAGCCATGGCAAGATGTAACTAACGAACATTTGCGAAAGTTCGCTGCAACACATTCTAATGTTGGAATTATTGATTGGCACGGCTTTAGTGAAGGTCACTCTGAATATCTGACCGACGATGGCGTGCATTTAACTCCAGTTGGCGGTCCGCAATATGCAAAAATGATTCGACTTGCTTTGTGCGGAGCGTGAAACGTTACGTTGAAACTCAAAGAGCTTAGTAGATTAGTATCAGTATTGCAATCTTGCAGCTGATACAAGAAAAGCTTATAGCGAAAATGTAATTAAAAATAGCAACCCGAGTAGGAAAAATAGCGTCAAAACATTACGATGGTATGTATGACTGAGTTGAGGATTCCTTTTGACATGCAGTATGCTGCAAATAACAAGTCTGTGTGGACAAACCCGTTACGAGACCCGCGCGACTTACGTTTGGCTCGCATTGCAGGCCCGTGCAGCCTAGTAATTTTTGGTATTACTGGCGATTTAGCACGCAAAAAACTGATGCCAGCCGTATATGATTTAGCTAATCGTGGACTTTTACCCCCAGGATTTGGTTTAACTGGTTTCGCAAGACGCGATTGGACAGATGAGCATTTCGTAAACTTTGTGCGCGAAAATATTGAGCAGCATTGCCGCACGCCATTTCGTGAATCAACTTGGATTAATCTTGCAAAAGGAATACGTTTCGTACGCGGCACTTTTGACGATGCAACAGCGTTTGAGCGTTTAAGTAAAACTGTTAACGAACTAGATAGGGATCGTGGCACGCGCGGAAACCACGCATTTTACATGTCTATTCCGCCTTCAAGCTTCCCTATTGTTGCACAACAGTTGGCAGCATCTGGACTTTCTCACTCTTCTGAACACGCGTGGCGCCGCGTAATTATTGAGAAACCTTTCGGCCATGATTTAGCGAGCGCTCGCGAATTAGACCGCGTCGTCTCGGAGGTTTTTGACCCTAATTCTGTATTCCGTATTGATCATTACCTAGGTAAGGAAACCGTACAAAATTTGTTGGCTTTCCGTTTTGCTAACGCAATGTACGAGCCGATTTGGAATGCGAATTATGTTGATCACGTGCAAATTACGATGGCTGAAGATATTGGTATTGGCGGACGCGCAGGCTATTACGATGGCATTGGTGCTGCAAGAGACGTGATTCAGAACCATTTGCTTCAGCTTATGGCGCTTACTGCTATGGAAGAGCCAGTAAGTTTCCGCGCCAGCGATTTGACTGCGGAAAAAACGAAAGTTTTATCTGCTATTCGTTTGCCTCAAGATTTGGCAGCAAATACTGCTCGCGGGCAATACGCAGCAGGATGGCAAGGCTCTTATAAAGCAGTTGGTTATTTGGAAGAGCAAGGAATCGACCCTAAAAGCACTACTGAAACGTATGCTGCTGTGCGACTAGACGTTGATACTCGCCGCTGGGCTGGAGTGCCCTTCTATTTGCGTACTGGCAAACGTTTAGGCAAGCGGGTTACGGAAATTGCTGTAATTTTTAAGCGCGCTCCACACTTGCCGTTTGAATCAACCGCAGTTCGAGAACTTGGTAGCAATGCAATTGTAATTCGCGTGCAGCCAGACGAGGGTGTTACTATGCGCTTTGGCGCTAAGGTTCCTGGCGGGACCGCTATGGAAGTTCGCGATGTTTCTATGGACTTTAGCTACGGACGATCCTTTACTGAAAGTTCGCCTGAAGCTTATGAACGTTTAATTCTTGATGTGCTCCTTGGTGAGCCACCGCTGTTCCCAACTACTGAAGAAGTAGATTTGAGCTGGAAGATTTTGGATCCGATTGAGGAATTCTGGAGTTCGCTTGGCACACAACCTCAATCGTATCGCGCTGGCACTTGGGGTCCAGCGGAAGCAGATAATATGCTCGCTCGCGATAATCGTCATTGGAGGCTGCCATGATTATCAATCTTCCCGATACGAATACCAGCAAAATTGCAGCAAAAATCGACGAATTGCACGAAGAGCGCGGCGAATCTGCTACTGGTCGAGTGCTCACTTTGCTTATTGATACAACTCTTAAAGAGTTAGAACATGCACTTGATGCAGCAAACGCAGCTAGCCGCGAGCATCCTTGCCGAGTTATTGCAATGGTTCGAGATTGGTCTAGCGAGCACGCTGCTGAGCGCGGTGAGGTTGTGCCGAATCTCGATGCTCAAGTACGTTTTGGCGCAGATGCCGGAGCTGGTGAAATTATTATTTTGTATCCGCACAACGGTTTAGTTCGTCATCCGGATACGCTTGTTATTCCGCTACTTGTGCCCGATGCGCCGATTGTTGCTTGGTGGCCGACGAACGCTCCGGAAGATCCTGCTCACGATTTGCTTGGAGCTATGGCAAGTAGCAGAATTACTGACGCACAGCGAGCAGACGATACTCTTAAAACTGTGCAAAACTTGCGCAAAAACTGGTCCCCGCAAGATGCAGACTTATCTTGGACGCGTTTAACTCCTTGGCGCGCGTTACTTGCTTCTATGCTCGATCAACCTCCACATTTGCCTATTCTCAGCGCGAAGGTTGTGGGTCCTACTCATTACGTATCTTTGCATTTACTGGCCGCTTGGCTTAAGAGCAGTTTGCGCGTGCCTGTAGAAATAGTTGAGAATCCTGATGCTCAAGCAATTACCTCCGTAACTTTAGAGCGCGAGGACGGCACGTTGTCTCTTACTCGCCCTGCTGGCGGAGATCAGGCTTTAATTCGTCTTCCCGGTCAGACTGCTCAGCCTATTGCGCTTCCTATTCGCACTTTGGATGATTGCTTAAGCGAAGAATTGCGACGCATTGATCCGGACGAAATTTACGCGCAGCTGGTACGAGATAATCCTACAGAAAATGCGTGAAGCATAGTAAAAATGCATAAAACAAATAGCAAAGCATAGCGTGAAACAACGCATGAAACATTTTTAATGGCATAAAAGGAATAGCTATGACAGATAATGAAGTTACTTTTGCACACAACGCAAACGTTTACGGCTACAATAATCCCGACGTACTTTCAGCCATTGCAGCTCAACGCTTGGCAATTCTTATTATGGAATCACAAGCTAATGTACAAAATCTCGACAAGCCATTCCATTTACTTATTACTGGCGGCACGGATTCAATTCGCATGTTCCAAATGCTTGCCAGCAACCCACTTTTGACGGTGATTGATTGGGATTTAGTGCATATTTGGTGGGCAGATGAACGTTTCGTAGCTTACGATAGCGAGGACCGCAACGCACGCAAAACTCGCAAAGCGCTGCTTGACTTACTTACTTCTCATAAAGCTTTGGCAGAATCTCATATTCACGAAATGCCTGCAGATGAACGCAACGCTGAAGGAATTGCAGCAGCCAGTGACGCTGAAAATGACGCTATTTTAGATGCTGCAGCGCGCGACTATGAGGAAGAGATTACAGGATTACTTGGCAAAGAGCCAGTGTTTGATTTAGCAATTCTTGGCATGGGTCCGGACGCGCATATGGCTTCGTTGTTCCCAGAATTGCCGCAGGTTAATAATCGTGAGCGCATTGTTGTTGGCGTAAACCACTCCCCTAAACTTCCACCAATGCGATTGTCGCTTACAGTTCCTGTGCTGGCTCACAGTCGTCGCACTTGGTTTTTGACTGCAGGCGCAGAAAAGGGCGCTGCTTTAATGAACGCACTTTCGGGAGCTAATAATCCTGAATATCCTGCGTCTTTTGCAAACGGAACTGACGAAATCTCCTGGATGACCACAGCAGGCACACTGCAAGCTGCTATTGAATAACTGCATAGCTTTCTATAAACATGCATAATATTCAGCAAGTCAAAAATTAAATGCGCTATATAAACTGGCGCAAATAAGAAAATAGCATGCTTAAAACATGGCGCATTTGCGAAAAGTGCCATAAAATCGTTGAAATATCAAGGAAATCAATCAATTTAGAAAAATTAATAAAATTCAGCAACAAAATATATTAAAAACTATAGAATAAAAAAACAGGCCTTTGCATTGCTATGCAGAGGCCTGTTAGTTCTAAATATTATTTTGATTTAATCTTGCTTTACTTCTGGGCGATTAGGATCTGCCCACAAAGTGTGGAATACGCCTGGCTCGTCAATGCGACCGTAAGTGTGCGCACCGAAGAAATCGCGCTGAGCCTGAATCAACGAAGCTGGCAAACGCTTGGAACGCAAGCCATCGTAGTACGCAAGCAAGCTGGAGAACGCTGGAACAGGAACACCATGCTCAACTGCACGCGCAATAACACGACGCCAAGCAGCCTGCGACTTTTCAATAGCATCCTTAAAGTACGGTGCAAAAAGCAAAGAAACGCTTGCTTCACCGGACTCAAAAGCCTCAGAAACGCGGTTCAAGAACTGAGCGCGAATAATGCAGCCACCACGCCAAATGCGAGCAACCGCAGCCTGATCAATCTTCCAATCATGCTCAATTGCAGCAGCCGCAATCTCATCGAAGCCTTGCGCGTAAGAAACAATCTTAGAAGCGTATAAAGCTTGGCGAATATCCTCAATAAACGCCTTACGCTCAGCATCGTTCAAATCAAAATGCACATTAGGACCAGTCAAACCCTGGCTTTCAGCAGCTTCACGCAAAGCAACCTGGCTAGAAAGTCCGCGAGCAAACACAGCTTCAGCAATACCAGTAACTGGTATTCCAAGCGAAAGTGCAGACTGCACAGTCCAAGTACCAGTGCCCTTCATGCCAGCATGATCCACCATCATCTCAACCAAAGGCTTACCGGTCTTAGCATCCTTCTGGCGAAGCACATCCGCAGTAATCTCAATCAAATAAGAATCAAGTTCGCCCTTATTCCACTCGCTAAACACGTCTGCAATTTCGTCGGACTTCATGCCCAAACCGCGAAGCATTAAATCGTAGCTTTCGGCAATAAGCTGCATATCCGAGTACTCAATGCCATTGTGAACCATTTTTACAAAGTGGCCAGCACCATCCGTACCAATATGAGTTACGCAAGGCTCACCTTCAGCAACAGCCGCAATAGACTTCAAAATAGGACCAAGAGTCTTCCAAGATTCCTCAGTGCCACCAGGCATCATAGAAGGACCACGAAGCGCACCTTCTTCGCCACCAGAAACACCGCAACCAACGTAATGAAGACCGCGCGCGCGAATGTCACGCTCTCTGCGAATCGTATCTTCAAAATAAGAGTTTCCGCCGTCGACAATAATATCTCCCGGCTCCATAGCATTCGCAAGTTCTTCAATAACAGCATCCGTAGGAGCACCAGCTTTTACCATGATGATTGCGGTGCGCGGACGCTTCAGAGAAGCCACAAAATCTTCAACAGTTTTTGAAGGCACGAAAGCACCTTCACTACCATGCTCATTCATTAAGGTTTCAGTACGAGAATAATGACGGTTATACACAGCAACCGTGTTGCCGTGATGCGCAAGATTACGCGCTAGATTAGAACCCATAGCCGCCAAACCGACAACACCAATATTTGCCTGAGCTTCCGTCATGATGACACCTCTTATCTTGTCTTTTGTTTTATTTGCACGCACGCTTTGCGTACTCAAGCAATCTGCATTAACTCTCAATGCACAATTTTTTATTTTGCGTTACGCCCCTTCAAGAAACGCACTTATTAAGTTTATAGGCGGATATGCACAAGGCTCCGCAATCTATAAATCAACGAGTCGGAAATATAAATTTTGTGAGAAAGATTACATTTTTCATTGTTAAAGTTAGACTTACATTTTCCTCATAAAACACGACACGCTTACAAACACGCTATTTTTAGCTATTTTAAACAATAACTATATGTAGTGTTTACACAATCGACACACCACTATAAATAGTGCCTATTGGGAGTAAGCTAACTATTTGGCTTTTGCTGATACAACCTGGAATTACCAAATTCCCCATCACCAGAGGAGATTACAATGACCATTACAGTATTCACCAAACCTCATTGCCCACAGTGTGATGCCACTAAACGACAGTTCACTAAACTTGGCGTGAACTTTGAAACTGTTGATTTATCCAAAAGTCCTGAAGCATTAGAACAGTTGCGCAATGCTGGATACCGTCAAGCTCCAGTAGTGATTGCTCCGGATGCTTCCTGGAGTGGATACCGCCCAGATTTAATAGCGCAAATTGCAGATAAACTCGGGACTTCCACAACTTCAGCACAGTAAAAGAAAAAATAAGTGAAATTTAGTAAATAAACGCAATACATATTGACATTCTCCACCAAAAATAGCAAACAAAGAAGCTGAGATAATGAGCGAACAAGAAAATATCACACAACCAAGTACACCAGAGGCACAAGCACAAGGTGAACCAATTGGTGCCGTAGTGTATTTTTCTTCTGTTTCCGAAAACACATTACGATTCGTGCAAAATTGCGATTTTCCTAGCAATAATGTGAACGTATACCGTATACCACTGCGACCAAAAGAGCCAGAATTAAACGTACGCGAACCATACGTGCTCATCGTACCAACATATGGAGGCGGCAATATTGCAAAAGCAATACCAATGCAAGTTCGAAAATTCCTCAATAATCGCGAGAATCGCTCGTTTATTCGAGGCGTAATTTCTTCCGGAAACACGAATTTTGGCGATGCTTATTGCGCTGCAGGAGGTCAGATTGCCGGAAAGTGCGGCATTCCGAATATGTACTCGTTTGAGTTGACGGGAACTGCGGAAGATATTGAAAAAGTAGCGCAGGGAATACCAAAATTTCTAAGACAATTAAAAGAAACAAAGTAAACAAAAACAGACAAACAAACAGTATTTGAAAAGTAAGCATAACGCGGAAAGAAAGGAATAAAAACCCCATGAATAGCACGGATCCGATGAGCGAATCTACTGCTCTTAATCTTGACAACACTGACTCTGCTAGCAGCACTGAATCCGCTGCCAGTACAACCGCCAGCAGCACGGCAGAACGCATTCGCAACAGCCGCGACTACCACGTTCTTAACGCTATGCTCGGTCTTTTCGATCCAGAAAAAGGAATTCAGTTTGATAAGGATCAGGAAGCAGAAAAGCTTTACGTTTCGGGTTACGTGCAAGAGCACAGCATGAAGTTTGCTTCCACTCGCGAGCGCTTGAATTATTTAATTGACAACTACTACTACAACAGCAACGTGTTCGGAAAGTACAGCGACGAATTTCTCGATAAATTCTACGAGCATGCTGAAGCAGCTCACCATACTTTTGGCACATTCTTGGGCGCTTTTAAGTTCTACACTTCTTACGCCTTGAAGACTTTTGACGGCAAACAGTATTTGGAAAACTTCGCTCAGCGCGCAGCTGCCGTAGCTTTGGAACTCGCAGACGGCGACGAAAAAGCAGCACTCAACTATTTAGACGAGATGCTTGCAGGCCGATTCCAGCCAGCCACTCCAACGTTCTTAAATCTTGGTAAAGCTCAACGCGGAGAGGCTGTAAGCTGCTTCCTCGTGCGTTTGGAAGATAACATGGAGTCTATTGCGCGCGGAATTAATTCTGCTTTGCAGCTTTCTAAGCGCGGCGGCGGCGTGGCTCTGCTCCTTACGAATTTGCGCGAGCTTGGCGCTCCTATTAAGCGCATCGAGAATCAGTCGAGTGGCGTTGTGCCTGTTATGAAGCTTTTGGAAGATTCATTCTCTTATGCCAATCAGCTTGGCGCTCGCCAAGGTGCCGGTGCCGTGTATATTAGCGCCCACCACCCAGATATTATGCGATTCCTTGATACTAAGCGCGAGAACGCAGACGAGAAGATTCGTATTAAGTCACTTTCTTTGGGTGTTGTAATTCCAGATATTACTTTTGAGCTTGCTAAGCGTAAGGAAAAGATGGCTTTGTTCAGCCCTTACGATGTTGAGCGCGAGTATGGCAAGCCTCTTGCTGACATTTCCATTACTGAGCATTACGATGAGATGGTTGCAAATCCTCGTATTCACAAGAAGTACATTGATGCTCGCGAATTCTTTATGACGCTTGCGGAGATTCAGTTTGAGTCTGGTTACCCTTATATTTTGTTTGAGGATACTGTGAATCGTACGAATCCTATTGAGGGTCGCATTACTATGAGCAACTTGTGCTCAGAAATTTTGCAAACTCAAGAAGCAAGCACGTATAACGCCGACTTGTCTTATAGCCACGTTGGTCGCGATATTTCTTGCAATCTTGGCTCTCTTAATATCGCTAAGGCAATGGACGGCGACTTGGGCGCAAGCGTTGATTTGGCCGTACGTGCGCTCACTTCTGTTTCGGAGCACACTTCAATTGATTCCGTGCCTTCTATCCGTCGCGGAAACGCGGAAGGCCACGCTATTGGCTTGGGTCAAATGAATTTGCACGGTTTCCTTGCTCGCGAACACATGCAGTACGGAAGCGAGGAAGCTCTTGACTTTACAGACATGTACTTTATGACTGTTGCTTACCATGCTTATAAAGCTTCTCATGCTTTAGCTGTGGAGCGTGGCCGCGCTTTTGCAAGCTTTAAGACGAGCGCTTACGCTAAGCCTGCAGGCAAAGGCAACTATTTCGATAAATACACCGATGGCAGCCGCTCTCTTGAGCCTCGTACTCAAGCGGTTCGCGATTTGTTTGCTCGTTTTAACGTTGCAATTCCAACCGTCAGCGACTGGGAGCAGTTGCGCGACGAGATTTTGCGCGATGGCATTTACAACGAGTATTTGCAGGCTGTTCCTCCAACTGGTTCCATCTCGTATATCAACCATTCCACGAGTTCGATTCACCCGATTGCTTCGCGCATTGAGATTCGCAAAGAGGGCAAAGTTGGACGCGTCTACTACCCTGCCGCTTACATGACGAACGACAATATGCAGTACTTTAAGGACGCTTACGAGATTGGTTGGAAGGCAATTATTGACACTTACGCTGAAGCGACTCAGCATGTGGATCAGGGATTGTCGCTTACTTTGTTCTTCCCAGACACTACTACTACTCGCGATTTGAACAAGGCTCAGATTTACGCATGGCGTAAGGGCATCAAGACTCTTTACTACATTCGTATTCGCCAGAAGGCTTTGGAAGGTACGGAAATCGAGGGTTGCGTAAGCTGCACGCTGTAAGGAGTAGCGCTAAAAATCTTAGTGACGTAAATCTATCAGCGTAAATCTTTTGCAAATTAAATCAAAAACTTAAGAAATTTTATAAAACGTAAACACAAAATCAGGAGTAATAATGACAGAACTCAGCCCAACCGAGCTCGATCCAACAGCACTCGACCCAACTGCACTGCGCAGTAGCCTCGATAAGCCTTTCGGCACGAATCGCGTCATCGCAAGCGACGAGATGATGGCAGCTTCTATCACACCAGCTCAGTACCGCTACCATCACGGATCGCGCGTGCGCCCAGTTAATTGGAATAATATTGTTGATGACAAAGATTTAGATGTTTGGAATCGCCTTATTGCTAACTTCTGGCTTCCTGAAAAAGTGCCACTGAGCAACGATATTCCTTCTTGGCGTTCCCTCACCGATCTTGAACGCAAAACAACTACTCGCGTTTTTACGGGCTTGACTTTGCTTGATACCAGCCAAGCAACTATTGGTGAGCTTTGCCAGATTGAGCACGCTCGCACTGAGCACGAACAGGCTATTTACACGAATATTGCTTTTATGCAGTCAATTCACGCTCGCTCCTACTCCTCTATTTTCTCTACTCTTTGCTCTAGCGAAGAAATTGACGAAGCTTACCGTTGGGCTGTTGGCAACGACGTTTTACAGCAGCGCGTTACCACCGTGCTTTGCGAGTATGAGAGCGAAGATCCGCTTAAGCGCAAGATTGCAGCAACTATGCTTTCTTCGCTGCTTCTTTACGCAGGCTTCTATCTTCCGCTTTACTTTGCTTCTCGCGGCAAGATGATGAATACTGCGGACATGATTCGTTTGATTTTGCGCGATAAAGCTATTCACGGCTATTATTCCGGCTACAAGTTCCAGCGCGGTTTGGAGCTTAGAAGCGAGAACGATAAGAAGAATCTTGAAAAGTTCACTATGAACTTGCTTGACACTTTGTACGATTTGGAAGTTGAGTATTCTGGTCAGATTTATGAAGGATTTGACTTCCACGATGACGTTTTTGATTTCGTGCGTTACAACGCTAACAAGGCTTTGATGAACCTTGGCTACCCTGCCAAGTACAGCGAAGAAGAAACTCACGTAAGCCCAGAAATTCTCGCAGCTCTTTCTCCTGCAGCCGACGAAAATCACGACTTCTTCTCCGGCTCTGGTTCCAGCTACATTATGGGCAAGTCTGTTGAAACTGACGACGATGATTGGGACTTCTAATCTCACAGTTGGCTAACTGACTGATTTACTAAATAACTGAATAACTAACTGATTGGTTAACTAATTAATTTAATTAGTTAACCAATTTTAATTTAGTTAGATCAATTATTGCAGCAAAATAGATCCTATATAAAAACTAGAAGTCAAAAAATAACACAGGTCACTCAGTCTTTATGGTACACTATGTGAAAAGGAACCGGTCTTGTTGATTCATTTATGCAAAAATCGGCAGTGGCCATCACTTCCTACTCACGTTCAAACCAAGATTTTAAACTGAACTGAGCGGGCACTAAAGTTGGAGTCCAAGTTATAAGGATAACTAACAGCCGTTAGACGCATCTACAAGAAGAAAGAAGCCCATTTATGGGGAAAATGACTTATAAAAAATTGCTTTGTGTTGTAGTGCTATTCAGTTCGCTGGTGGGGCTAGCAGCCTGCGGTAGTCCCAATGCAAACAAACCAGCGCCAACAAAAATAGCCCACCATTCGACTAAAAAACATCCAAAATCAGTCAAAAAAGCCTCAAAGAAGAAAATCGCCGAAGCCTTTGTAAAGGGACAAGAAGGTACTTTGGAAGCCCTAGGCGAAACTAAACGCGTTATTTGGGACGCTTATCCTGATCAGTTGGCTTACGTTAAAGATGCTTTCTACCACTGGACTCTTCAAGACGACTGGTTCCAGGTTAATACTGGCCATTATATGGTTGTCGACCGTTTGAATAGTTCAGGCATCTTATTAAAGAAACTCCAAAAAGGCATGCCAGTTAAACTAAACGGCAAAGATTACAAAGTGGCGGATTATAAAGACTTTGAGGGTGGCGGAAGCTCGGATAAGTTGCTAAAAGTATTCAAAGAGTACGTTGATCAATTCCCTAAATCTGCTTACTTCATTCAGACTTGTCTTGATGCCAGAACTTATGGCGGACAACGTCTAGTAGTTCTTGACGTAGCAAAATAGTAAACGATTTAGCCGCAAAATTTAGATTATTTACCAAATTTTGTTGTTTTGAAAATATTGCCTGTGCATCGACGAGGTTGATGAACAGGCAATATTTTTTAACTGATTACGCGACAATAGTTACGCAACTCTAATTGCACAGTCGCTATGTTATACGAGTTGTCGTGGCAAAAATCGCAAAATTAGCAAAATCTGTCACGATAACTCCATAAGTATGCCTCTATTTAAAAATAATTCCGAAACGGAAATATTCTTAAATATTGATTGTTGAGAACATACAAACTGCTAATAGTAAAAGTTTTAAAAAGTTTTCTAAAAGCACTATCGTTAAAAATAGGTACGCCTATTTGTGTAGATAAAATCTGCACGTTAGTATGTTGATAATTTACAAAACAAGAATCACGAGGAGGTGCTTATTATGACTAATCCTTTGCGCGGTATACGAGAAGAGGATATTGTTAAGTACTTTAAAGTGCATAATCTTTCAGTTGGTAAAACGTATGTATTTACCATGAAATACGACCCTTGGTGGAAAGATTTAATCAAACTATTTTTGTTACCTAAATTATTCTATGTAGCGCAAAGCGTTGATGCGCGTATTATTGCTGCCACTGATAATGAGTTTATTGTTATTAATCCGAATGCCATTTTAGGCTCGGGTAATCTAGCTAAATTAGACGATAAGCATCTTCGTCGTATTGCGTGGAATCAACTCACTAATTTTGAAGTTATAAATAAGCCAACAACTCAAATAATTCGTTTTACTGTCAATAGTAAAACCGAAGAATGGAGTGTGCCAACGGAAAGTGCTAGCGTATGGCACTTTAATGTGTACAATCTTGATAATTTGAGAAAAACAATACAATCGCACATCTCTTGATAAGCAAATTCCGAAACAAGATACCATATATTGTATGAACACTACTTACGCAATTGTTGATAATGACACGCTTGTATTGCGATATATGCAACTTCTTCTAAAAAGTCGTTTGCCTGAAAATTTTGTTTGTGCATGGATGTGTTCTTCTGCAAAACAAGCTATTCATCGTTGCGTTACAGAAAATACTCCTGACGTACTTTTAGTAGATATGTCAATGAGAGAAATGAGTGGCGTTGATGTAATTAAGGCAATTCGCGAGCGCAATAGCAATATTGTTTTAATCGGCATTACTTCCTACATGTTAGATGAATACGTATTGCAAGTTGCTAAGTCAGGCGGTCAAGCGCTAGTACATAAAGACAATTTATCAGACGTAGTTGCAGCTATCCAATCGCGCGCAACAAGCTACGGGTGTCCAGAATTGCCACAATATATTGACTATTTTCACACTCCGCAAGAATCATTTAATATGATTTCTCAACTTCCGAAGACTTCAGTTTTGTCTCCTCAAGAATCGGAAATTATGCGCTTGTGCAAACAGGGGTATTCTACGAAAGAGATTGCAGATCAGCTTAATGTGAAAGTTTCAACAGTCAACACGCATTTACGGCGTATTTATGGAAAACTTCACGTCCGAAGTCGAATGCAGGCGCTTGCTGCGCTAGCAAAATATTCGCATGACATATAACGTGTAAGAAATTAACGTGTAAAAGTAGGTAGTTATGAAATTATTAACACGTATGATCAATTTTTTGCCGCATGACGCTTGGCAGAAAATTGGAATTGGCGCAATCATAAGTTGTACTTTGATTCTTGAAATTTGTTCCTATAATAATCTTCATTACTACTCTAATTGGCATGCAATTACGGTTGAAATAGTATGGATTGTAATCTGCTTATGTATTGCAATCTGGCCTCGTAAAGCATCTTTTATTGTGCTCATTTGGATGCCGTTGGTAATTATTGCGCCAAATATCAACTATTCATCTATGATGCTTACCATATTGATTTGTCTGGCAATTGCTGTAATTACTCAACCTTGGTACACTGTGCTTTCTTCTTGCGGAGTTTCTTCGTGGTTCTTTATTATATGCGATTTTCAAAACGCTTATGTGTTAGCGTGGTGGCTTCTTATCACTCTTATTTCTAGCGCAATCGTAAAATACTATATTTCCACTATTCACCAACAGCAGGAACAGTTATTTGCACAGCGTTACAACGTTTTTCAAAAATATGCCACTATTGCAGCAATTCGCATGCATGATGAAGTAACTAATGAGCTTTCCAGTATTATGATGATGGCCCAACAGTCTATTGAACCTCAAACAACTCATGAACAAGAGCATGAAAATTCTCGAGAGATTCTTCAATGTGCTACTACAACTATTCATAAAGCACGTAATATTATTTCTCTTCTTGACAATGCTACAACTGCAAGCACTGGCGATGTTATGCAATCGACTACATGTTATAAAGATTTTTGTACAGGATTACGCGTTTTATTTGATGGTGAGCAAAAGTCGTTTGAAAAGCTTGGCTATATTGGTTCCATTGACTTGAATAGTGATTTAGCTGCTGAAGATTCTCGGTCAATCCATTTGCCTTTTGAAGAATGTGCTCAAATTGAATATATTTGCCGAGAACTACTTGCAAACGTAAAAAAGCATGCTGCAAAGCCTAAAGAATACGCCATGAATGTAATGCTTAATGACAATGAATGTCATATTACGTGTATAAATAGTGCGCAACGAGGTATTCTTGCTAACTTGCAATTAGGATATGGACTGCGTTTCCATAAGATGCTTGCGGAACGAGTTGGCGGAACTTTTAAAGTTATTGAAGATGGCGATTCGTGGATTATTAATGTACACGTTCCGCTTCATGCAGAGCAATAGCCATTGTGCAAGAATAAATTATTATGCTTTCTTGCGCTTTAATCGAGTACTTGGATCTATTTCAATCGAGTATTTGGACGAACCTTTGCGTAGCAAACGCAAATAAGAAGTTAATCTGCAATGCAGAATGGTGTTTCGTTGCTATGTTACACACGTTATCGTGGCAGTTTTTGCTAATTTTGCAATTTTTGCCACGATAACTGTGTGCGTCACACATTTGCTGGTTCTATTGCAATACGTCCACCTAACGCTTGAACAACCTTCGCAATAGTTTGGAAGCTGGGATTGCCGTCTCGTCTTAAGCTTTTGTAAAGGCTTTCCCTTCCAACCTCGGCTTTTTGAGCAATCTCTTTCATTCCTTTAGCTTTTGCAATATCGCCTATAGCAGCTTGCAACAAGCGAGGATCATTAAGTTCTGCTGCGGCATTGAGATATGCAATAACATCATCATCGTTCTCAAGATACTCACTCGCATCCCATTTACTTATATTTACCATTTCTTCTCCTCAATTAACTGTGCAAGGAGTATCTTTGCTTGTTTAATATCTTTACTTTGACTACTTTTATCTCCACCAGCGAGTAACAGCATTAGCTTTGAGCCTTTTTGCGCAAAATACACACGATATCCTGGTCCAAAAGCGAAACGCAGCTCGCTAATGCCATTGCAAACTGGATGCAAATCACCTACTGGCTTGCCTGCAATTTCACATAATCTCACCTCGCGTTAATTCGAGCTTTAGATTGCGTATCGCGAAGTTTTTTCATCCAATTGCGATACTCATCTGTTTTAAGTATCTCCATAAAAATATTTTATCCTGTAGGATACAATTTTGCAATTTTTGCCACGATAACGCACGATTTAGTAATAATTGTGTGCACAATGGTGCTACTTTGGCATTACGTTGGGTGCTACATGTCTGCTACAATAAAGCAAAGCATGAATAACAAATTTATGATTTTAAGCTTAAAGGAAACAACATGACTTCTACAAAAACAGCCAAAACAAGCAGATTAAGTGTAAGAGTTAACCCAGAAATACGAGATAGCGCATCGCAAGTTCTTGAACATTATGGTCTTGATATGAGTTCAGCAGTCAACCTATTTTTGTATCAGATTGTAAATACGCAACGTTTCCCATTTTCACTTGAAAGTTCTCCATATGAGCACTCTATTGATGAAGCTATGAAAGAAAAACCAATAGCTGCAGGTACTGTTGACGATTTTGCTGAGCTGATGCGCAATGCCTAAACCGCCATTTTATAGTCCAATCTATCTGCGAGATGTTAAGAAATATAAGCAGAAGCATTACGATATTGAGCAGGTAATCAATATTGTAAGACTTATTTGCAATGGTGCAGATTCTCGCGAGCTTGCAACTTATAGAGATCATATTCTTAAAGGCTCATATAAAGGCGTGCATGAATTGCATGTGTCTGCAGATGTTCTACTGTTGTATCAAGTTAAAGAAGATTGCATTATATTCCTACGCTTAGGATCTCACGACGACTTATTCTAGCTAGCAAAAACTGACGCGATAACGTGTATAAAATAGCAACGAAACACCATTCTGCATCGCAGATTAACTTCTTATTTGCGTTTGCTACGCAAAGGTTCGTCTAAATACTCGGTCGGAATAAGTCGTTAGCATTTCTTGTTGACGCAACAAATAAGTGAATCTATCATGTTAGTGGGAGGCACATTGCCCCCCCCCCAGCAAATAAGTTGGAGGTTTACGATGAAGAAAATTTCACGTATTGCATCGACAGTAGTGTTAGCAATTTCCATGGCATTGGCTCCATGCGCTACTGCATATTGGGATTGCAAATAATCTGTATGTATGAATAACTTATCATAGGGGATGCGATGTCTCGATTGTTGCGTTCATTGTCATGCGCACTTGTTCTTCTGCTTGCATTATTTGCATCGCTGTTAGGTTTGACAAAAATGAACGACTCCTTGGGTGATTGTATTGCTATATATCCACAAACGAGTCGCCTTTTTTCATTACGCGGTGTGACAGAAGACAAAGCTGATCAAATTTATGCATTACTCAAGAAGACTGTTGCTCAGCATAATGCTTTTGTGGTTCGTAATGATATGCGCTTGGCAGCGAGTGACGCCGGTGTAGATGGTTTTGAGCTTGGCATATTTGGCAATCCGCGGGGTAAAGATGATTTGCTTACTTTGTCATATCTCGGAACGCCGATTCTGACATCGCATGCCTTTACGCAATTATTGCACAGCGAAAGTAGCAAAACGCTTGGACTTGATATGGCAAAAGCAGATATGCTTGCTGATCTGCCCACTATTTCCATTGAGGGTTCGCGTTTAGTTGTTCGTCAATTAGATGCCCTCGTCGACAATAGTAAAACAAAGCTTGGTGATTACAGGATTGTGGGACTTTCCAATCGAGACTACCATGCATTAGTTACTCAAGCTGCTCGCATCGCTGGTACAACCTACCAAGATTTTCAACGTGGAAAATCTGGAATAGCACGATCCAATAGTTTTAATCAACTTACTTTTATTATTGTCTGCATTGTAACAGTGTTGCTTCTTGGCATTACGATAATCGCTGATGGGTATCTTTCGTATAGAACATTGGGAAGCTACTTGTTGCTGGGTTGGTCGCGTTCATCGTTTGCTTTGCGTCATCTTATGCCGATACTTGTTTCAGCACTCGCCGTATATCCTCTTGTTTGTATCGTGATGAGTTTATTTACTCACGGATTTATATGGAATATTCAATTGTTAATGCAGGCGCTGATTATAGCGTTGCCAGTTATTGCAGTTGTGTTGCTTCTCAGTGCATTAGTTATTTTGATGATTATTTCTGTAAAACCAGTAGATGCAATTCGTAATCGTATTACCAAACGTGGTATGCTTATTGCTCTTGCACTCGTTTATGCTATTGCATCAACATGCGTATTAGAAGGTGTGCATAGCATAGATGGGCCAATAGGTGAGTTGGCGAAAAGTGTGGAAGTTGCTCGTATGTGGCATCCTGTATTAAACCAGAGAATTATGTATCACCACCTCGTAGGGCAAGATGGTGCTTCGGTATCTGGTCAATCGACGCAGTATGCCAAAGATGCTTTTGCATGGTATCGTTCTATTGAGGATAAGCCAGGAGTAAGGCTTATTTACACAAGCTTCTTTGATGCAGATATACTACAAGATTGGCGCAATGGTAGCGTATATAAGCATGTGCCTTCTAAGCCATTCTGGTCGTTTGTGGCGTCGCCTAAGTACTTGCAAGATCAAGGATTTACTGTAGATAGCGATGTCAAAAACCTTGCTCGTCAGGGTGTGCGCATCTACTTCATTCCCGACACGTATAATCCTCAAGAGCAGACTTCGATGAGGCAGTGGCTTCAAGAGTCAGACAACCTAACGTCTACTGATGTTTCGACCAAGTTTACTGCGCATCCACAATTCGCATTCCGCACGTATCATCCTTCTCGCGAGTGGTTTAACTGGTCTACGGATATTCATCATAAAGTTATGGTAAAAGATCCTATTATTTTTTATGCGACGAGCGATAATTTGAATGCGTCTGAAAGTGAATCATTACTTGCTGGCGGCCTTGACAATAGCTACATTAAATTGAATGATCAAGCAGCAGCTCGATATCTGAGCGACGCTTATACTGCACGGTATCATCTTGATGATAATCATCTTCAATTCTTACAAGTAGGAGAATGCATTGCAGGCTACCAAAAGACGATTATGCAGACGTTGCAATTGTTCGGTAGCGTAATTCTGCTTATTACTCTGCTTATGTTGATATTGCTTATAGCGATTATTGCTATGTTTGCAGCATGCTATCAAGAAAGTATTGCAGTGAAACGATTGCTTGGTTTTTCGCTATTACGCATATTCTCTATGCCATTCTTGCTTGTGGGACTCGTTCAAGGAGTACTTTTTATTATTGCTTCGATTGAACGGACTCGTTCTGGCATGATATATGTGCTGATTTCGGCAATTATTGAACTCATATTATTAACGATACAAACATATTATTTGAGTAATAAACACATTACTTCTATGGTAAAGGAGTAGTCGATAATGCAAAATAACAGTATTGAACCTTTAATAAGCGTACGCAATCTTTATAAATCATATGGAAATCGACCGGTTTTAAATAATCTTAGTTTTAGTGTGCAACAAGGAGAATCGTTAGCAATCATGGGGGCTTCCGGCTCTGGAAAATCCACTATTCTAAACATTCTCGGCATGCTTGAAACCTATGATAAAGGTGAAATAAAGATTGCTGGCAAAGAACTTCCAGCTATTAATTCTGTTGCTGCTACTAAGTTACGTCGTTATCATATTAGCTATTTATTTCAATCGTTTGCATTGCTCAATAATCGAACTGTATTTGATAATTTGTGGATTGCGATGGCATATAATAAAGAGTCAAAGTCTGTTAAACACCAAATGATTGATGCAGTTCTTGCTGAACTCAATATTGAGTATGCTAAAAATGACCGTATTGCTGTGCTTTCTGGTGGTGAACAGCAGCGAGTTGCGATTGCTCGTGCAATGCTGAAACCTGGCTCGTTGATTTTGGCAGATGAGCCGACGGGTTCACTTGATAGAGATCTTGCTGATAAAGTGTTTGCGCAATTGCAAGCGATGAATAAAGAATATAACAAGACATTGCTTGTAGTGACACATGATCCTTTGATTGCTCAGCGATGTGATCGTGTGTTGCATATTGAGGCGTTAGCTCGGTAGTTGCATTGCTTCTCTTCTCTTCGTTAAATTTCGAGTTATCGTTGCAAAAATTGCAAAATTAACAAAATCTGCCACGATAACTCGGTTTTTGTGTTTTATAAGTCCTGTAACGCAATTCTTTTATCTTCTGCAGACTGTTTAGATGACTTATCGTCCTTCTTAAGAGAATGCGCATAGCGAATAAGACTTCTTGCAACAAAGAACACTAAAGCACATATAGCAAGTGCAATAAGAATGTCAATTATCGGACCAAATAATGCATAGCTCATGATTCATCCTTTCTTTTTCTATATTCGTTTATAAGTGTTCGAGCTGTGTCAACATCGTATTTATCGTCAATAGCAAGACTCTTTACCAAAAGAACGAACGGGTCTTCTGGTTCATTGTCGCCTATGCGCAGTTTTTCGATGAGCCTGTTAAGCCTGATTCTCATCGTTGGGTAAGAGACTTGATACATTTGCGACATTTCTTTTAACGATCCAGACGATAATACAAAGTTCTTTATAAACGACATGTCTTCGTCTGTGAGATTAGCCATCCATTTTGGAATATGATCCATATCACCCCTTTCTTCAACCTATAAAACTTTAATTAAATTAAACTTTTATTAAAAATAATAAAGTTGTTGTATGAGTTTGTCAAGAATGAGCATGAGAGATATGACGCAAAGCGACATTTTTATGTCGCCAAAATTGTCGCTTTGTCGCCAAAATAATAAAGATATATATTTACGTAACATATGAGAACATGGAGCTATCGTGGCAGTTTGAGCGCCACTAGTTTAACGGAATAACAACATTAACCAACCAAGTGTCGTCATCTTTTTGAGCGCTTAAAGATCCGCCTAAACGTTCCACAGATTTTTTGTGAAACAGTAGACCTTTGCCAAAAACAAGTCTTTCGCCAAACTTATTCAACGTCGAAATCGAATTCATGCACATTATTTTGCATTCGCGCTCATCAACCGTAACATTCATAGAAAAATCAACGCTAGTATTGCAATGCTTGCGAATATTAGTAAGCAACTCACTGCACATGCGAATAGCACATTGGGCCTTTTCAGTATTAACAGTTGCAGATGCAGTAAAATCACCACTCCCCGAACTTTTATCAACCACTGTTAGAGAGCCATAATACCCAAGCTGCTCACAAATTTGCTGTTCAGCTTGTAAGCGCGCACGAATATTGCATAAAAAATCAGTCAAATTCATGCGATCATTGCTATTAGAACCATAAACGAACTGCGTGCTGGCAATATTTGAATCTAAAGAATCATCATACTTTTGCTCAGCTTGCTCAAGCAGGCTGATAACAAGTCTCGCTTTGGAAAGCGCGTTACGCGAATGTTCAACAATCTGCTCTAACGATTCTTTTGTATGTTCACTATTCTCAGCATATAAAGCATCCGTTGCAAGCAGCGTAATATCCGTAATCTCATTGTTCACATCGTCATGCAATTGCAACGCAACCGACGCAATATAAGACTGGAACTTGCTTCGTACAATATCCATTTTTGCGCGATTATTTTCTTCCAACATGTTCAAATACTTGCGCAAAGCGTAACCGCAAATCATGGAAATAAGAATAAAACAAGGAAAAGTAAGCGGAATGTACGCCATTTTTGCAAAGTACATAATATTCAGCGAAACTATGTACGCACAAAGCAAATACTTCCACGAATCGTAAAAGCCTGCAACAAACATGCTAGCGATCAATGAAAAAAGAAAGCAAGTTGCATTTACGCCTGGTACTGCTAACGTTACGCAATACAAAATCGGAGTTACGAGGGATATTTGACGTGAAAAAGCAATCAAAAGAAATATTGCGAACATCCAAACGTATTGGCACACAGATTGCTGCGGGTTATGCCACAAACCAGCTGTATTGCAAGATTGCACATCCATTGACACTACAAGAATCGCCAATATTATGAATAAAGTTCGTTGAATTTTCCAGCTTTTAACCAACTCAATAACACGCGAAAATGTTTTCATTACCATGCGTTATCCGTTTCTTGCAAAAGATTCTGATGATTTTGCAGCGAATCATTAAAATATTGCATATTGCTATTTTGCTCACGATTTTGCATTGCAGCAAATGCAGATATTGCTTGCACGCGGTTAGAAACATGCAATTTTTTGTAAATCCTATGAATATGCGTGTTTACAGTGTTTGGCATAAGACCAAGTTGAGCCGCAATCTGATTTGTTGTGTAGCCTTTAGCAAGCAGATCCATGATTTTCAGTTCTTGAGGCGGCAAAACGCTGCGAGACCTTGATTTAGAAAGCCTAATAAAAGATTCTTGCGGTGTAGCAAAATCGTAAGCAACGCCTTTAACGCAACGGCAGCCATACACATTCTGCTTATCGCAATATTGCAAAGCTTCTGCTAGTCCTTTGAAATTGTCTTTAGCGACCATTGCTTGCCCACCAACTTGCGCAACCATCGAAGCGTAGGATCTACAATCGTAGGAAGTCATGCCAATTAAAATGATACTGTTGTTTTGCTCACGAATTGCGCGTATTACTTCCACTCCAGACATGTCTTTCATTGACATATCTATCAAAATATAATCCGGAGTTGTTTTTGTTACGAGGCAATATTTCAAAGCTTGCGCTCCAGATTTTACGCACCATTTGCACACGTACTCACTCGGCAAAAGCTTGCTGAGCACGTTTCGCATAACCGCTAAAACTAGCGGGTCGTTATCTACTATTGCATACGTTTTTGGCATAATGGCTTTCTTGCAATCACACGCTACTTTTCTTATATTCTACTTTATAAACGCGCGCAAAGTAGGGCAAATTGTGTAGTAAAAAATGATTACAAGTACTGCGCGTAGATCATATGTGCTTATAATAAGTAACAATATGTGACTTTTAGTTGCGTTTGAAAATGCAGTTTCAATAATGATTGCAGCAGGATTATATGACAAAACGATTAGTAGTATTGCACTCCGCAGAAGTAGCTGCGATGGCGCTTGCCTCAACAGCTGCTTTTATGCGTAGCTTTGGCTTTTTCGTTTTGTGGCTTGTTCCAGGACTTCTTTCTGTTGCATTGTATTCTTATGCATATTTTTTCTTGCGAAAAATCGTTATTAAAGAAAAAAATGCGTATATAGAAAATAATATATCTAAGATTGACGGCGCAGGCGCTAACAGCATAAGTAGTGATGTTGAGAATATAGAAAACAACAAAGATTACATAATGACTCTTGAGCAAAAACGCAAAAAAGTTGAATCACAAAATAAGCAAATACGTAGCAATTATCTAAATAATTTAACAAATATTATTTCATGCTTTATTTGTGGGCTTATTCACGTTCCTTGGATTTATTACTACGGAATTGCAAATGGCGTTGTAACATTGGTGATTCTGTGGCGCGTCATAAAGCGCCCACAAGGTCACCCTATTGATGAAAGCGATTTTTAAGGATTTAAGACTTTACGGATTTAAGCTTATCGTTGATCTTCCATTGAAAGATTTAATCCTTTTGCAGCATTGCGAAAATCTTCTATATGATTGCCATAACCGTCTGCAATAATAGCATCCTCTTTTACTACAAAAGAGCCATTTTCTAGCACGATATATTTTGTAAAGAATTCTTCTAATTGCTTAGCTAATTCATCAATGTCATCTTGTGAAAGCTCTTCGCTACTATTTTCCGCAAGGTTATCTTCCTGCTCCTGAATTTGATTAATGCTATTTTCACTAACGTTTCCTATTTTGTTTACGTTATCTTCTGGTTGCCAAGAGCTTATACCAAAATCACTCATACTTGCACTACCCATATTTGCGCTACTCATGTTTGTATCTCCTTGTATTTGTAACGTATTTGCACAACATATTTGTGCGTTGCTTTAAGTCTAATTACCAACATTTTCCGTGCAATATTGAGTACTAAGTTCTGAGTACATCGTACTGCTCGAAGGATTGCGACATTTATACTAGAAATACATACGAACGAGCAGCAACGTACGCTAATTAGCTACAATGCTCACGAACAAAACAGCAAATTAGAAAGAAGGCAACTCATGAGCAAGGACTCTATAAAACTTATTAAAAAAACGCTTATTTGGATTCTTAAGTGGGCAATATTTACAGCAATCGAATTCCTTCTTTTGTACGTTGCGATTATTTCTTGGGATCATGATTTTGCACAATTCATGCACGAATACAGTAATGCGATTATTCCATTTATGGCAGCAACCGGAGCTATGGCAGCAACGATGATTCGCGACGAAGGCACTATTCTTGAAGTCAAAGATTAAGGTGGTTGTAGATTATTTTGCGGATTGAATTGAAGCCTCTTGGCGAGCAACGTCAAGCGCTTTATTGAATGCGTCGCTAGTCCAACTTGCTCCAGCAACAACCGAAATATGCAAATCTTTCAACGGTTTTCCAACGATTTTTCCTGGAATAGCCTTTGAGAATGCATTCATATGGCCTCTTGAAATCGGCGTAAACGGATGAGGAGTGATTTGCACATCGCTCACATTGCCATTCGCAACGCTTAAATTGACTTCAATACTATCTTCCGCAACTGGGCCATACGTGGCTTTGATTTTGTATTCACCATCTTTGTAATTGCCAGTATCGGTTTTAGGCTGATTTTGCTGATTCTGAGAATCCTCACTTTGCGCAGAAGCGTGCGATTGTTGAGCACCTGAATCGTACTTACTCGAAGGGGTACCACTATCGTCTGCGCTTTGACCAGAATTACCAGCGAACTCATCGTTCATCGGCACAGCACTCGGCTCGCCGCAAGCAGACAACATAGCAGACGATGCAGCTACAATCGCAAGTGTAGCAACGGTTTTCGTAACTTTTTTGGATTTCAAATCGTCGCGTGAAACATCGTGAAACATATTATCTGAAATCATACAATCATCGCCTTTAAATCTTGTATATTCTAAAATCTTACGCAACTAATCATCTAAATTCGCTAATTTAGGCGACTTAGTAGGCTCATGGTCTTGCAAAGCTTCCGCAACGCTTTCATCAATATGCGCACTCGTAAACGCAGGCTTGCCGCCAATCGCCTCGTACGCTTTACGCGCATCCTCATTATTCCAGCGCTCACCAACAAGCACACCGTGATTAAGCATAATTTCGCGATCAGCGCATTGAGCTACCAAAGAATCGTGAGTTACAACAATAATCGTCGTGCCTTGCTTATGTAGCTGCTTAAACAAGTCGAGCACAATCTGCTCATTTTTTTCATCCAAATTGCCAGTTGGCTCATCCGCAAGCAGCAACTTAGGACAGTTAATAAGCGCACGAGCAATGCACACACGCTGCTGCTCGCCGCCAGAAAGCTGACTTGGCAGATGGTAAGCACGATCCTTCAAACCTACGCGATCCAAAGCGTCCATCGCTTGAGCTTCGTCAACAACCGAATGATAGTATTGCGCAACCATCACGTTTTCAACAGCCGTTAAATGTGGTACAAGATAAAACTTTTGAAAAACTAAGCCGATTACGTTTTTACGAACGTCAGCAAGCTGACCGGCGTTCAAATCCTCAAGTTTGCGTCCTTGCAAAGACACGGAACCCTTGGACGGCGAATCCATGCAGCCAATAATGTTCATTAACGTTGTTTTGCCAGAACCACTGGAGCCAACAATAGAAAGCCACTCACCTTCTGGCACAGTAAGCGACAAATCGTCAACAGCACGAAGAGAGCCGTAGATCTTGGAAATATGATCCAAAGTCAACAGCATTTTTGGCTTAGACTCCGCGCCTTCCAACTTATTTTCTACATTCTCTGCCATGTTAAATCCTTAACTCAAATCTTAAACAATCCATAAATTTACGCTTAAAATTATTCTTCTCGAAGCACAATTGCAGGGTCAATTTTTGAAGCGCGCAAAACAGGCGGCAACGCAGCAACGCAAGAAGCAATCAGGCTAAATGCAACAGAAAATGCAACAAGCCACCAATTCACACCCAAATCTCTAGCGAACACCATTGCCGCAAGCAAACGCGCAAACACATACCCTACTGCCGTGCCGGCAATGCCACCAACGAAACCGTATAATCCAGCTTCGGCAGTAAATTCCACGCCAATACTCTTAGCGCTTGCACCCAAAGCTTTGCGCAAACCAATTTCGTTTCGACGCTGTTGCACAATCGAAGAAATCGTAGTGCTCACACCAACCATCATCAACGCGAGCACAACTAGCGAAACTATGCAAAACAGGCTGCGAAGCATAGTAATAATACCAGTGTCAGCAGCAGTAACTTTAGTAACCTGCTGAGCGCGCACGCGCATAGAAGTCATATTGTTAATGCTTCTCACAACCGCATCAACGCTAGGCGCAGAAGACGAGTAAGCAATCACGTCTGCTCCGCGCTTAACTCCAGTAAGAGTATTTACATCTGCGTTTAGTGCATAAAGCATGGAATCCTCTGCACCACCAGTGTCCAAAATGCCACAAACGCGGAAAGTTGTGCCGTGAGTATCCATAATATCCGTTGAAACTCTGCCTTCAACAAGCTTTTGTTGAGAAGATTTTTGTGCAGACTGATTTGTAGACTTATTTGCAGATTTACTTGCAGACTTATCTTCAGATTTCTCTGCAGGCTTATGCGAGCCGTTAGTATTATCCGAAGATCTATACGCAATTGCAATACGAGAGCCTATTTTTAAGCCCATCGCAGAAGCAACATCTCGCCCAACCATCACATTTCCGCTGCTCGGCCAAGAGCCGTCTACATTCCAATGCTTATTAAGAGACTTTACTGAACGAACGTCTATTCCTGCTAAAACGTACGGAGCTGCGTTAATACGCACATTTTCGTAACGATACGTAGCAGATCGCATAGCACCTTTTGCAAGAACCATATCGTTTGTATGCAAAACCATTGCGCGATCAATACCGTTTTTCCACTCGCCCTCAATTGGCGTTACGATAATATTCGCTCCATACGCGCGCATTTCGTCGCTCATCTGCTGGGGCACAACCAGGCAGATTGCAGCCAAACAAAACAGCGTAGCAGCACCAACAAGCGTTGCAATAACAGCCATTAGAGCACGCGATTTTCGGCGAAATACCGCGCTCAATAGCATGGTTATAAACATTGCATTGTTGGAAGTCATATAAGATTTACCTGCCATGAAGCACCTCCGCAGGACGCACACTCAAAATCGAACGAATCGACGAGCCTGCAGCCGCAAGCACAGTCAACGCAAGCAGCACAAACACAAGCACAAATACCATTGGTCGGAACAAAATCGCAGAACCAAACACCGTAAAACCAATAATCTGTGCCACCGCAAATCCCAAAACCATGCCTAGAAGCGCTCCACCAAATGCAATAACCGCAGTTTCCATAAGCATAAGACGAGCAACAGCACCATCTCGTGCACCCAAAGCCTTAAGTAAGGCAAGCTCACCGGAACGTTCCGAAATCGAAGCAGCCATAAGATTCGCCACAGCAACAGCCGCAGCAATCAAGCTCAATGCAGTCATCAAAACCATAACAGCGCGCGTCTTATTCAATACGTTTCCCTGCAGCGCCGCAACTTGACGAACCTGTTTTGCAACAGCTCCCGGAATTACCTCCTCAATTTGGTAAGTAATCGAACTCGGGTAAGCAGTGCAATACCAAGTCTCCCACTCTTCTTGGCTGAGTGCTGCCGGATTTTTAGCAGCCTTACGCGCTAAATCATTTTCAGGAGTAGTAAGCGCCTTTACCTCAATCAAATCAGCCATATTCGGCTTATTTGCAAGGTTTTGAGCATCGCTAGAGCTTGCGTAAATTGCGTTATTATCGTCGTCGCCGGAATCGTATACGCCCACAATGCGCAACAAAATTTTGCGTCCGTCACGAAGCAAACGCAAACGCTGGCCAAGTTTTAAGTGCAAACGTTCCGCTAGATTCACACCGACCATTGCCTCGGATTGATTATCTTTTGCCCATCTGCCTGAGCGAATCTTCCACCAAGAACGCAAACCTTGAACGCCAACAACAGTTGTTTCACCAGAAGCCAGCGCAAGCTTGCGATTAAACCAAGTTCCAACAATCGGCACCACAGTTTTCGTAGAAGACTTCACTTCAAGATTGGCGTGAACTTTTATTTTCGGCGCAAAATTCGTAATATTGAACGCCCAAAAAATCATTTTAATTTTTGCAGCGTCTGATTCCTTCAAAAAAGCAGTAGACTCTTGGCTTTCGGCAGCTGCTAGATTATGCAAAGAAGCAGCATCTTCCTGCTCGCGAGACGCATACAAATCATTCACAACAGCACTAGATTTTGGTTGAACAACAATATTCGAACCGTATGAGCTAAGCTCGGCGTTAATCTTGTCTCCAACGTCATACACAACACTAAGCATTGCAACGCTTACGCACGCGCTTAAACACACTACAAGCGCAATCAGAACGCGCTTTTTTATTTGCCGCACAAGAGAGCGAGCAACCATACGCATCATAAACATTAGTTGCTCCTTACTTAAAGTGCGAACTAAGCACGTCTAAATCAGCAGTATGAATGGTGATTTTGCCATGCCCAGCCTTATACGGGAACGGAATCGGATTGCAACCACCCTTAAAACCAATGGTCGCCAAGTTAATTGCTACGTCACATTTGCGGCAAATAATCTTGCCGTCTTTTTCATAGTAGCCTGCGTCTCCACAGTTTTCACACGCGTCTAAACCAACTCCATATGCTCCACCATTCTTTTTAATGATTATAAAGCGCATAACAGTGCCATCTTTTGCTTTGTATTGGAAGCGGTGAAGGTGGCCGTCTGAAATTTGCACAAAGTTGATAGTTGCCACACCATCGTGCAATTCGTACGGTTCTGGAGGCGTAAGAGTTGGCTTAATATTCATAATAGATACGCCTGCAGTAAGCGTAAGTATTACCGTAACTGCAGCCAAAAGCGCTGCGAGCGCAGACTTTCGAGATTTGCGCTTAAAAGCTCGCTTTGTGCGAATTTCTGCAGCATTTTCACCAACTACTGCCGTCTTAAAACCGATTACGAGAGATGCAACTGCAGGAATCAAAAACACACAAATTTGCGCCATAATCATCAGCGGATTATTGTTAATCAGCCAAACAAGCACGCTGAAAGAAAAGTCGTCAATATAAAGCAGAATGCTTCCTTGCATAATCTGCAAAAGTGAAGTTACGTGCTGCACAAGCAGAATAATCATGCTGAGCACAATTGCAATTTTGAAGGAAATTGCGCTAGCTGTAGCTCGCACTGAACGAGCCATAAGACTTAAACAAATCGCCGCAATAATACCTAGAATAAAACCAAGAGCACGCAAAAGCATGTCGGAAGTAAACGGCGGCGTGCTTGAATCTACGAAAATTGTAAGCTGTAAAATAACGTCTGGAAGCGCATAAAATACGGTAAATGCTAGTGCGCACGCGCCGATTGCGTTACTTATGTGCATTGCAAGCTGGTGCGTACGCCAGTTTTCAACAGTTTTGTGCGAACGAAGCACAACTACAATCGCCGCAATGTCGAAAGGAACTGCAACGCAAAGCGCAGGCATGTTAATAAAGTTACGCTGATTAATTACTACGCTTGCTCGAAGAATCGCAAAAATAAGTGCGGCAACTGTGCCAACCGACAGGCCATACAATCTCCATCGCGCACTTAGCGGCTTATCTCGCCCCTCACCAACCGTAAGAGAAGCGCTTAAGCCCATGGTAAGTAGCATAAGCGGGAGCAGCCCAGGCATAACTGCTACGAACAGTCTGAGCATAACTCCCTCCTTTGCTATCAGTTATAATCTTTAACTCAATAATTACTAATAATTGCTAATAATTACTAACTACTTCTGATTATTACTAACTATTACTACCACTGGCGAGGAGTGTACTTCCAGTCGTCGAATGTTGCCTTGATTGGTTCAGTCCAGAAGCGACCAGTTACGCCGGTAGCAGGATCGACGTGAAGCATCCAACCCTTCTTTTCTGGGGATTCGATGGAAAGCACAAGCTTGTAGTTGCCAGCCTTGTCAAGCTTAACGTTTGCACCATAATGAGGACCATCGGAAGCATTCATCTGCATGAACGTGCCCTTGCCAACAGATTCGCCGCTTGCCTTGTCAACAATCTCATAGTTCACAGTCAAATCTGGAATGAACTCGCCCTTACCGTAGCCGAGCTTGGTGCCTTTTTGGTTAGCATGAATATCGGCTTCAAGATGGAAGCTCGCTTCTGAAGCCTTCAAGCCCATGCCAGCTGGAACCATATCAACTGGCTGGAAGTATACGGCACCGATAGTAAGAGGTCCAATGTTTTGATCCTGGTGAGGGCCAACTGGCACCTCTTCAAAGCCCTTATCGCCGCCTTTGTCGTCGGCCTTGTCGTCAGCCTTCTGCTCAGTCGCTTGTGACTTAGCGGCAGTTTTAGCAGAATTGCCATTAGCACCACATCCAGCGAGTGCAAGCATTCCTGCAAGCACTAAGGCAGCAAGTGCCATCATCTTATTATTCTTCATATCTAACCTTCTCTGTTTGTTGATTGGTTATTTATTTGTGAGTTACTCGTTGTTTAATTGTTACTTATTTGTTAGTTATTTATTGGTTATTTTTGATTATTTTGCTTATTTATTTTCTACCGTACACTTTCCACGGCTTCGCACAATAGATACGCAAAGCAGCGAAATTACCACGATTACAGCTACAATTTGAGCTACAATCGTTTCCACATACGGGTAGAATCCAAGCCAATCGTTAGTTGGCAAGCCTTGAATATACATACCTGCGAGCGCATCGCCTTCTATGAGCGCATGCACGCCACCGCCAGCAAAAATCACCACAAGCACAGACATAAGAGCACTTGTACCGGTGAAGAATGGGCGAATTGGTATGCGCACAGATGCGAAACGAATCAGCAGGAAAATTACTACTAAAACTGCAGCCGCAGCAACGAAACCGCCCCAAATCATGGAATCAGCTCCGTTTGAAACCGCAAAAATAGCTTGGTAGAAGATTACAGTTTCTGCACCTTCACGAAACACTGCCAAGAAGCTAAGCAGTACAAGCGAAATCAAGCTGCCTTGGGACACGGCAGCCGTGGTTTGATCGCTAATGTATTTATTCCACGCTTGTACAGAAGAGCGCGAAATCATCCAGTTGCTTGTGTACAGAAGCATAAGCATTGCAAACAGTGCAACCACGCCTTCCGTAATCTCTTGCTGCGGTCCAGAACCATTAAACAATAGTCCGAACAGTGCAGCAACAATCAGCGAAGCAACAATACCAGCAACAAGTCCTAAGTAAATGTACTTCACCATGTTTTTGTGACCAGATTTAATCAGGTACGCAATAATTGCTGCAACAACCAGCAATGCTTCTAAGCCTTCACGCAGTAAAATAACAAAAGCCTGACCAAAAGAACTAGTTATAAATTGCATCAACGGGTTTGCGCTAGAAGAAGCACCACCGTCAAGTTTTGCAGCATCTTCTATAAGCATTGCTTTAAGATCCGTTACGAACTTTTTAGCTTGCTCAACCGTTTTGCCGTTGTTCATTGCTTGGCGGCACTCTTTGAACTGATATTCGACTGTTGAAACGCGGCTTCCACTAATTGCATTCATAACGTTTTTCTCAAAGCCAAGTTTTTCATAATACTGGTAGTAGGCTTCGTTAATTAAATCAACGGCTGTTGCGACTTGCGACTGGTTTCCTTTTGCAGATTTGTAGGTTGCAACGGACTTGTCGAGAATAACGTTCATTTCTCGTGCAACTTGACTCCATGTGCGACCATTTCTGCCAAGATTTTTCTTTTTTGCAGCGTCAAGCTTTTTTCGCTCTGCTTTGATTTGCGCCCGAAGTTTTTGTGCGTAAATATTAGGCTTATCTAACTTAGCATTTGAGTCAAGTTGAGCTGCAGTTTGTGCAACGTCTTCTGAAAGAGCTTTTGATACAGCGCTTATTTGCGAACCTTGATTTTGTTGATATACCAGCGTTTGCAACTGCTGGAACTGGTCTTGCTGCGCTTGAACTTTATCCTGCCCAATTGTATCTCGCACAACTGTAATCATGTTTGAAGCAACGTACACAGAATTGTAGGCTGCTTGGAATCTCGTCGCAGCACCGGAATTGTTACCACTTCTGTATTCGTTTTGACCTTGCTGTAATTGATTATCTATAGCCTTGGAAACTTCAGTCCATGTAGCGTATGAACGATCTGCATCTGTTGCGAAAACTGGCGTAGCGATAGCAAATGAGCTTACTACACAACTTATAAGCATGCACACAGCCAGCATCAGCGCAGCCGAATTACGAATAATCCAGCGCACTTTTACACACGCGCGCATAACATCTCCTCGCGTTCTTTTGTGTCTTTTGCATTTTGCGCGCTTGCGCTTCACACACTTCACGCACTTCCTGCATTTCTAAACGCTCTACCCCAATCGAGCGCACCCAACTAAAACTTGCCATACAAAGGCCCCACAGGTACATAATATCGATATATCAACTAGATTGATATAGTTCAGCGCAAAAAATGCGGAAATATTGCAAAATGATATTGATAATGAGAATTATCTTTCGTATTGACTGAAGCCAATAAGTCCAACAAACTCATTAAACAGTTTTCTCATACTTTCTACAATGCGACTTTTCTTCTCAGCGCGCGCCTTAGCCGCAGCGCCAAATCTGCTCATTCTAGGCATTAAATCATTAATATCTGTGCCAAGCTCACTTACTTCGCCAGCGCTAAAAGATTTCTCCATAAACTTACGAGTCAAAGCATCGTTTAATCCTTCGCTTTGCACGAGTTGTGCCAAGTCATGATTATACTTTTGCTCAACATACTCGCTCCAGCAATCAACAACGCTCAACTTGTTGCCGTGCGAATCGTAAACAGCAGTGTCATCGCTATAATCCGCAAGCTTCTCAAGCTCCTTCTCGTTAAGTTGTGCAATAAACCCTTCAATAAGCGCTTTTTTACTACGCAACTCTGGGCTAGCATCAACCGCCGCCTTAATAGAAGCAAGAACATTTTTATCTCTGATTTGTGTTGGCGTTTGTTGTGCGTGTGGTGGTTTTGAGTGTTGAATGTGTTACTTTCGGTTTTGTTTGCTACTAGTGGCATTCAAAACCGAAAGCTTTTTGTTTTTGTTCTATTTGTTTCCATACTGCGTTTTGAACGTTTTACGCGTTTTGTGTATAGCTAAAACCTTATATGCGATTTTGCAAGTCACATCTGCATTTGTTATTTCGTTTCATTTGTTATCTCACTGCATTGTTATTTAATATACCTTGTTATCTCATCTCTTTTTTACCAAATTGTGTTATTGCAATCAAAAATACAAACACAGATATTGCAATTGCACATGGCAAAAATGGTATAAGATTAAATCCGTTTACTAATCCTGTTGATGTAACTGCATGTAGAGAGCGGGAAACCATATATCCGCTGTAACAATAAGGATAAACTATCCAAAGTGGAGTATTTGCTATTAATACGCCAGGAATCACAAGAAGTATATTTAATCCAACAGATAACATTGACTTTTCAAAAAGCACAGTAATCGCCCACATGACTATTACGCTTGGAATCATAGTCAAAAACAGATCTAAACACCATTTTAGTAGATACACAATTGGGAGCGTTTCTGTAACTCCTGTACTACTGGTTGCAAACAATCCTGCTATAACGAATACAGCAAAAAATACGACCATTTCCATAAGCAAATAAAATAGCAGTACGCAAAATTTTGCAGCAGAAATCGCGTATCTGCTAACAGGTAATGCCAGCATTTTTAGTATTCCGTTATTGCTTGTTTCTCGTCCTGCAATCATCACGCAAATAACAATCATACTAAGCGGAAGCAGATAATATGAGTAGACTAATGCGCTTTGAATAAACATAGCAGCCCATGCGTGTGTATATTCTGGAGTGAAGTAGCTATGAAGGCTTGCTACACCAGATCCAACCACAAGTAATGGCGCAATAAAAATCAAAGGAATAATTTTACTACGTTTTACTTTCTTAAATTCGATTCTAAAAAGTTCAAAAAATCTCATTTTCATAATCTCCTTATTCATAGTGCAGGTTCTTAGCCGCCCACAATCCAGAACATAAAAACAGAAGTGTTTCAACTATGGATACGATTACGACCGTAGTATTAGGTTGCGCGCTCATGGCAACTGCTGGTTTTAACATAACGATAAAAGGTGATGCCATAAAAAGCACAATGTCTGAAGAAGCCAATGCCATGCCGCTTAAAAATCCTGCTACACCAATTCCAAGCGTTACCCACATGTTTTCAAATCGTGATGATACAAAAATCATAAAGGACAATACAGGCATTGACGTAATAAATGAATATGCAGCAAAAGATATAAGAGTACTTACATTAAACGTACCTTGTGGCAAATCTGTTACACCGATTTTTGCAAGTGCCAAATTTTGTATGCAAATAGCGATTAGTAATAGAACAGTCAGCAGCATAAATTTGCATAGGTACATAGCAGGAACTCTCATAGGCAGCATATGCATCTTTTTTACTGCATTTCCCTTAAATTCCATGTTGTAGATAATGCATGCTGCGACTATTATGCCGAACATGTTTAACACCATAATCATGCCGTAAAGCTGTGTGAGAAGAATATCCATAGGAGCTAAAGGCAGGTTTAATAATGTATTTTTTCGTACAATAAAATTCACAAAAGCGTACGCTGCTCCCATAACGCCAATAGCAATCATAAGAGCTATAAAACCAGTTCTCTTGCATTTTTTTAGTTCGATTACAAGCGTTTTCATAGTCTTGCACTCTGCTTCCTGATCTTATTGTCTTCATCAATCATGGATAGGAACATATCTTCCAAATTGTCGGAAGCAAAACCAGATTGTAAAGCATGCTGTCGTAGTTCATCTAAACTACCTTCAAATAACAAGTGTCCGTGATTAAGTATTCCAATATCATCTGCAATAAGCTCAATTTCGGATAGCATATGAGAAGAAATAAGAATCGTGCAATCGTAAAGATCTGGCAGCGACTTAATCAGATTTCGGATTTCGTGTATGCCAGATGGATCGAGTCCATTTGTTGGCTCATCTAAAATCAAAATAGGTGGTCTACCAAGCAATGCTCCAGCAAGACCAAGCCTTTGCTTCATGCCAAGCGAATATTTTTTTGCAAGACGGTCTCCAAACTCAGAAAGACCTACTAATTCTAATGCGTCATCAACCGCACTCTTAGGTAGTTCTAAAATGCGACGTATAATGTCAAGATTTTCTCTACCTGTTAGATTTGCATAGAAAGATGGTGATTCAATAAATGAGCCTATTTCTTTCAAAATAGGTATGCGATCGGCAGGAAACTGCTTTCCGTCGATTGTAAATACACCTTTTGTTGGAGCCGTAAGCCCTAGGAGCATTTTCATTGTTGTAGATTTTCCAGCTCCATTTGGCCCAAGAAAGCCGTAAATGCTACCTTTGCGAATATGAAGTGAAACATCATTAACAGCAATAAATGATTTATATTTTTTTGTTAAATGTTCTGTTGTAACAATATTGTTCATGGCAATATCTCCTTTCGGGATTTATGATATTGCGTCAACCTTTCTACAACATTCTCTTCACCTTACATCTACCTTACATTTTTATGCGAGGTCAAAAAATGAATATTCACATGGCATAATATATGTTAGGGGGTTCTCCATGAATCTGAATGATTATTTATTGAACAAGCATCTGCTGCTTGTTGATGATGAGCAGGAACTTCTAGATATGGTTGTGTCCATATTAAACGAATACGGTTTTTATAATATAACGACTGCAAAAAGTATAAAAGATGCCGTAGAAGCAACACAAAAATTACGTCCAGAATTAGCAATCCTTGATGTTATGCTCCCCGACGGTAATGGGTTTGAGCTAATGAAGCAGATAAAACAATATAGTGATTGTCCTATTTTATTCCTTACTGCTTGCGGTGAAGATGAAGATAAGTTTAAGGGATTTGACTTAGGAGCAGACGATTATATTGTAAAGCCGTTTCTTCCAAAAGAGCTAACGTTTCGCATTATGGCAATTTTAAGACGAAGCTACAAGAACGAAAATCCCATTGTTAAACTGAAAAATAGTCAGATTGATTTTTCTTCTGCCCAAGTAATAAAAAATAACGAACATATTCAACTCACAGCCAAAGAATATGACTTACTTTCTGCACTTTATAGAAATGCTGGATGCATTGTAACAATTGACGCGTTATGTGAAGCTACATGGGGAGCTAATCCTTTTGGATATGAAAATTCTTTAATGGCACATATACGTCGTATCAGAGAAAAAATAGAACTCAATCCATCGCAGCCTGTTTCTTTAATAACAGTTAAAGGCTTAGGGTATAAGCTGATTGTGAAGTAAAGCAGAATGAAAAGCATACCAAAACTAATACAACGCTTCATAAGTATTTTTCTACTAAGCTCTGTGCTTATAGTATTAATGAATATTATTGCGTTTGTTGTACTTATAGGAAACTACGCTCCCGATAAAGAGATGTCTCCTTATAGCATAGCAAAAGAGACGGGAGAAGCATTACAATTATCCGCAAGTGGGGATTATGCATTATCAAAAAATATGTCTTCCAAATTGACAAATTCTGGCGCATGGGCAATTTTGATTGATAATAATACGTTGAAAGTCGTATGGAAAACAGAAAATGTCCCTGCAGGTATTCCAAACGACTATACTTTGTCTGATATAGCTAATTTGAGCGTTGGTTACATTGATGGTTATCCAACTTACACTGGCAAAAATAAGGATGGAGTTGTTGTAGTCGGATTTCCGCACAACAGTTTTTGGAAACATACGCGACCAAGTTGGAACTACAGTTTAATCTCAAATTTTCCGCAGATTGTTTTAAGCGTATTATTTATCAACATTTTGCTGATTCTTGGAATTTATTTAATAGCTAATATAAAACTACTAAAATCAATTAATCCGATTACAAAAGGGATACAACGTTTATCTAGTGGAGAAAGCGTGCATATTCCAGAAACAGGAGCGCTTTCAGAAATTTCATCTAATATAAATTCTGCTTCCGATATTTTGCAAATACAAAAAGAACAATTGAGGAAAAGAGAGACTGCAAGAGCGAATTGGATAGCTGGGGTTTCGCATGATATTCGTACGCCGTTATCTATGGTTATGGGATATGCGGGACAGTTAGAAAATTCTCTCCATATTTTGGAAGAAGATCGTAAAAAAGCAACGATGATTATTAAGCAAAGTGTCAGAATGAAGAATTTGATTAATGACCTTAATCTGGCTTCAAAACTTGAATACAATATGCAACCAATTATGAAAAAAGAAGAAAATGTTGTTGCTGTTGTTAGGCAAGTTGTTGTGGATTTTATGAACATGGGTATGCAAGATGAGTTTTCGATTAAATGGGAAACGAACGCAGAATTGACTGTTTGCAATATTAATGTAGACAAAGATTTATTAAAACGAGCAATATCTAATCTTATTCAGAACAGCATATCTCATAATGAAAATGGGTGTACGATTTATGTATCCGTTGCTGCAAATAATAATAATTGTATTATTTGTGTTGAAGATAACGGTATAGGTGTTTCAGATGAAAAAATCGAAAAGCTTAATCATGAACCGCACTATATGATTTGCGATACAAGTACTGCAGAGCAACGGCATGGTTTGGGTTTGCTGATTGTTCAGCAGATTATTGGCGCTCATAATGGAACAGTTGATATAAGTAGAAGCAAATACGGTGGGTTTAAGGTTGAGTTAACAGTGCCAAGTAAAAAATGTGGGTTATAGGTCTTTTGGACTATAACCCACAACCCTAGCTTTACACACTTTTTGGTCTATAACCCAACTAACTCGCATCGTCATTATTCAGCATTAGTTGGAATTATCCCGCATTATTCAGCATTATTCGGCATCATTCGGCAAAAAAGTGCGCTGGGAATGCGCGCGTTTTGCGAAGCGCATGATTTGGCGAGATTACAGCAAACTCAGCGCCAACATTTTGCACGATTTTTTGCAAATCGCTTTCTTTCGATACAAACAACGCACTTGCAATCGCGTCGGCATAAGCAGCTGGAAAATCGCAAGTTTTAGCAGGCACATACGCCCAACTTGCGCATAAATCGCAAGCAGGAATGCCGTCAAGCGCATTAATCAAGTGAGTCGCAATTAAATTAGACTCAAAGCCACTTGCATCTTTACCTAAGTAACTTGCTTCTTTTACTTTCCAACGCTTTCTTGCACTAGACGATGCACACAGCGCCCCGCTTGCGATTGATGCCACTCCAACTGCTTGAGTTGTGTCAAAAGGATTTTCCAGAGCCACTTTTATTTGACTATTCTCTTTGCTAAAGCAAGCGCGCATATCGCCGCCTGCGTTTACCAAAAAATCAAAATCCTCATGAAGCTGCTCGCTAAGCTCCTCTTTAATAATCTGCGTTACAAAATCTACAAAATAGCCTTTTCCAGCTGCACCAAAATCAAGCTGCACTGGCTGATTTGTGCAAAGCGTTGTGCCGCCGCCACCTTGCGAAATATCTGCCCACGTAACTGGCAAAGCGCGGCGATAGTTAGACCAACTATCACTGCTACTATTCTCATTCTTACCTGAGCCAGCTGCCGATTGCGGAATAAAGCGAACAGAATTGTTATAGCCAAGAGCAAGCAAATCCGCGCCAACGCACGCGTCGAAAGCACCGTGCGTTGCAGCGTAAAACTCGCTATAAAGAGCAAAAAGTGGCTGAGCCCACGTTGGAAACTCAAACTCGCCGCCGTCCTCCGCACGAGACATGCGCGAAACAAGCGAATCTTCACGAAAGCGCGAAAGCACCGATTCATACTCTTCAACAAAAGCGCGAATCCGCTTCTGCACGCGCTGCGAAATCGGCACGCTGCTAGAGATAATAATCCCCGTGCCAAGCGCGCGCTCAAACGCCATTACATTCCTAAACATCGCTTGCTTCACTCAAACATTTCATTCGCTTTTTTAGAAAGCTCATACCGAATAGGACGCTCACCTACCACGTCAATCATTCCAAAATCAATCAAACCGTTAAGCGCGCTCACAATCTTTCGCTCGCCAATCTTCTCATCAATTGCATTGCCAACGTATTCACTTAATTGCTTGCGAGTCATGGGAGTTGGGTTATAAGAAAAAAGCTTATTTTGCAACAAAATGGTCATCACTTCGTGCTGCACTTTAGAAATCGATGTTTTTTTAGAAAACTCGGATAGCTTATCCATACAGTAAATAATCTGTTTTGCTTGCAAAATAATATTGTCTAATACTTCGTTCTGCGCTTTTTTAATATATTCCAACATTGTGCAGCAAAACATAGTTAAATCGTTGCAATTAAATAGCTCCTGCGATTTAGAAAAAGCAGCATAGTATCCAGATTTTTCTGCATAAACTATAGAGCTTAAGCTCAAAATTGTTGGCATCGAAAGCTGATCATGCAATTGCAAAGCAAGCAAAAATCGCCCAGTTCTGCCGTTCCCATCATAAAATGGGTGCACGCTCTCAAAAGCATAGTGGCACATGCACGCCTTAATAAGCGTTGGGACTTTGCTGATATTCATAAATCTCAACATCTGCATTAAATGATTTTGAATTTCTACTTCCGTTGCATCGCCATCATGCACTACATTATTTGCACCATCACGAATACTTACTTTCCCACTCCTAAAAATCTCACCATCTGGAATGTCTTTTTCTTCTAATTCGCCTTGCATAATGCTGTCGTAAATTTTTCGTATATCTTGTAATATTTGCGGAATTGAAGTGCCATACTCATCGGAGTTGGCAACCGACTTTACATTCAAATCCGCAACAGAGTCCGTAACAGACTTTTCTTTAGAATCTGCAAGCTCAAGAAAAAGCTTAGTAAATTCACTAAAACGCGTATGCTTATTCTGTTCACTCGCAGCATTAAGCGCTTTGGAAAGCTCTTTTCTAGTGCTGTGAACACCCTCAATAATGTTTGTATTTTGCACTTCTTTTGCAATAAGTTGCATTAAATACTCACGCTGAGCAAACCGCGGCAGCATGCTCCATGTTTTTTCAATGACTTTTTCAGTGCACATAATATCATCTATGTGCGTTACAAGATCCGTTACGCACATTGCAAAAATCTCATGATTATCAAATACGATTCCAGAACGATACGTCGCAGGATTATCAATGCGCGATCGATATTCTTCTTCCGCAATATCGCACGGTTTTGCATTACTTTTAGACATCGCAACTATTTTGCGTATTGTTTTGTAATCCATAATGCAGCTCCGTTTACGTTATTGCGTTTACATTATTGCGTCTACGTTATTGAGGATTTTGTAGTAATGTCTTGCAATATTTTGCTTGCGATATTTTTGCTTATACGCAAATAACGCATTTATCACAAAATGATTGCTTAACTAACGTAAAAATCTATTCTATACCGACATTTTCGCAAAATGAAGGCATAGCAAGTAAAAAACATTCGTCTATACCTACATTTTTGAAAAATAGCAGTATAGAAACATCGGTAGCGTCTGCAACATCAACATAACGCCACTCGTTTCGGCGTAGCATGATTTACAACGCTATAAAACTAGCAAATTTCATTTCGCAAATTTGAAAATTTTTTAATTTTGCGAAATGGGGGTATGTAAGGGTAAGCAGAAAAAATCGGGCGACGCATAAATGCATCGCCCGCAAAACTTTCGTTTTCAAGTCGTATAAAACACGCTACCACGCCGCGCATACGTTACGCAATACAGTCTCTTTACAAAAAGCTTGCGTCACAACCCAAAAAGCTTCAACAACGCACGGAACGTATCTTGACCGTCATAGCAAGTTTCAACTAAGAATCCGCGCTCATTGCTGTATTCTTTGAGACCTCGATAATAGTAATATTTCTTTCGATCCTCAATAATAAACGGCACGATATTATGCTTTAAGCATTCCTTAAAAGCAATCAAACGCCCAACTCTGCCATTACCGTCCTGAAATGGGTGTATTCGCTCAAACCTGTAGTGAAAATCAACTATATCCTCTAGCTGCAAATCAGTTTTAGCAAGGTATTCAGCCAACAGCTTACTAATCTCCTCGTGCACTTTTTTCGGCTCGCAAGTTTGCACACCACCTACAACATTTGCGCGCAACTTGTAGTCGCCCACACGAAACCAAGGCAGAAGCTCGTCGCTTGTTCCGCGTTTAAGCAGCAAATGTAAATGCTTAATCATGTCTTCGCTAAGAGGCTCTTCAGCGACATCAATGCAATAATCAATCGCGCGAAAATGATTCACTGTTTCAACAATGTCATCAACCTTAATAGCTGTGCTCTCTGCTGCACCAGTGCTTGAAGCCGCGCTATCAACTACACCATCCACATTTTCTTCGGAATCAATAGTATTAGTTTCAAAAATTCGCCTAGTTTGATCTTCACTTAGCTGGCTACCTTCAATATGATTCGAGTTGTACGTCATGCGAATTTGAAGCTCGTGGTAAATTCCACCAGGTATACGATGCTCCTTTTCTTCCCTAAGCCTCTGCAAAATAGGGTTACTTGAAATTACGCGATACAATTCGCTCGGATTACATTGTAAATAGTTGCTTATTTTTGCGATTACTGAATTTGACAGTTTTTCACCTTTTGAAATTTTCGCAATCGTACGAGAAGAAATATGCAGCTCGGCTGCTAATTGAGATTTTTTAACGCATTTTTCTTGTAGCCTTTTGTTCAATCCCGAGTAATCATACATTTTTAACAGTTCGCTTTCTTCCGCTTGCATAGTTTTGATTGAGATAAATCATGAAGAATCTAAATACTCACACACTAAAATCTTTACTTATTTTCCCATAATCAACATCAAAAGTAAAGATAATTGCGATTTTGTACACTCAAAAGTAAAGATTCGCAAAACTTAAGCAAAAAGAAAGAGCCTTCGCGCGCGAACGCAAGCAAGAAAACAAACAAGCGAACGCGAGCGAAAGCCCTAATCAATCTATGCCGTAACGCGTTTTATACGCAGCATAATCCTTATCTTGCAAAACACTAGCCACATTCGGCGCGTATTCGTATTCTTCTTCAACAAGATGCGCAAACTGCTGCTGAGCTAAAAGCTCAACATTCAAAGGCTTTGTAATAATGTGGAACATGTCTTCAAGAAGCTTGGTATCGTTAGCATCTTTGGCCTGTATTGAAGCCTTGTCGTTAACGCGCTGAGTTATTAATCCCCAATCAAAATGGTATCCAGCATCTCGCGCAACTATATCCCAAAAAACACGCTGTGTTCTACCATTGCCCTCACGAAATGGGTGCAAAACATTAAAATTATTGTAATTTACGCTTAGCTTACTAATAAACTCATCAATAGATAAACCTTGCAATAAATTATCATTTTTAAGCGTTTGTTCGCAGTAGCGAATCCCAACGCCCATGTATTCAAGCGGATGAAACGGCTCACCACCGCCTTTAGACATGTCTATAGTACGAATCTGACCAGCCCAATCGTAAACATCCTGGAAAAGATAATGATGAATCCACTGCAATTGCTTAACAGTTCCTTCAGCATGCGGCAAGTTTTCGTACAAAATAGAGCATCTTGTGAGAACAGCATCGTTCTCATATTTATCTAATTCAATCTGATTATTTATATTAGATTTGTTCTTTAACACCCTTGTGTGGGAAATAAGATATGGATCAAAAACTGTTTCCATAGCACTAACGCAATCCGAGTAAGTTAATCCGTTACACTATATCTAGAACGCATTCTAGCAACAAATTCGTCACTGGTTATAAAACCTTTAGCATATTGATTTGCGTCATAAAGAAACTCTTTTGAAGGCGAATTGCCTTCAAGTCTGCCTGAAGCTATTGCAAGACCCAAATTTTCTTCACGTCTACGTTGCGTTTCTTTATCAATCATTTCTTCTCCCTGCCAGCACCCGCTCTAAAATCAAAAATAACTACGCACTATTTTACTATTCGCAATGCATTTTGATTACAGCATATTTTTGTTACAGCACACTTTAGTTACGGCACACTTTAGTTACAGGACATTCTGCGATTTGACGAATCCAGCATCGGCAACATAACGCCACTCGTTTCGGCGTAAGCAACGCAGCAGTGGCATGCGCACAAAAAGAAAGGGCCTTCGCGCGCGCACGCAAGCAAGAAAACAAACAATCGAACGCGAGCGCAAATAGGCACTCACTTTCAAAACTTAAAAAATATTACAGTTTTGAAAGTGAAAATGATATAATACTTTCAAAAGTAAAATAAAATTAAAGTTTTGAAAGTGAAAATGGTATAATACTTTCAAAAGTGAAATAAAATTACAGTTTTGAAAGTGAAAGGCGATTAAAATGAAGATTATCGAGAGAACAGATTACTTAAATCGCCTCAAACGCGTTAAAGGCACGCCAGATATAAAAATCATTACCGGAATTCGACGCAGTGGAAAATCGGAACTACTACGCGCTTACCGCACATATTTAGGAAACACATACAGTAATCAAAGTAGCAAACTTTACGCTTCAGCAAAGCATGCGCAACTACCAGACGCACTACAACATCAGCAGAACAGCCAACAACTTAACATAATCAACATTGACTTCAATAACCTAAATTATGAAAATCTGAAAAATTACAAAAGTCTTTTTGCGTACGTTGAAAGCCGTTACATACCCGAAGCGTACAACGTTCTTATGATTGACGAAGTTCAATTATGCCCAAAATTTGAGCTTGCGATTAACAGCCTTCACAATAGCAATAAATACGATATTTACTTAACAGGATCCAACGCATTCTTACTTAGCTCTGATCTTGCAACACTGTTTAGTGGAAGATTCATTGAAATACCAGTATTCCCGTTTAGTTTTGCAGAATATTGCGAATACTTTGAAGTAGAAAACAACTTTAACGATGCTTTGCAAAAGTATTTACAACAGGGCGGGCTTGCAGGATCATACGTTTACGCCAACCAAGACGATGCACAAGCGTACATAAAAAACGTGTATACAACTCTTGTTAAACGCGATTTAGTAGACAAATACGCAATATCGGAAGTATCACTTCTTGACTCAATATGCGAATTTTTAATGGACAATATCGCAAATCTCACAACCGCAAACAATGTAAGCTCAATACTTAAGCAGAATCAGATTGAAACAACACACATAACAGTTGGCAATTATCTAAAATATTTATGCAATGCGTTCATGTTTTATAAAGTAAAACGCTACGATATTCGCGGCAAAAAATACTTAGAAACAAACGAAAAATACTATTTAGCAGACACCGCGCTACGCTACGCAATTCTAGGAACGCGCAACATGGATTACGGAAGAGCGTACGAGAATATTGTGGCACTTGAGCTTATGCGAAGAGGATACTCGATTTATGTTGGTAAACTTTATCAAAAAGAAGTAGATTTTGTGGCAATAAAAGCGAGTGAAAAACTTTATATTCAAGTTTCAGACAACATTAGCAATGATTCCACATTGGAACGCGAACTTTCGCCGTTAAAAGCAATAAAAGACTCTTACCCTAAAATCCTACTTGCAAACACTCGCCACGATTCTTACGATATTGAAGGAATACGCGTAATAGACATAGCGCAATGGCTGCTTAGCGCGAACTAAGTCAAATAACAGAACGCAATCGAAAACACAATAAACAGAATGCAGTAGAAAAGCACATAAAGAAAGAGCCTTCGCGCGCGAACGCAAGCAGGCGAACGCAAACGAAGACCCTTAATCTTTTCACTTATAACAACTACACTATGTCAGCTAACCTAACGAGCTACAACACCAACAGGCACAGCTGGAACAGAAGAATCAGCATCAGCGACATCAGCAGTAGCTAAATCATCAAGATCCAAATCACCAAGATCATCCAACAAATCAGCAAAATCGAAATCAGACAGATCGAAATCACCAATGTTGAAATCATCTACACCACTAGGGGTATCAGCGTCACCAAAGTTATCAACACTACCAGTGCCGACGAAATCCCCGACGTTCATGTTGCCTAAATCAGACAAATCACCCAACGCATCAACATCAAAATCAGCCATATCTAACATCTCGCTAAAATCAATATTGTCGTCGAGCGCAGGAGTAAGCGAGTCAAGCACTGAAGGAGCAGGGGCAGGAGTCATACCATGATGCTCAGGTGCAGGTGCAGGAGCTGGAGCTGGCTTAGGAGCTGGTGCAGGAGCAGGAGCAGGAGCAGGAGTTTGGTCTGAACCAGACTTATGATCTTCGCCATCATTGAAATATCCATGCGCTTTGCATACTTTATATTCGTTGGTACCTATACTGGCGTCTTTACATCCATTTTTATCGCAGTATTCAGGGCCACCACTTGTTACGACATCTCTCCTTCTGCCTGTTTCGTCCATGCTATGCAAGAATCCGCCCCGAAGTGCATAATAGCAAAATACGTCGCTCGTCTTCAGTTTTTCATTAATATAGTTGTCAACACGATCATAATCAACAAAAGGGCCTAATGGGCAAAAAATGCCATCACACCAATCGTGCGCATCACCAATAAATAATTCTCCTGGAACATTAAGTCTCTTTGCAACAGCTATGCTCCATTCCTTTCTTTCTGCGAGTGACGCCTCATGATATTCTGAACTGCTGGAATCTTTGCAATATAGCGTGCGGGTGTAAATACCTATGTGAAATTCTTCATCTTTCTCGCGAACTTCGCAATTTTTCTCTATATCACTACCACTGTTGTCATCGTTTGCAAACGCAACTGGAGCAAGCGATGCAAAAGCAAAACCACTAAGCAAAGTAGCAGCAGCAACAAAAGCACCTATCGCTTTTTTCTTTAGCATACTTTATCCTTTCTTCTCTCACACAAAAAGCGCAAATATCACATGTTGACACAACTGGCAGATTGATAAAAGTAAAGCCAGAAATTCATCAACAATCACACACAAGAATACCCCCCGTTGCCAAAAATAAACAATATTAATCAAAAATCAACTAAAAACAGCATACTAAACACTTGATAGCTCTAACACAAATAACACTAACGCTTGACGTTAGTAACGCAATGCATTACCATAATTTTATGAAAACCAGAGAAAAGGAACTTAACAAACACTTGAGCACTCCTGGCGAAATCTTGCGCGAAGAATTTATGGAACCGCTTAAAATCAGCTCATACAAACTTGCACACACTATTGGAACATCCCAAACAGCCATCGGAGAAATTTTAAACGACAAACGCGCAATCAGTGTAGCAATGGCATACAAGCTATCTAAAGCTTTTAGAACAACCCCCGATTTCTGGCTCAACCTTCAACGCGACTACGACATTCTGCGATTTGACGAATCCAGCATCGGCAACATAACGCCACTTGTTTCGGCGTAGCACGATTTACGCGCTTTAATGCATACCCATAACAGCTAGCTAAGAAACAAATAAACAACGCTACTTAAGCAGCCAATCAACAATGTTTTCAACGCGAATGCCGTCGTAGTCATCATCTAAAGCCTTACTCAAAGTTATAACCAACTTATCGTAATTATTATGAATCTTACGAAGCGGCTTTAACTCTCGCTCGCGCACAGACTCATCCATCATGCTTTCAGTTACTTGAATATAAAGCTTTTCGGAAGCAGAAGTCGCAACAAAATCCACTTCCAAATTATCTATTTTACCAACAGCAACATCGTAGCCTCGCCTTAAAAGCTCAAAGAAAACAACGTTCTCCAGCGCATGTCCTCTATCTCTGTCCCTAAATCCAAGCAAATAATTACGCAACCCAATGTCAACAATGTAATACTTGCCAAGAGTGCGTAAATAATCCTTACCTTTAATATCGAAACGTTTAACATCGTAAAACATGTAAGATTCTTTTAACGCACCAACGTAAGCAGATATAGTTTGAGTAGCGGGCTTAGTGCCACGCGCGCGCAAGCCACGAGAATTGCTATCCGCAGAATCAAGCAGATTTTCCGAAGAAAGCGTATTACACATAGAATTTAAAGACGTATTGTTTCCAATATTATCTGCCAAAAACATAATGATTTTTCTAAGAAGGTCGGCGTCTGTAATCTGCCTCTGCCCGCGGCGCTTCTCGCGCTCGAGTATATCGCGAACTACTACAGTGGAATAAATTCCGTCCAACAAAGTCATTGCACTACTCTGGTTAAAACCTGATTCTAAAGCAAAATCGCAAATTGCAGGCATACCACCGTAACGCATATAAGCTGCAAACAAGTCACCAAGCTCTACACTACTGCCATTCGCACTCACCGCTCTTTTTTTCAAATCACCGAGCGGAGACTTATATTCTTCAATGGAATAATCCTGAAAATCAACGAACTCTTTGAACGAAAGCGGATACATTTTCACTTCCACATACCGCCCAGACAAGTATGTTGAGTACTCCGAGGAAAGCAGGTATGCGTTGGATCCAGTTATGTAAATATCGCAATCAAAATCTACGCGAAACGAGTTAATTGCATCTTCCCAACGATCTATACGCTGCAGCTCGTCAAAGAAAAGATACGTTTTTTTAGGAGACTTAATACCAGAAAACTCAATCTTAGTAGACTCAATCTTGCTTTTAACGTAAAAGTATAAGTCTTTGTAACTCATATCTTGAAACTCGAGTGACTCAAAGTTTATAGATATAATTTGATTTTGCTCAACCCCGGAGTTAAGCAAGTACGATTGCATGAGCTTAAGCAGAGTTGACTTGCCACAGCGGCGAATACCTGTTACAACTTTTACAGGCTCTGTATCTTTGAAAGATATAAGCTGGCTAAGGTAAATATCGCGATTTTTAATATTTTTGCCGACTATTGCAGTGCGATTACTGCGCATTGGCAAATTTGCGCTTTCAAGTGGCTGATTTTGCGAATTTACCATAATAAACCTCAACTCCGCTTTAACAAGTTTAGCGATTAGCAAAACAGTGCCAATGCTGATTGTGTGGCCACAAATTTCATGAATTTTATAATCCTATGAATATTATGAATCAAACTTCGATTTTTTACAAGTTTAGGTTATTGATGACCTAAACTTTTATTTTTCGTAAGTTTAGGTTATTGATGACCTAAACTTTGGATTTTTAGAAGTTTAAGTTGTGCACTATAACATACAGACACTCGTTTCGGCGTAAGCAACGCAGCAGTGGCATGCATATCAAAGTAAAGATCTGAATTTTGCGTAAACAAACGCCCCACTTTCAAAAGTGAAAAAATATTACAGTTTTGAAAGTGAAAATACGTATCTACTTTCAAAAGTGAAAAATACTACGATTTTGAAGACAATATTAGTGACTCGGCTGACTGAGTTAGTAACAGTGTTTCGCCACTGAGATCTATTTTTTAAACGCACGATAGAAACAAAAAGACAGGAGCTTGGGATATCCAAACTCCTGTCTTTTCGCTTACTTCACTTATACGTAAGCCTAAATCACCTTAGCGTTAGGCAGCACGTTACCGTCTTTATCGACGTTACAACTATGCTCTACAGCAATTGTAATATTGTCAGAGTCAACGGAGAAGAATCCATCCGTCACCTTAAAAACGTGACGCACACCCTTCAAATCATCAACCTTGACAAAACCGTGATTAATCAACGCAAGCACAGCCTCGTGTCCAGGAAGCACACCCATTGCGCCATTCACAGAAGGAATAACAACGAATTTGGCTTCACCTTCCCACACAGGATGCCTGGCTGCCACCACACTCACGTGCAGCGATTTTACTTGCTTCTCTGCCATAATCACGCACCAAACTCTTGCTGCATATCGTGCCAACGACGCTCAAGATCATCGATGCCACCGATACCCGAGAATGCCTGCTCAGGAATCTCATCGTAAACACCATCGCAAATACGAGTGAATGCTTCGATGGTTTCATCTGCTGGCACGTAAGAGCCCGGACGACCTGTGAACTTTTCAGCCACGTAGAAGTTCTGACCAAGGAACTGCTCAATCTTACGTGCACGGCTCACAGTAGTCTTATCTTCCTCACCAAGCTCATCAATACCAATCAAAGCAATGATGTCCTGAAGCTCCTTGTTACGCTGCAAAATAGCCTTCACACGATTAGCGCAATCATAATGAGCCTGACCAACGTAACGCGGATCCAAGATTCTTGACGTAGAAGCCAAAGGATCCACAGCCGGGTAAATACCCTTAGCTGCAATATCACGTGAAAGCTCAGTAGTTGCATCCAAGTGCGTAAAGGTTGTTGCAGGTGCAGGATCAGTGTAATCATCTGCAGGCACGTAAATAGCCTGAAGCGAAGTAATGGAATGACCACGAGTAGAAGTAATACGCTCCTGCAACGCACCCATTTCATCAGCCAAGTTTGGCTGATAACCCACTGCAGAAGGCATACGACCCAGCAATGTGGAAACCTCAGAACCAGCCTGAGTAAAGCGGAAGATGTTATCAATAAACAGCAACACATCTTGATTCTGCACATCGCGGAAGTACTCAGCCATAGTCAAAGCGGTAAGAGGCACACGAAGACGAGTCCCAGGAGGCTCATCCATCTGGCCGAAGACAAGTGCCGTTTTCTCCAAAACACCAGCCTCAGCCATTTCGCCAATCAAATCGTTACCTTCACGAGTACGCTCGCCGACGCCAGCAAACACAGACACACCGCCGTGGTTCTGTGCAACGCGCTGAATCATTTCCTGAATCAACACGGTTTTACCAACACCTGCACCACCGAACAGACCGATTTTGCCACCTTGAACGTAAGGGGTAAGCAAATCAATAACCTTAATGCCAGTTTCAAACATTTGAGTCTTAGACTCAAGTTGATCGAAAGCAGGTGGGTTGCGGTGAATTGGCCAACGCTCAGTTACTTCAATATTCTCACCTGGCTTAGCATTCAAAATGTTGCCAGTAACATCGAACACGTGACCCTTAGTAACATCGCCAACTGGTACGGAAATTGGACCACCAGTATCGCGCACTAAAGCACCACGAACCAAGCCGTCCGTAGGCTTAAGCGCCACTGCTCGCACGGTGGAATCACCAAGGTGCTGTTCAACTTCCAACGTAATCTCGTGAACGGTATCACCTTCCGTATTACCTACGGTAGCAATATCTACTTTGAGAGCATTGTAAATATCCGGCAGATAGCCAACCGGGAATTCAACGTCAATCACGGAACCCTGAACGCGAGTTACGCGACCAGCCGTTGGGTCGACTTCCTTTTCAGCTTCTGGAGGCGCTGTGGTCTGATTCTCAGCCATATGCTCCTAATCCTCCTCATTATTCAGCGCATCAGCGCTGCCGATAATCTCGGTAAGTTCTTGAGTGATAGATGCCTGACGAGAAGCATTAAGCTTTCTAGTCAAATCATCCACCAAATTGCGGGCGTTATCTGTAGCCGTATGCATAGCGTTCTGCCTGCTCGCCGTTTCAGAAGCAGCAGAAGTAAGCAAGCACTCGTGAATACGAGACTGAATATACTTCGGTAGAACAGCATCCAGCACTTCATCTGGACTTGGCTCGAAGCAATATTCAACAGCATCAGGATTGCTACGGCTCACTGCTTCTTCACGAGCTGAAACTGCGCTCGTAGACGACAACGATGCTGAAGGGCCAGAAGCTGCTTCATAATCAGGACGGTGCATAGCAAACTCCTCACCATCCTTCAATGGAACCAGCTCAACTGGCAGCATACGTAGTGTACGAACCTTTTGCCTCACCATATTGATAAATTCAGTGAATACAATATACAGTTCCGAAACTCCGCCTTCCGCTTCCGGCGTCATATAAGCATCCATCAACGTATCGGAAATCTTTTCTGCAATAGTGACATCAGGATGATCCGTAGAACCTTCCCAAGTGCCTGCCACATCGCGATTGCGATACTTATAGTAAGTTGCACCACGACGACCATACACGTACAGTTCTGCATGCTTACCTTCCGCATCAAGCTTGGCAAGGAGCGCCTCAGTCTCACGAATAATCGAAGACGTAAACGCACCTGCCATGCCGCGATCAGAAGTAAGAGCTAGAACCGCTACACGGTTGCCGGCATGCTCTTTACCGAAAATAGGATGCTTAATATTTGCTTCGTGATGAGCTACCAACGCCTGCACGGCATCGAAAATTGCGTCGCTGTAAGGCTTAGCATTCAGCGCAATATCACGCGCTTTTGCAATATGCGAAGACGCAATCATTTCCTGAGCCTTAAAGATTTTACCCAAAGACTGTGTGGAAATAATTCTCGATTTCAATGCAAGTTGGGAGGACATACGCTACTTCCCCTCAGGCTCGCGACCGTCTGTTTTTGGCTTTGCAACAAGCTGCTCTTTTTCAACAGGAGCAGGATTTTCAGCCGGCGGCAACGAATCCTTTACAATCAAAGGCTTGCCTACAGAAGTCTTAAACGTCCTACGGAAATCATCAATAGCAGCATCAAGCTTTGCTTCAGTTTCCTTAGTGAAGTCCTCAGTATCTCGAATTACTTGCAAAATGTCGGTACCTTTATCCAAGTAATCCAACAATTCACTTTCAAAACGTAAAACATCCTTCACAGGAATATCATCAAGCTTGCCATGCGTACCAGCCCACACAGAAACAACCTCCTGCTCCATAGAACGAGGAGAGAATTGCTTCTGCTTAAGCAACTCAGTTAAGCGTGCACCACGGGTCAACTGAGCTTTAGATGCTGCGTCCAAATCGGAAGCAAACATGGCGAAAGATTCCAAAGACTTGTAACGAGCCAAAGAAATCTTCAACATGCCAGAAACTTTCTTCAAAGCCTTAGCCTGAGCTGCACCACCAACACGAGACACAGAAATACCGACGTCAACTGCTGGACGCTGACCTGCGTTGAACAAATCAGACTGCAAGAAGATCTGACCATCAGTGATAGAAATCACGTTGGTTGGAATATACGCAGAAACATCGTTTGCTTTAGTCTCGATAATTGGCAAACCGGTCATAGAACCGCCACCCAAATCATCGGAAAGCTTAGCACAACGTTCAAGCAGACGAGAGTGCAAATAGAACACGTCGCCTGGGTAAGCTTCACGCCCAGGTGGACGACGCAAAAGCAAGGAAATTGAACGGTATGCTTCTGCCTGCTTCGACAAATCGTCAAAAACGATCAAAACGTGCTTGCCGTTATACATCCAATGCTGACCAATTGCAGAACCAGTGTAAGGTGCAATGTACTTAAAACCTGCAGAATCAGAAGCCGGGCTTGCCACAATCGTGGTGTACTTCATAGCGCCTGCTTCTTCGAGGCTTTGGCGCACTGCAGCAATAGTAGAACCTTTCTGACCGATTGCTACATAAATACAGCGCACTTGCTTCTTTGGATCGCCGCTCTCCCAGTTTGTACGCTGGTTGATAATTGTATCGATTGCAATTGCAGTCTTACCGGTTTGGCGGTCACCAATAATCAACTGACGCTGACCGCGACCAATTGGCGTCATTGCGTCAATAGCCTTCAAACCAGTAGACAAAGGTTCGTCAACTGGATGACGGTGAATAACGTCTGGAGCCTGGGCTTCAAGAATACGACGCTCATTGCACTCAATCGCACCTAAACCATCGATTGGATTACCCAAAGGATCCACAGTACGACCAAGATAAGCGTCACCAACCGGCACAGACAACACTTCGCCTGTGCGGTATACTTCCTGCCCTTCCTCAATGCCAGTGAAATCGCCAAGAATAACAACGCCGATTTCATGTGCATCAAGGTTGAACGCAAGACCCAAGGTATCGTTCTCAAAGGTGAGCAGCTCGTTCGCCATGCAGCCGGACAATCCGGCTACGTGCGCGATACCGTCACCAGCCGTAACAACATAACCAACTTCTTGTGTTGGCATGTCTGCAGGCTTATACGAGTCAACGAAACCGTCGAGCGCCTTGCGTATAAGGGCGGGATCAATAGATAGTTCCGCCATAATTCTCCTTAATTTATTACTTCACTGCCTGTGTCCAAGCACCATTGCGAGCAGAACGCTGCAACTGCTTCAGCTGCATTAACATGGTGCGATCGGTTATTTGATCACCGATTTGTATACGCATACCACCAAGCACGTTTGGATCCACAATTGGGTTAATGTATGCGCGATGACCCAACTTATTGCTGTAGATCTCAATCAAACGCTTAATCTGCTTATCTGTAAGCGGTTGAGCAGTAGTGACCGTAACCAAGGTCTCACCAGCTTCACGCTCGAAGCCTGACCAAGCGCCACCAAAGCTACCGGTTTTACCGCTTTCAGATCCACCATGCCAGGTTCCTACGAGATAGTGCATAATGCGCAATACAACAGGGTGCGCTTTACCTCCAATAAGCTCGTCAATTAAACGAGACTTATCTTCCGAAGACCTGTTCGGATCGGTAATCGCATCAGAAAGCTCAGGATATTGATCAATCATGCCCATCATTGACGAAAGTTCGTCAGCAATGCGCTGCGCTTCATCATGTGCATCTGTAATAGCCTGAGCGAGTGAAGAACGCGACAAACTATCGTTTGCACGCGATGCCTTTTCTGGCATTCTTACCTCCTCGTTTCTGTAAAAACGAAGTAATGCAACGAATGCATCAAACTCAATAACTTACTATTGAGATTAATGCATCAAGCTTTACTTGCTCTGATCCGAATTTTTAGTGTCTCCAACTTCATCAATTACATGATCAATAATTTTGGAGCTTACAGTATCGTCATCCAGCTTAGATGCAAGAATCTTGCCAGCCAACGCTGCTGCAAGAACCGATACTTCTCCTTGGAGGCTGGACATGGCATGCTTATGCTGAGCCTCAATAGAATGTTGTGCCTCACTAATGATTTTGGCAGCATCCTTTTCAGCGCGTTGTCTAGCTTCGCCAATGATTTTTGAAGCTTCTGTACGAGCCTCTTCGCGAGTTTTTGCAGCATCAGCCTGAGCTTGAGCAAGCTCCTCTTCCATCTGACTTTTTAATTCGTCAGCTTCATGCTGCACATTTGCTGCTTTAGCTATTCCGCCTTCGATTTTTTCTGCGCGCTCGTCAAGAATTGCCTGGAATTTAGGCATAACGAACTTGTAGAAAAACACTGCAAGAACTACCAAAACAACTAACGACCACACTAAGTCATAAGGCTCAGGCAAGAACAACGCCAAACCATTACTCTCAGATGCATGTGCCATGGCTTGTCCTTTCTATTCCTTCAACACTTTTATATTTGCGCTGGAACGAGTTGTTTCGTTCGGTTCACTTTCCCATAATGTAGGCAACGAATCCGAGCAAACCCAGAACCTCGATGAATGCCAAGCCGACGAACATGAACAACTGAATACGGTTGCCAACTTCTGGCTGGCGTGCAGTAGATTCCATAGCTTTAGCAACAACGATTGCCATACCAAGTGCAGGAGAAATTGTTGCAACAGCAAAGCCAAGAATGCTCAGGTTACCGACCAAACCTGCGAGAGCGATGATATTATTCATTGGTTTCCTTTCTGTAAAACAGTAACCAGTATAAACCCGTAAGATAGGTAAAATCTGAAGATTTAAGCTATGCTATCAAGCCACAGCAACAGCAGACTTTTCTTCTTCTTCAGGGTAACTTTCCGAAATGTAGACAGAAGCAAGCACAGTGAAAATAAACGCCTGCAAACCGGCTACCATAATTTCGAATAGGGTAAACAGAATGCCACCAAGCAGCCATAATGCACCGCCGAAGGCAAGGAGTTTATTGCTGGAATCCACCACAAAGAAATTGGTGAATACTAAACAAGTGGCCACCAGCAAATGGCCAGCAATCATATTCGCAAACAAACGGATTGTAAGCGAAAGTGGTCGCACAATTATTAATTCTATGAGCTGCAATGGCGAAAGAATGAAGTAAATCGGCCATGGCACACCCGCTGGGAACAACGCTTCACGGAAGAATCGCACAAAACCTTTTTCGCGAATGCCAGCAATAAGATATTGGCACACAACCCACAAAGCAAATACAAGCGGACCAGCAATGGTTGCGGTTGCAGCCATATTTAATCCTGGAATCACAGAACAAAGATTAAAGAAGAAAATCGTGATGAAAAGTGTAGACATCATTGGCACGTAACGCTTACCGCGCTCCTCACCAATCATTTCGTACACAATGTTGTAACGCACAAAGTCCATTAAGATTTCCAGCATACTTTGGAATCTTCCTGGAACTAACTTTGCACGAGCAGCACCGATGCCGAAAATAATCATGACAATTACAGCCATAAGCACACGCACTAAAATAATGCGGTTCATAGCAAACGGTGTGCCCTGGAACAAAATCTCTGGAGGCAAAAATTCGCCAATATTAGGCAATTCTGGTCCAGACGAAGCCACTGCTGAAGCTACATTGGTAGTCCTCAGCAACAAGTCAACCATTCCATCCATAAGTGCCTCCTTAAGCAATTCGTTCACACGCCTTAATAACAGTGCTGTTCATCTCATTAATGCAATTCATTCATTCTCGCGACATAATAAATCATTCAGTAGCACATCTATCTCGCAAGGCGCGGGGCACGAAACGAAAAATACATCTAAATGCTGATTGTACTCTCCGTATGTACATAATTACACCATCGTGGAAATTATTCATGTATACCGTACTTCATGTGGCGGAATGGGTAAAAATCGTCAACGCGCGGAGAAGCTGGCTCATGACGAATAGAACGATCTGTTCCAAGTTTGCCTGTAGCACGAAGCTGCGGAATATTGGCAAGATTGTAAGGCGTAGTCTCATATACCCAATTTAGCCAATTGCGCCATAGCAAATTTGCGTGCGCACGCCAAGAAAATAGCGGCTCTAATTTTGCATCATCATGAGGGAAATAGTTGCGTGGAAATGGCACGTTACGTAAACCCTTCGCCATATCGCGCTCATACTCTTGAGCAAGCGTCATTTTGCCATATTCCCAATGCCCGAGTGCAAATACTTCTGAAAAATCACGTGTTGCGACCAAACCCGGACCAGATTCAGGACCGCATGTAAGAATTTGTAAACGCTTGTCTGCAGCAATATCGTCAATATCCACACTCGCTATTCGAGAATGCGGTTGCAAAGAAATTTCATCAAACCCGTTCGTAAGAAAGCAATACTCATCCTGCAAATATTGCGGAAATACTCCAAAAACTTTTTCACTGAGCACATGCTTTTTTATGCCGTAACGATGGTAAAGCGCGCCCATTGCACCCCAGCATAAGTACATTGTTGAAAAAACATGTGTTGCTGCCCAGTCAAGAATTTGAGTGAATTCTTGCCAATAATCAACATCCTCAAATTCCATATGTTCGACTGGTGCACCTGTAACCACAAAGCCGTCGTAATAATTGTTACGAAGTGCGTCAAGATTTTCGTAGAATTTCACTAAATGATCCGCACTCACATGTGTTGATACATGCGTGGAAGTTTTCATAAAATCGACATCAACTTGCAAAGGCGATTTAGAGATAAGGCGCAAAAGTTGAGTTTCTGTTTCGATTTTTTTGGGCATGAGATTCAAAATCAATAAGCGCAGCGGACGAACATCCTGCTGTTCTGCTTCTGGGCGTTCCAATGCAAAAATACGCTCAGCATCTAATATGCTTCGTGCTGGCAATCCTTCAGGAATCTTAATAGGCATATGTTTATTATATCTCACAACTGTTTATGCCTCTATTATGACCATCAACAGAATTTCCAGAGTAGCCCAATAAGACACGCCGAAAGTTGACAAATCTAAATTTGCACCTATCGTAGATAGAGCTGCTAAAAGTAGCCGACGCGGGGTGGAGCAGCTCGGTAGCTCGCTGGGCTCATAACCCAGAGGTCCATGGTTCAAATCCATGCCCCGCTACTGAAGCCAAGAATCACACAAATTTCTCACGATTGTTGTGGTTCTTGGCTTTTTTATTTAATACCGCATCAGTCATCAAAATGGGGTTATTCGGGTTATAGGTCAAAAAGTGTGTAAAACTATGATGATGAATAT
>NZ_KQ956861.1:376-20567 GCF_001546485.1 Gardnerella vaginalis | reverse complement strand
TCAGTGCGAAAAATCTCAAATCTCTACCACGCGAATATTTGCAAGACAATCCGCAAAATATATAAACAAAAAAGCGCCGGAAACCCGACGCTTTTAAAAGTATTACGTGCCTAAACGTTCAGACACGCATCAACGCATAAGCATAATTACTTGCGCTGGTGACGAGTCTTACGCAGCAGTTTGCGGTGCTTCTTCTTGCTCATCCGCTTGCGGCGCTTCTTGATGACAGAACCCATCTGAAGCCTCCATTCCTATGTAAAGTGTGCAACTTGCCTAATGTTACACCGTTTTGACGACTTTGGTGAGTTTATCACTCAAATCACTTGATTTTAAAACAATTTACATTGGGAAACTGTGATAAAAACGTTCTACAGCTTGCTTAGTACCAGTAACTTCAAATACTGCAGTATCGTTTTGCCATAATGCACTAGCTTGTGTTTTATCGCTTTCATCAATGCGCAACACATAGCTTCCGACTGTTTTGCCACCAACCTGGATTTTTCCACTTGCAACATCTGAGCCTTTAAGCCCATCAACTAGTGCCTCATATTGCTTATTTGCAGAATCACGATTCGACCATTGTGCAACTGTTAACGAAACTTCGCCATCAGCTTGTCCAGTTGAATATTTCACAGAATACTCTTCTAAAGGAGATGATTCAGTCCACGTAGCACTCGGAATAGCATCAATACGGGCAAAGTCAAGCACACTATCTGGCATTGATTTTAATAACGCTGTTGAAGATGCAGGCAAAGCTTTAGCTGGTATAGAAGGAGTTTTAGGCATAACCATATGACTCTTATTAGCAACACTATCGTGATTTAATGCCCAACCTGGCCATACAAACGCTGAAAGTAATGCCAACACCACTACTATTGCAGCAGAAGTCAACACTATCAGTAATTTACTATGTGTTGAATTATGCGCGTTTAGTACTTTCATATTCGACGCATTCATATTTGAAGCATTCGTATTTGACATACTTGCATTATGTCACAGCATGATGACGCTTAGCATCACCTATGCTGATTATGTGTGCCTACCATAATCACAGCGCGTCATTGTCTCCGAAAGCATATAGCGTCAAGATATGGCAAGTAAATCTCCTCTCCACTACGTATGCTCTGAATGCGGATGGAACAGCTCAAAATGGTACGGCCGCTGCCCTGAATGCGGCGAATGGGGCACGGTAAAAGAGTTCAAAGAAGCCCACATCAGCAGCTTGTCTCATACAGCACGAACTGCACGTATTTCTACAGCAAACAACACTTCTACTGTACAGTATCGTCGCACAAACTCCACGCTTGTCAATTCAACTGACCTAGCACAACCAATGAGTGTCATTAAAACCAACAACGCATCACGCATTCATACTGGTTTTAGCGAATTTGACCGTGTTCTAGGAGGCGGTTTGGTACCCGGTTCCGTAACACTTATTGCAGGAGAGCCAGGCATTGGAAAATCAACGTTACTCTTAAAAACTGCATCAAATGCAGCTCAACAAGCACAAGCTCATAACAATCCACCCGTACTTTATATTTCTGGCGAAGAATCAGCAGCTCAAGTCAAATTACGTGCAGCACGTATTCATGCCATCAGCGACTCTCTCCTACTTGCTACTACAGGTGATCTTGATACTGTTCTTTCACTTATTGAACAACATCAGCCTACATTAGCAATTGTGGATTCTGCTCAAACAATTGTTTCTCACAATATTGATGGTATTACTGGCGGATCCACACAAGTGCGAGAAGTTGCGAGTGCACTCATTGATGTTGCTAAAGCAAATAATATTCCAGTTTTGCTTGTTGGTCATGTCACTAAAGACGGTTCTATTGCTGGCCCGCGCACACTTGAACATTTAGTAGACACTGTTTGCCAATTTGAAGGAGATACACAAACAGCACTGCGCATGCTAAGAGCTGTAAAAAATCGTTTTGGTCCGACTGATGAAGTTGGATGTTTCGATATGGGCGGCGAAGGTATTGAAGAAGTTCCCGACCCATCTGGACTCTTTTTATCTTCTAACAGTGATACTCAAAACGAAGGCACCTGCGTAACATTTACACTTGAGGGTCATAGAAGTTTACCTATTGAACTTCAAGCTCTTGTTACTGAATCAGTTCTACCAACGCCGCGACGCGCAGTTTCTGGCGTAGACACTAACAGAATAGCTATGCTCACTGCAGTACTCTATAGACATGGTGGATTAAACCTTTTAGCTAAAGATCTTTACGTTTCTACTATTGCTGGCGCTCTTGCAAAAGAGCCTGCTTGTGATATTGCAATTGTTGCTGCTTTGGCGAGCGCAGCAAAGAAGAAACCATTATTACCTTTTACGTGTGCTATAGGCGAAATAAGCTTAACTGGTCAAGTACGACCGGTACCGCGATTAGAACCTCGCCTACGCGAAGCTGTTCGCATAGGCTACCGACGTGCAATTGTGTGTCAAATGCGTAAAAAGATTACTATTTCAGGTCTTGAAATTATTGAAGTTCGTACAGTACGAGAAGCATTGCAAGCACTGGGTTTGTGACTTAGCAGGCGAACTTTCATACATACTAATTTTGGGATTATGCACATGTGAAAACAATAACGGGGGGCACTAGCGCGTATCAAAACTGCACCAGTGCCCCGTCTCAAACATGCAACATTAACACTGCATTAAGCGCTCGTTTACGAAAATCACTTATTGCATCAACTGAATGTAGCATCTCATGAATGTGTTATCACACTTCGTTAAGAATTTCACTTGTGTTGCACACCGTAATAAGTGGCGTAAAAAGCTCCATAGTTTTAAGAGCCAGCTTATGATTTTCTGGCGTGCTTCCTGCACATGCATCCGCCGCAATGCGTACAGCCACACCGCTATCTGCCGCAGCTAAAGCAGTTGTTAGTACGCAACAATCTGTTGCAACTCCACAAACTGTTATCTTGCGGCAGTCACCCAATGCGGCTTTAAGTTCTGTACCCCACTTGCCGAAAGTTTCGCATGTAACTACGGTGTGACCTTCCGCAAGTTCTGCCGTTTCTGGCGTAAAGTCGTACATTGGGTCGTTAGGTTCTACAAGGAATTGTGGCCAATCTTTAAAATAGTCAACCCAAGCGTTTTCTGGCTTAAGAGGAGCTACGTAACGCGTATAAATTACTCGATTCCCATAAGCTTTCGCAAGTTTGGTAAAAGCTTCGGTTGTTGAATCATAGGTATGATCTGCGCACGCCCAAGTCGACCAGTCACTTTCGCAAAAAACGCGTTGCCTGTCGATTACTACTAACCATTCGTCTTCTTTAATCATTTGAATATCCTTGAGATTTATTGTTATTTTTCAATTTCATTCGTTGGTAAATCTGCTTCTTGCTTAGCAATATCTTTACGCTGGAAAATGAGTGAGCCAATCAATCCGATGAGCAGTGCGATGATTACGCCCAGGTTCGCACCAGCCCAGCTGCTTGATTTTCCACCAACAAACCAAAGCAAATATCCTTGCCATGTGAGCCATTTCGCTGCAGAATTTACAACCAAACCCCACCCAACAATTGTTCCAACGCAAAGAATCACAAAAGCTTTCACATTCCAAGCACCGTAGCGACCTTCCGGCTTATATAAGTCCTCAGTGCAGTAATCTTTTTTACGAACAAGCACATCCGTAGTAAACATTCCAGCCCAAACAGCCATCGGTACTCCCAAAGTTGTTAAGAAACCTTGGAATGGTCCAATAAACGTGTCCGAGAAGAATGTAACGTAAACAACGCCGAGGGTCGTAAGCACTGCCGTGATAATTGCCGCAACAGCACGCGGAATACGTATTCCAAAAGATAGCAACGCAAGACCGTTGGAATAATTGTCCATAATTGCGCCAGACATAAGTCCTAACACCGCTACAATCGTGTACGGAATCAGATACCAAGCTGGCAGAATCGCCGCAATTGCACCGATTGGATCATTCCCAACATTGTGAGCCAATTGCATATTTGACGCAGCAAGCAAAAGACCGTAGAAAATTAGGAATACGTTTGCAATTGATGCTCCAAAAGTAGTCCAAAAAACGATTCCACTATTTGAAGATTTTCTAGGCAAGTATCTGGAATAATCTGCAGCAACATTAACCCAGCCGATGCCGAAGCCTGTCATCACGAAGAAGCAGCAGCCTAGCATTGCCGGAAGAGATCCGTTTGGAATTTGGCCAATCGCAGCAAAGTTTATATGACCCCAGCCTAGTACAAAGAATCCAAGAGTTATTATTCCTGTTACAATTGTTATAACTTGCTGGCATTTCATAATTAAGTCGTAACCGTAAATTCCAACCACTACAATTAATCCAACTACGATGATTGTGCTCACAATTTTAACGCTTGTACCACTACCCCAGCCGAGCTTTTCTGCAGCTGTTGCCATCGCGAGAACAGCAGTTATGGCTAGCGAAATTTCCCAGCCAAGCGTTGCGATCCAACTTAGTGCTGCTGGAATGTTGGCTCCACGCACGCCAAACGTTGCACGAGTTAATACCATTGTTGGTGCATTTCCGCGTTTACCGGCTATTGATATTACTCCAACAAGTAGGAATGATACAATTACGCCAATTATGGTCATAAGCGTTGCTTGCCAGAAGGATATTGCAAAACCTAATGCCCACGCTCCATAAGACATTGCAAATACGGAAATATTTGCTGCAAACCACGGCCAAAATAGGCTTGCCGGCGTTCCTTTACGCTCACTTTCGCTGATTGTGTCTATGCCTTGCTCCTCTATGCTTAAGGAGTTTTGACTTGACGAGTTTGATGCTTGTTGAGCTTTAGATTCGTCCATTTGAGTTTTACTCATTGTTCACCTAGTTTCTTTTAGGTTGATTCTGCTTTACAGATTTTTTGATTTTGAATTTCTTAAGAAAAATCAACAAATATTGGTATTAATAAACATTTGTTTTAATAAAATCTTCTATCTCCTTTTTTGTAGGACACGTTGCAGGCCCATATTTTGTGACAGCAAGAGCTGCTGCAGCATTCGCGCACAAAACCGCCTGCTTAAGCGTCATTTTGTAGCCTATGCAAGCAGCAAGCACGCCAGTATGTGCATCTCCAGCTCCATTTGTATCTACTGCTTTTACTTGAAATCCTTTAATATGCTCGGCTTCTTTGCCTACATCACACACCCAAGCTCCATCAGATCCCGTGTGAACAACGAGCGGAGCTTGTAACGCACGCTGCAAATGCTCAATTTTGTGATTGGTAAGTTGATTATTGGTTTCGCAAATACCACTTTTACAGTCAATACTTTCTTCAACAACACCTTCGTTGTATTCATCATCATTCCAAGCGTTAAGTCTTTTCGCTAAAATCTCCGCTTCTCTGGCATTACACACCCAAATTGGCGCATAGTCAATCAACGCTTTTAAATCTTCATCTACAATATTTGCAACCATCGGCGACGCATCAAAAAACGCAGTAAATCGGTGCTTGCAACAATAAAAAGAACTCTCTAAAGCACTACTACCCAAACCGCTTGGCCTACCCAAACCGCTTGAGCCGCTTGTTCTCATCATAAATCGCAAAAGCGCACGTTTTATAGGACTCACAAACGTGTACCCACTAAGGTACACAACATCTTGCGGATTAGGATTTACAAAGTCAAAAGCATGCTCGTCACCACTAGTTTCCGCACCTTTAGTAGATATAAAAGTGCGCTCTGCACTTGCGTCCGTAAGAGCTACGCAAAATCCAGAATCAAGCGTCGAATTTTTTGTGCCAATATGCGAAATATGCGCTTCATTTAAAGCTTCAGAAATAATATTTGCAAAATAACCTTCGCCCAGCACGCCAGCCCACTGCGCATTAGCTCCCATTTGACTTGCAGCAAATAGCATGTTGTAACTTGCACCAGCGCACATATTGCACGAGCTCGCAAATATGTCTTCACCAGGCTTAGGAACGGAGTTAACTTTCATAGTTAAATCCACAATAATTTGGCCGAGTGAAATCACTCGCGGCGCAATCAAACTCGTTTTATTGCTCAAGTTTAGGTTTGATTCACCCATTGTAATCGCCTCTGAAAGCTATTGCGCAGTATTTTCTCTAATTAGACACAAATCATACACTGTCTTTTCTACGTCGTAGCAGTGTTCAACTCGCAAATTTTCTAAAACACGTCCTCGTATTTCTGCATCGAACACTTGCGGACCGTATTTTGAACCCAACATTGCTGAGCACATTGCAGCAATCGTATCCGTATCCCCGCCAATCGATGCCGCAAAACACGCAGCTTGAGTTGGTTCCTTCGCAAAACGGGTTGCAATTGCGAAAGCTGCAGCTACAGATTCATGAGCTTCAACACTTGTACCACAATCATTTTGGAGTACTTCTGCAAATTCTTCGTCACTAACAGATGCGGAACTCAACTCCTCAGCTTTTTTAGTGAAAAATTCGACCCTGCTTATAACGCTTGCTTTTGCGCTCCAATTACCATATTTTGGAAGTGATTTTACAAATTTTATTGCCTCTTTAAGCGGATTTTCACAACCTTCAATACCTAAGCTTACTGCTGCCGCAAGTAACGTCGTGGATTCAATTCCTTGAGTTGTGTTATGAGTAATTAAGCACGATTTTCTTGCTGCCTGAGCAAGTGACTCGCCTGGTTTGAAGGCGATTCCGACTGGCGTTGCGCGCATTGCACCACCATTAGTTGTGCCAAATTTGCCTGTTTCTTCAGGACTTACTCCATTTACCAGTGCTTGTAAAGCGGATTTAGTTGATGGCCCTAGAAGATCAAGGGAACCTTTTTCGCGCATTTGTGCCTCCCAATCTAGGAGGTTTTGCGCATACTTGTTGTTGTCAATATTGCCATTATCTGCGATTATGCGTTCAGCAAGTAAAAAAGCTTGTTCCGTATCATCTGTTACGGAACCCGCTTTCATATTTGGCGCGATTGGCTGCTGGCTTACAGCATCCATTAATTTTGTAATTGAACCACCATAAAAACGGCGTATGCTTTGAGCGCTCATGCTTTGAGTTGGCATGCCTAGCGCATCACCTATAGCAAGACCAACAATAGCTCCAAGTGCACGATCATATGTTTTACTTTGCTTAAGATCCATTATTGCGTTTACCATACGTATATTCTATGCTTTCGCAAACACAATTTTGAAAGCACTCGTAGAAAGCGAAAGCTAAAAACGCAACTCAACGCAAATATCAGAATCAGACTTCAGCTTCGGCACTAGTAATTGTGCGAACTTCTTCAACATTGTGTTTAAGCATGTCTTTCAACTCGTCAACTGAATCAAAAGCCTGCTGTGGACGCAAGAAGCTAGCAAATTCAATGCACACGCGATGACCGTATAAATCTTTCCAATCATCAAACAAACCGTAAGCTTCAACAGTATGTTCGGATGTTTTTTCGCCATCATGATTGAAGGTTGGCTTCGTTCCAATAGAAATAGCTGCCGGCCAGCGCCACGGAGAATGTACACCCAAATGAAGCTCATCACGACGCAATACACTCATGTCTGGTACCGCATTTTTTATGAACTGAGCATCATTTTTATTATCAGCGTCTAAATCAACTACCCAGCCAGCATACACACCATCAACTGGTACATATCCTTCAATATTTTCACCAAGATTAACTGTTGGGAAACCAAGCTCACGACCACGTTCTTCGCCATGTATCACAACGCCTTCAACACGATGCGGCTGATCTAAAATTTCACGAGCTTCCTTAACTCGACCAGTTGCAAGCATCCAGCGCAGATTCGTAGAACTCCAAGCACGCACTTTCTTATTCGGCATACTCTTAGTCCAAGCACGATATTCAGCCTTATTCATACCATCAGATGGATTCTTAGGATCTCCCGGCATTTCAGGCACTTCACGAACAATAGGATCCGGTACACGCACATCGTCTGGGCCTAAATCTTCTACCTCAATCAGCTCAAAAACTCCAGTAGCTTGTGCCAATTCACGAATAGCCGAAATATTGCCAGCACGACGAGCACCAAGAGCAGCATCAGAGCCAAGCACTAACGCTCGCATGCCCAGCTTTCCAACGAGCTGTCCTAAGAAGAAACGATATGATTTTGCCGCAAAAGCGAGACTATAACGCACAATCACCACATGATCAACATCTAGCTCAGACATCACGCGTAAACGCTGACGCACGCTAGTAAGAGCATCAGGATCATCTGGTAGTTCGACATTCATATCACCAAAGTCATCATACAAATCAGGATTAGCATGCACAACACTCGGACGCGGATCAAACATAATCACAACCGAGAATGCACCACGCCTGCGCGCTAAATCTACCGTTCGACGAATAACTTCACGATGTCCTTTATGCATACCGTCGAATGAACCAATGGTAACAACAGCTTTACGCTCTGCACTTAGCGTTGGCCAATTAATCATGCCGTTAGCATCTGGTCGAATGTCAATGACCTTCATGATATCCTTACTATCCGCGTTCAAACATCAACTCAAGCAAACTACGCCAAACCGTAATTCGTTATTTTCACTACTTACTCTAGTTTACCAGTCTTCTCGCTTACCGGAAATACCACAATTGGTTTGATTTGATTACTTTTACTATTTTTTGCTGGTTCTACTACTGCAACTACATCATATTGTGCTGTATCTTCAACTAATGAGTAAGCTATTGCAGGATATTGTAACGTATTATCAATTGATGGAAGAGAAATCCAACGCCCAAAACGTAAATCCTGCGCTTGTACAGCATCAATAAGAACCATTGGTAGCGTATGCTCAGCAGTTTCCAACATATTGAAACAAAATTGAGGAAGCATATTATCTGCGTCAAAATGAGGAGGAGATACAACTTTTGCACGCTGTTGCAATATTCCATTTCGATCAGTAAATTCTCGAGTTTCTACATTAAGCTTCATTACTCGAGCATCATTAATTGAAAAATCACTAATGCTAGTGCGACGAAGTTGAGTAAGATGACCACCAACACCCATCAAACGCCCTAAATCACGCGCCAACGCACGAATATACGTTCCACTACTACACGAAACTGTTGCAGTAATATCACACACAAGCCTACCGCTTACTCCTCTAGTAAGCTGTGGATTACTGATAGTAAATTCATGAACCGTTATTTCGCGCGATTCAAGATTTACTGTTTTTCCTTCGCGCGCCAAATCATAAGCTCGCTGACCATTAATTTTAATTGCAGAAAAAGCAGTTGGCGTTTGCATAATCCTGCCAGTTAAGTTTTTGCTAACAATTTGCTTCATACGCTGAAAGGCTTGTTGCAATAACGCATCTTTTTCAATAGTTGCCATACTAGTATTCAGCAAGCTGTCCATAAGGTCATCGCGATTCGACATGGCAATGCCCGGTCCTGCTTGTAACGCATATTCTGGTAGAATCTCACCTTCAGCATCATCTGTAGTAGTAGCTTCACCTAATCGTATTACTGCTTCATAGGTTTTCTGATGACCAAGCATATAATTTAACAATCGCGTAGCATGACCAAATCCCACAATAAGCAATCCAGTTGCCATTGGATCAAGTGTGCCTGCGTGACCTACTCGCTTCGTATGAAGTAGATGACGAGCGTAAGCAACAACATCATGACTAGTAACGCCTTGTGGTTTATCTACAAGCAGAAGACCAGAAGTTGGCATAATTTTTTTCATCATCATTTGAAAAATATTTATTTAAAAATACAAATAGCATTGATGTATTAATGAGATTCATCAAAGCCAGATGCGTCACTTGATTGTTCGTTAAGATCATTATCGAATTCGTCGCCATTATCGAATTCGTCGCCATCATCGAATTCGTCATCATCATCGAATTCGTCGCCATCATCGAATTCGTCGCCATCATCTTCATGTGGCTTCTTATAAGGATCTGATTCACCAGCATATTGAGCATTCTCACGCATCTTTGCTAATTCTTCATCTCTATGACGAGCAGCAACCAAAATATCCTCAATTTCATGTGCTTCTGTAGGCACTTCATCATAAACGAATTGCAATTGCGGAGTTAAACGCAAACCAGCTTTTGCACCAACCAATGAACGTAAACGACCATGAGCCTGCTGTAATGCAAGTGCTGCGCGTTGACGCTCGCCCTGTTCTTTTCCTTCGTGACCAAGCTGCGTCCAATAAACTTTTGCAATCTGCAAATCGTTAGTAACTCGCACTTCTGTAATAGTTACATTCGTTAGGCGTTTATCGTGCAACTGTGATTCCATATTAGAAGCAATAACGCGCTGAATTAACGCTGCAATACGAGCAGCTCTAGGATTAGTTCCTGCCATATGGCATACTCCTTACCATATTCGCAACATATGCGAAAACTTACGAAAACCTATAAAACTATGTATTCTTTTGATCATTCATCAACGTAACTGCAATCTATATGCATAATTACCATGAAAAATAGCAAAAGTGATAAAAGCAATAACCACAAGCTACTGCTTTTATCACTTCTTGCTCATGCACATCAGCTTCATGCTACAATTTCATGCAGTTACGCGTATTGTATTATTTGCGCTCAATTTGACGCATTTCAAAGGTTTCAATTACGTCACCAAGCTCAATGTCGTTGAAGCTGCCAAGATTAATACCAGCTTCGTAACCTTCGCTAACAGACTGTACGTCATCCTTGAATCTACGCAAGCTGGAGATTTCCAGGTCGTTGACTGTAGCAACGCCGTCGCGCAAAATACGGCACTTCGTACCGCGCTTGACCTCGCCGTCTTGAACCATAACACCAGCAATATTGCCAAACTTGGAAGAACGGAAGATTTCGCGAATTTCGGAATGTGAAGTAACAACTTCTTCGAATTCCGGCTTCAGCATACCCTTCAAAGCAGCTTCAATATCTTCAATTGCCTTGTAAATAACCGAGTAGTACTTAACTTCCACACCTTCGCGATCTGCCAAATCAGCAACCTGACGGTTTGGACGCACATTGAAGCCAATAATCACAGCCTTATCAACGGTTGCCAAGTTCACATCGTTCTGGGTAATTGCACCAACACCACGGTGAATAACCTGAATACCAACTTCTTCGGAAACCTCAATCTTCATCAAGGAATCTTCCAAAGCTTCCACAGAACCGGAAGAATCACCCTTAATAACAATGTTCAGCATATCAACTTCAGACTTAGCGAACTGTTCTTTAAGGCTTTCAAGAGACACAACCTTACGGCGCTTAGCAAGCTGAGCAGCACGCTCAGTAGCTTGACGCTTTTCAGCAATCTGACGAGCAGAACGGTCGTCTGAAGTCACCAAGAACAAGTCACCAGCAGTAGGAACTGAAGTCAAACCAAGCACCTGAACAGGTGTTGAAGGAGCCGCATCCTGCAAGTGATTGCCGTTTTCGTCAAGCATTGCGCGCACACGACCATAAGATGTGCCAGCAACAATTGAATCACCGACATGGAGAGTACCTTGCTGTACAAGAACAGTAGCAACAGCACCACGACCCTTATCGAGACGAGCTTCAATAGTTGCACCGCGCGCATCCATATTCGGATTAGCTTTAGGATCAAGCTCGGCGTCAGCAGTTAACAGTACAGCTTCAAGAAGCTTATCAACATTGGTGCCCTGCTTTGCAGAAATATCCACAAACATGGTGTCACCGCCGTATTCTTCAGCAACCAAACCGTATTCAGTAAGCTGACCACGCACTTTATCTGGGTTAGCACCCTCAACATCAATCTTGTTTACAGCAACTACAATTGGCACGTGAGCAGCTTGAGCGTGATTAATAGCTTCAACAGTCTGAGGCATCACACCATCATCTGCTGCAACAACAAGAATTGCAACGTCCGTAAGCTCAGCACCACGAGCACGCATAGCAGTAAACGCTTCGTGACCTGGAGTATCAAGGAAGGTAATCTTACGAGGCTTACCCTCAAGATTTACCGTTACCTGATAAGCGCCGATTCGCTGCGTAATGCCACCAGCTTCTCGAGCAATCACATTTGACTTACGAATAGTATCAAGCAAACGAGTCTTACCATGATCAACGTGACCCATAACTGTTACAACAGGCGGACGAGACTGAAGATCGTCATCTTCTTGCAATTCTTCTTCATCCAAATCAATGTCGAATTGTTGCAAAAGCTCCTTATCTTCCTCTTCCGCAGAAACAATGTTGATATTCCAGCCGATCTCTTCACCCAAAATTTGGAAAGTCGACTCATCCAACGACTGCGTAGCCGTTGCCATTTCCCCCAAGTGGAAAAGTACAGTTACCAAAGCTGCTGGATTGACATCAATCTTTTCTGCTAAATCAGAAAGAGTTGCGCCCTGACGCAAACGAATCGTAGCGCCATTACCCGAAGGAATACGCACGCCACCAATAACTGGTGCTTTGAGCTCTTCGTATTCACGACGCTTTGCTAAACGGTTCTTGCGAGCTTTAGAAGATTTACCTCCCTGGCGACCAAATGCACCTGCAGCACCTGCCCTACCGCGACCGCCTCCGCGAGATGGACCACCGTTTGGAGCACCTGCAGCTGCAGCTTGGAAGCTAGCACCTTGGGCTGCAAAACGAGATTCTGCTGATGGGCGTGCAGAAGCTGCACCAGCACCACCACGACGCTGCCCAGACCACTGAGAAGAACGGTTACCGCCTTGACCTGGACGACCACTACGCGAACGATTACCACGTTCACTGCGCGAACCATTAGCTGCGCCGCCACCTTGACCTGGACGACCACCACGGTTATTTTCTGCACCTAAACGAGACATCGGGTGAGGACGTGGAATATCACCCGGAGTAGGAGTACGCATACCCTGCTTACGACTAAATGGGTTGTTGCCTGGTCGAGGTATCGCATTACCAGCACCTTGAGCACCTTGATGCGGTCGAGGACGCGGAGGCATCTGTGAACGATCGCCACGAGACTGATTCTGTGCTTGCTGACGAGACTCAACACGAGCTTCACCATGCTTAGATTCAGCAACACCAGCACCTGAACGCGAACCATGATTTGGTCGAGGATGACCAGCACCAGGTTTCGGTATTGCATGAACTGTTGCAGCATGATCATGCTGCTTTACAGAAGGCGTATCAGCATGAGCTTTATTAGAAGTAGCATGAGCCTCATGCTGTACTTTACCTTGAGGCTTTGTGCCCTGAGTTTTCGCTTTTGGCGCAACAGGTTTATTTGCACCAGAACGTTTCGCAGACTGATTATTACCATCTGCTTCCAAAGCCGTCTGCAAACGACGTACTACTGGAGCCTCAACTGTTGAAGATGCGGATTTAACAAATTCTCCCATGCTCTTCAAACGCTCCAACACGGTTTTACTGTCGACACCAAATTCTTTGGCCAGTTCATACACGCGCTTTTTAACCACTCAGTGTTCTCCTCTGTCTGTGGCAGCGCTCGTACACGCGACCACGTTACATTATTGCGAGCTTATTACATAGTATCGTGCGACATATCATCGTGCGACCATAATCTTATACCTCGTCTCCAATTGGACTACGATGACAATCTTTCGCCCAAATTCCAGCTTTCAGCATACTCGAAACGTTGGATTGCAGCGAGTGTCGCTCAAAGCAATGAAGATACCAGTATGTATCTGTTTATTGCGTAACTTAAGAGCACTAAAAACGTTCAAACATAGTATTCATTACACTATATTCCTGCGTTTTCGTTACACAGTTATTCAGCAACAGATGCAATATCATGTGAATCAGCTGAAGTTGCCTGCGTATTCTGTGCTTGAGCAGCAGCAACCTTCTTAGCGTGCTCTTCAGCAGATTCAATACCAATCTTCCAACCAGTCAATTTTGCAGCTAAACGAGCATTCTGACCTTCCTTGCCAATAGCAAGTGAAAGTTGAGAATCATGGATAAAAGCAACTGCAGTCTGACTTTTCTCACTGACTACTTGCACCTGTGTAGCGGTAGCAGGAGAAAGCGCAGCAGCAACAAACTTGGCTGGATCATCCGACCAATCAACGATATCAATCTTCTCTTGACCCAAATTCTCCATCACTGCACGAACACGAGAACCACCAGGACCAATCAAAGCACCCTTTGGATTAACACCTTCAGTATTAGCTCTTACGGCAATCTTTGTACGGGCACCAGCCTCGCGTGCAATTGCCATAATTGAAACTGCCCCAGAAATAAGCTCTGGAACTTCACGCTCAAAAAGACGGCGAACCAACTCAGGATGAGAACGCGAAACAACAATTTCCGGTCCACGCAGGCCGCGAGCTACATTCACAACATACACGCGAATACGCTCACCGTGACGATAACGCTCACCTGGAACTTGCTCACGACGTGGCAGAATAGCCTCAACATCGCCAACTGCTACGTGAATATTAGTATTATCTTTAGCATCTTGCTGAATAATGCCGTTAATCAGCTTGCCTTTTTGACCAGAAAACGCACCAAACACACGGTCATCTTCAGCCTTACGGAAAATCTGGCTAATAACTTGGCGGGCTGTTGCCGCAGCAAGACGACCAAAATCACGTGGAGTATCGTCGTATTCTTCTCCCAGTGTTGGTGCTGGATAGGGGTTATCTTCCGTAGGCTCCCCAGGAATTTCATTCCTAGCCCACACAGTAAACGAACCAGCACGTTCATCTAACTCAACTCGCACATGCTTAGCAGGATGAGCGGTTTTCATATACGCAAGACGCAAGGCCTCGGCGAGCGCCTCGTCCAGCTCTTCGGCATTAATCCCCTGCTGTGCCGCAAGCTGATGCATTCCCGCCAAATCCAATTCCATCGCGCACGTCCTCTCGTTATAACGCATTCATTTATGATTATTAATTACGTAATTATTAAAACGTAGTAGCTTCAGCTCATTTTTAATCAACTTCAACTACTATAGACAAGCAAACAATATTTCTAAAATGATTAAAGAATATATTGGTCACAGTCGTTGACTATTTTAGTAGATTATGCAGACACTTTATGTTTTGTTACGAACCATACTCAGAAGCACGAAACGCAAACTACTCACAGCATTGATTGTCCTCATAAGCGTTTCAAGCACACTCACACTGAGTGCTTGTAGTACGCTACAAAACATTCACGTAAACCGTATTACTCACGTAACAGCACCTGAGAATGCCTGTGCTAAAGCCTACCAACTTGCGCAATACAATCAGCACATCATCAATCGCGATACAACTAACATAACTCATAAAAATTGGTCCGCTACAGCCCAAGCTTGGAAGACTGTTTCTCAACAATGTCCTGGACGACTTAACGAAAGCATTGTGTACAGTGCACAGGCACAATGGGCAATGCTTACTCAGCAGTCTAAAAGTGAAGATTCACAGAACACAACATCTAATGCAGAAGCAAGTACAGCCACTTCAACAGAGATAATTACAGCAACACAACAAAGAGGGCATGAATCTTACGTACAACTTCGCGAAGTATTAAATCATTACAAACATTTTAAATGGTCGCATCAGCCTTTGGTTCTCGCAGCTGCAGCAGAAGATCAACTTGCATTTATTTTACAAGCGTTGGCAGCAAAAAAAGTACCAAATCTGCCATTGGAGTACAGCGATATAGCTGCGAGCAATGCACAAAGTTTTATGCATGCTGCAGATACGAGCACTGACCTACGAAAAAAGATATACGACATCCCAACACAAGCATTAGAAAGCGGGATAGCACATGATTCTGCAAGCAACAAAGACTTACCACTTGCAGCAATCGCTTATATGGATTGTGCGCGTGCAGAACTTGCAGCATTCCAACATGCCATGACAATTACCGCCAGTAAACACAACGAAATAACTACACTAACAGACGGTAATATTAGTAACGATAAAAATACCGCAATGCAAGCACATCAAGCTTTTAAAGATGCGATTGTACAATTAATTACATCAAGATTATTGAGTGCCTACGCACTTGGCTACCCTATAGACGCAAGCCTCATTCTTAAGTAAGCCGATTCAACTAAAAGCAGCTACAAAAGCAAAGCTACAAACTAAACACCGTTACTAACTCAGCTAACGAACTGAGAAAATAACGGTAATCGGCAAAACACCGTTACTAACTCAGTCAACAAACTGAGTTAGTTGTACGCCTATATAAATATGTCTTAATACGCGGTTTCGTAGTTTTTGTACATTGAATGTACAAAAAATCGTACATCCGATGTACAAAAAATACATTTTTTTCGTGTATAGTTACTTTTATGAATACATATTTTCCTAGACCAATCGCTGATTCTATTCTTCAAGCAAAACGAAAAGTTGTAATTCTCGAAGGCGCAAGAGCTGTAGGCAAAACTATGATGTCAAAGAAGCAGCTTGTTCCTAAAGGTTTCTCATACGTAAGTCTTGCGGACGAAAATACTTTCGCGCTTGCTTCAACAGATTTATACGGTTGGCTAAAAAATATTAGTACTCCAGTTGTTATTGACGAAGCGCAGAGACTTACAGATTTGCCGCTTGCAATAAAGGAAATAGTTGATAATTCAACGAAAAATGGTCTTCAGTATATTTTAACAGGTAGCGCACTTATAAATCGCAATGGACTAGACGGTCAAGATCCTCTTGCTAGGCGCGCTCAGCACTTTACAATGAGTCCTTTTACGCAGAGCGAAATTACTCAAAATAGTGAGAATATTGTAGATAATCTTATAGAAAGTAATCCAAATCTTACATATGAAAAAGAAATAAGCAGAGAAGAAATATATAAAATGATGGCTGCTGGCGGCTTCCCAGAATATCAGCAATTATATGATTCTTACGAAGCTTGGGAACGCGAAAAGCTTGTTGAAAGCGATATTCTTGCAGTATTGGGCGATACTATTCTCCCCGGAGAAAAATTAGATAGAAGCATGGCCGTTAGCATACTTAATAAGTTGCTGTGCACGCCAGGTGGGATTCTTAACACGAGTTCAATAGGTCAAGATCTTGCTTTAGATAGGCGAACTATTGAGCGTTATGTTAGCGTATTCTTGCGTAGGTTTTTAATAAACACTCTTCCGAATATAAAAACTGCGCCAAATCGTCAAACCTTCGCTAGAGCAAAAATACATCCGATTGATACGTCTTTAAGCGTTCAAACAATGATTAGTAAAGGTCATGATCCTTTGGAAGATCCCGTTATGTATGGAAATTTGCTCGAAAGTTTCGTTGTAAATCAGATTATGCCTGCTGTGCAATGGTCTAAGATGCATCCGGATTGCTTCTACTGGCGTGAAACTGGCAGTAATCCTAAAGAAGTTGATCTTGTGCTAAGTTTCCGCGGGAATCTGGTTGGCGTGGAAGTGAAAAGTTCTAGCATGGTGAATCGTAATGATTTTAAGGGGCTTGTAGCTCTTGCGCAAAAACCTGAATTTAAGAGCGGATACGTTGTTTATTTGGGACAAAAAATTATGCAGTGGTCGAATAATTTGTATGCAATACCACTAAGCGCGCTGTGGGAGCGAAGTGCGTTTAACGGGTTATAGGCCAAAAGTATGTAAAAAAAAATAAGCTCATAACCCTTACAACAGTTGGGATTATGTTATATCGAATGTGGGTTATTTCTTTAGTTGCTGGAGCATTAAAGCAAGGATTGTACGAATGCTTGAGTATTACTAGCTCAGTTCATTAGCTGAGATATTAACGGTGTTTCGCTAATTACCGTTATTTTTTCAGTCGGCTGACTGAATTAGTAACGGTGTTGGGCTTATCAACGTTATTTTCTCAATTCGTTAGCTGAGTTAGTAACGGCATTTAGGTTTGTTTTGTGGCTTGGCTCGGGTTGTAGCTTGAGCTATACCTTATAGCGCGCAAGGGCAATTACATATAATGCTATAACCCTATAACTAAGTAGGCGGTGAGGATACACTCCGCACCGCCTACATGTTTTATGTACTTGCTACGTTCGCAATAGTAGCAAGTACATAATTACTTAGTTTCTACAACCTTTGTATAGCCAGGCTCAGTTTATTTAGACTCATCATTATTGGTCTGAGGATTATCGCTATAGAAATCACTCAAATCCAAGTCACCCAAGCCTAAATCATCAAAAATTGATGTCATCGATATTTAAGGAAGCCAAATCGTCATCGCTGATTTCCGACAAATAAGTATCGAACTCACTGAAATCGAAGTCCTCAGCCTCCACATCATCAATACCTAAATCATCCAAATCTAATTTGTCAAGACCTAAATCATCAAGATCAATGTCATCAAGATTCAAATCGTCGATGTTGAAATCATCAGAATCATCGCCAGAATTAATATCGTCAGGATTAACTGGAGGAGCAGTGTTAGTTCCACCAGCAGAGCCACCTACATTGACACTGGAGGAGCCACCAGTCGGATTTGAATGCGGAAAATGTGGTTTATCGCGTTCTGAAAGTTTCTTGAAATCAGGGATACTATCATCAACCAGCGCTTCGCTCGACTTCTGTTCAGGAGTCAAAGCTACGTCGTCCGTATCAAGAATCTTAGCAACTTCATCATCATTGCCGTATTCCTGTAGATGCTTAATAAAATCAATACGCGGATACAACCTATTATTAGTATCACTATCAGCGCCTTTAAGGGCATCTTCAGTATCCTTAATCATATCCGCATACGTTTTATTGTCTTTCAACGCATTCTTCACATACTTTTTATATTCTCGTGAAGCAACCAAATTCTCAATAAACTCATAACGGTGCTGTTTAAAGAATGACTCAAAATACTTTGGAGACTTCTTTTGTTCGTAAGACACTTTGTTAGGGGTTCCGAACTCTTTTTTACGTTCCGTAAATATAGCATCATAGGCCGGTTTATTTTCTGCAAGCCACTTTTTAAGATCTGTTCCTTTGTCAAGCAGATTTTGCACATACTTCTTAAACTTCAATTGCAAGTATGCGTAAGAAATAGCACCCGGTCGCGCTGTCCTCGAATCAGTAGTAGGCTTATGATCTTCATATGGATACTCGCCCAAAGCTCTCTTCTGCTTGTACAACTTATCTATCTGTTTTTCAATTTCTATACGCTTTTTGTAAAATGCTAAGTAATCTTTGCGTGTCGCAGCATCCGCATTAGCTGGATTATTCACGATAGTACTAAATCGAGAAGGAATGTTATAAGATTCGTCGCCGTACAGCTTCTGAATCTTGTCTTCAAGATCACTATAAGTCTTATAATTAAAGCCATCTTTAGCTGGCGTGCTACTTTGATCCTCTGTTATGCCAAAGTTGTTATATTGCATAATATTATGTTTGAAAGCATCTTCCAGATTGCTATATTCCTTCGATTCTTTTAGCAAATATTCTTCGCCGTCATGAAGGTTCATTGCTGCTTCGACTTTAGAAGTAAGGTGATATATTTTATTTTCCAAGTTATATTTCATATCAGCAGCAAGTCCGCTAACTGATTTAGCAACTTTATCTTTCAACCTGTTCTTAATATACTGCACATCTTTACGCCAATAATCTAATTGTGCAGCCACGTATTTGGTGTTGGAAGCATCTGCTGCACCATCATACCAGAACTGTAATTCTTCGCCCTTAAATTCATGGTCACATTTATCATCAGTATTTTCTGGATTGATTTCAGAAGGTAGCTTTATTGACTTTACTAAAGTGCCAATCTTTTCTTTAGTGTTCTTGAGTTTAGTTATTTCTACATTAGCATCACTAATTTTCCCATAGGACATAGCTTCTTTAAGCCAGCGAGAATAATCAGGATAACCTTCAAATGGATCGTCATATGGCATAGACCAACCCACTAAATGAGTATGATTGTCACCAGAGAAAATTTGATTCTGGGCTGATTGCGCAGCATAATACTCATCTTTCAAAGTTTTAAGTGTATTTTCATCAGGATTATCGCCTGCAGCAGTAAGATCTTTCTCAAACTTTTCAATCACTATACGAGCATCCTGAATTTTTTGTTTATTTTGTTCAGCAGATTTCAGGTCTTTGGTAAAAGCTTTCTTCAGCTCAGCATCATCCTGCTCATTAACAATCTTTTTTAACGCGTCAATATGATTATCTGCTTCATTTACCAATTGAGTGATGGTCGTCTGGAAAGCTGTGCTTTCATCTGCCACTGCAACGCCAGCGTTGCATACACAGCACAACATCGCTGCAGCAGCAAATGTTGCTATAAACTTTTTATTCATTGTATACACCTTCTTATAACTCTCAATGAATTTAAACTAGAGCACAACGCTGCACAAAATCAGCGCAACATAGCACTTTTACCAGACTACCCCCCCCCCAGCC
>NZ_KQ956861.1:0-276 GCF_001546485.1 Gardnerella vaginalis | reverse complement strand
CCCCCCCCAGCCACAAATGCAGAAAAGGCTTAATTCCTAAAATCTCGCGCTATCACAAACACTGTGTATTATTCCGGCATTTGCGCAACGACGTGCTTGAGCGTAGCACAGCTCGCGCGAAAGCAACCCTGGGCAAGCTCGACGAATTAAAAAGCCTAAAGCAAAAACAACCAAACTAATCTGTCCTGCCTGCGTCTAGAAAGACGAAGGCAGACCTCGCTTGCGTTAAAGAGTTATAGGGCAAAAAACATAAGAAAAAGGCTCGGAAAACAAGCA
>NZ_KQ956860.1:4617-32441 GCF_001546485.1 Gardnerella vaginalis | reverse complement strand
TGCTACTCAGAAGCAGGTTGATGATGCTTTGAGAAAGCTTCAGGATGCCAAGCAGCTCATTCTCGATAAGTACAATTCCATCGGCACTGATGCTGGTTCAGGTGCTTCTGGCACTGTTCAGAACACAAGTACTGATACTACCGGTAGTGTAAATACTGGAAACACTGGTACAACCAATGCTGAAGATGCCACGAATCATGCTGCGCAAGCGGATTCCCATAGCGCCAATGCTGATGCCAATACCGCAAAGAATACTGCAAAGAATACAAGTAATAGCACTGGTAAGATTGTGAAAACTGGTGCCAAGACTTCAATCTTTGCTGAATTGGCTGCAGTCTTCGCAGGTCTTGGTGCTGTTGTTATTGCTCGTCGTCGTAAGCATTCGCGCGACTAAAGCAGTAGCTTGCAGCTCAAACTGCAAGATTATTGGAAATAAAAATTTATAACCTGACTGCTGCTGTAACCTTTGCATAGTATGCGAAGTGAAATGCAGCAGCAGCTTCCTTCGTGCCAGCGTAAGCTTTTCTCCCATGAGCTTGCGCTGGCATTTTTATGTTCAAGCATGTGCATTGGTTCAAGCATGTGCATTGTACAGCACTACAAGGTAGAGTTGCGGTATGGGAAGTGCGTATATGACAGATGAAATTGCTTATACTAACGAAAACAATGCAGATGCTGTAAGTTCTGCTGTAAGTTCTGCTGTAAGTTCTGCTGTAAGTTCTTCTGTAAGTTCTGCTGTAGGTTCTTCTGCGCTCACATTGAGGAATCTTATTAAAGCAGGATTTGCGCGTCCAGATGCAGCTCGTGAAGCAATTATCGCTATCTGTGAGAACTATGATCAATGCGCTCTTACTCCAACACAACTTCTACAATATGTTGCTCGCGTGGAAGACCCAGATACTGCAGTGCAAGCTTTACGTAGTATTATGCAATCTCAGCCAACAATTATTGCTCAGCTTGCTGCAATATCGCGTAATTCGCCAATGACTTGTGCTTTAGTGTCTTTGATGCAAGTATTAGGCGCCTCTCATGCGATGGGTAACTGGATGCGTATCCATCCAAATCTTATGAAAGCGGCAGCCAATGATCCTGATCATCTGTTTGCTATGACTCGTGAAGAACGTTGCGCTGATTTACTTACTGCTATTCAAGCTTATCGTGCTACAGTAGTTACTTCAGAAAAAAACATATCTGAAAAAATTTCATTGAAAACTGCTTCTGAAGAAAATATTTCCGACCAGTCTACTTCTCAAGAGGGCGCTTCTGCCCAATCTACTTCTCAAGAGGGCGCTTCTGAAAAAAACAATTCTTCTGAAAAAAACAATTCTTTTTACACAATTTCGCTTACTACGCTTGGTTTTGCGCAAGCTGTTTCTGCATTACGCGCACGATATCGTGAACATGTTGCTGCGATTATGTCGGCGGATTTATCGAGCGCTGATCCAGTTGAAGTTCAGCCAGATATTAGTAGAAAACTTTCTGATGCTGCTGATGCTGCGTTAGAAGCTGCGTTGGCTGTTGCGCGTAGTCAGGTTGCTGGTTCTTCTGCATGTAGGTTTGCGATTATTGCTATGGGAAAGCTTGGTGCGCAAGAAATTAACTATGTTTCAGACATTGATTTGATTTATGTTGTAGAACCAGCTGATTTGCACAATCAGGATGCTGTGTTGCGTATTGGCACCTCCATAGCAATGGTGCTACAAAAAGTATGTCAGTCGGTTGTTATGGGTTCGGCAGAACCTCCGCTTTGGCAAATTGATACTGCGCTTCGCCCTGAAGGTAAAGACGGCCCTTTGGTTCGTCGGCTTGAATCTCACCGTGAATATTATGAAAAATGGGCGAGTAGTTGGGAGTTTCAAGCATTGCTAAAGTCGCGTCCTGCGGCGGGGGATGCGGATCTTGGAAAAGCTTATCGTACTATGGTTGAGCCACTTATTTGGAAGGCTTCTGGTCGTGAGCATTTTGTGGCGGATTGTCAGCATATGCGTCAACGTGTGGAATCGCTGATTCCAGCTTCACAGCGTGATCTTGATATGAAGCTTGGTAAGGGTGGTTTGCGTGATGTTGAGTTTACTGTGCAAATGTTGCAACTTGTGCACGGTAGTGAAGATGATTCGCTTCGTGTGCGAGATACGCTTTCTGCTTTACAAGCTCTGGCTGCAGGTGGTTATGTGTCGCGAAATCAAGCAGCAATTTTGGCGGAGCACTACCGTTTTGAGCGTGTGCTTGAGCATCGTCAGCAAATGTGGAGTATGCATCGCACGCATTTGTTCCCAGATTTGGGTGCTCAGGGAAACGGCGGTTTGGATCGCGCTCGTAATATTTCTACAGAACAGTTGAATAGCAACGAGCAGATTCGTAGGCTTGCGCGTGCTGTGCGGCTTCGCCCGGAAGAGCTAGTTGAGCGTTTTGATAAAGCTCGTCGCGAAATCCGCAATTTGCATAAGGATATTTACTATCGTCCTATGCTTCCAATTAATGCACAAACTGATGCGGATCCTATCGTACTTTCACCGGAAGCTGCTCGCGCACGCTTTGCATCTATTGGTTTTGCGGATGCTCGCGCAGCTCAGCTGCATGTTGAAGCGCTTACGGAAGGGCTTTCTAGGGCTGCTAAAATTCATAGAATTCTTCTTCCTGCCGTGTTGAAGTGGCTTGGAGAAGGACAGAATCCTGATATGGGTTTGCTTGCTTGGAGTCGTCTTGCTGAGCGTTTTGGCGGTAAAAGTACGTATCTTGGTTTTTTGCGTGATTCTCCTTCTGCAGCTCAGCGTCTTTGCCACGTTTTGGCAAATTCGCGCTACCTTGGTGACGCCATGATGCAGTCTATGCAATCGATTACATGGCTTGGTGATGACGAAGCGTTGTCTGCGAGGGATAGAGCAAGTCTTGATATGCAAACGTGTGCAATGGTTGCTCGCTACGCTCATAGCGCTGTTGATTTTGCACAATCTTTGCGCGCTCTTCGCCGCCAGGAAATTGAGCGCGTTGCTTTAGCTTGGATGTGTGAGCTTATTGACGACGATACGTCTATGCAGGCTATGAGTGACGTATTTGATGCCGTTCTGGAAGCAGCTTTGAAATGGTCTATGCGCGAAGCTGCTTCGCGTATGAATTTGAGCGCCTCGAATTCAAGCGCTTTCCAATCTGAAATCGCGATTATTGCTCTTGGTCGCTACGGCGGTAGGGAAGTAAACTTCTGTTCAGACGCGGATATGATGGTAATTTATAAGCCGGTTGGTGAGGATTGCGATTTAGACGCATCTCACCGTTTTGCGCAAACAACTGTAGATGTGTTACGCAATATTTTGCAGGGTTCTCTTACTCTTGAGCCAAAAATTATGGTTGATTTGGATTTGCGTCCAGAAGGAAAAGACGGCCCTTTGGTGCGCAGTCTTGAATCTTGCGAAAAGTATTATCGACAATGGGCTAGCACTTGGGAGCATCAAGCGTTGCTTCGCGCTCGTTTTGCTGCAGGTTCTAAAGAATTGGCGGATGCTTTACTTAACGGAGTTGTGAACGACTTGCGTTACGCAAAAAATCCTCTTAGTGAGTCGCAACTTGCTGAAATTCGTAAGCTTAAAGCGCGTATGGAAGCTGAGCGTTTGCCTCGAGGAGTTAGTAGAGACAGGCATTTGAAACTTGGCCGCGGCGGTTTAAGCGACGTTGAGTGGACTGTTCAGCTTTTGCAATTGCAATACGCTGGCACTTACAAGTCCTTGCGTGTGGTTGGCACAATGCAAGCTTTAAAAGCTTTGCAATCTGAGCATTTAATTGAGGATGAGGATGCTCAAATTTTGGAGCGCTGCTGGCATATGTGCTCTGCTGTGCGCAACGCGAATTTCTTGTGGTCCGGATCAATGTCTCGCGCGGATGTGATTCCAACAGACTCGTATTCTTTGGGCGGAATCGCCACTTATCTTGGCTACGAGCCGAACCAGGGTCGCGTTTTTGAAAACGATCTTCTAGCAACCATGCGTCAGTGCCGCGAAATCATGTCTCGTCTTTTCTACGGTCGCTAATTTTGCTGTAGTGAATCTCGTCATCTTTCGCCGGCTTACGTTTATTGTTGTATTCTTTGCTTTACGTTGTATCTACAGGATGGGAGGTGATTTTAGTGAAAAATGCAGTAATAAGTAATGATGTAAAAGAAAGAGCTAATTCTTCAGTTTTTATGCTGATGCTTCTGCAACTATAAAACAAGCAGTCAGTAGTGAAAATTTAGAAGAAAATGATGAATTATTATCTACTGATTTTGCTGCAAAACTTATGCATAGTTATAAGCAGTCAGTTTCTGGTTTAGCACGCCCGTATGCGGATGTTTTTGCTGAGTTAGAAAAGGGCTTGTAATGAGTTCCTTTAATATTCTTGTTACTCAAGATGCAGAAAATGCTAGTATGTCGCCACTCCGGGAGCGTGGATTCGTCAACGCTCATCAGTAGTATTACGTAGGTCGCGTACAGTCGCGGCCGTCTTGCCAACTAGCGAAAGGTAAGCGATATTTATGACGAACGCAATGAACGCTTCTAGTTCTTCTCATTCATCTAATTCTTCTCATTCTTTGCATCAAACTTTTTCTCGTGACGTAATTGCAAATTCTTTAACAGGCAAAAGCGTTGTTACGTTGGATGATATTTCCACAGCGCAAATACGAATGCTTTTAGATAAAGCGCGATACATTGATTCGCACCGTAAAGAAGTGGCTCACACTTGCGATGGCAGAGTGTTGGCCACTCTTTTTTATGAGCCGAGCACGCGCACTCGCTTAAGTTTTGAAACAGCAATGTTGCGTTTGGGTGGAAAAGTAATCGGATTCGCAGGCGCGCAACTTTCTAGCGCAAGCAAAGGCGAAACGGTAAACGATACTTTAAAAGTTGTTTCAAATTATGTTGACGTAGTCGCTATGCGTCACCCAAAGGAGGGTGCTGCTTTCGTAGCAACGCAAGCTGTGAGCACGCCTATTATTAACGCAGGTGACGGTGGTCACATGCATCCTACGCAAACTCTTGCAGACTTAGCAACGATTCTTGCGCGATTTGGTCGGTTAAATAATCTTACTGTTGGCTTGTGCGGCGACTTAACTTACGGTCGCACAGTTCACTCGCTTATCGAAACATTGTGCCGCTTTGGAAACGTTCATTTTGTGCTGATTAGCCCGGATGAGCTGAAAACTCCACAATATGTTATTGACCGCATTAACGACACTCCTTTTTGTACGTATGAGGAAACTCGCGACTTGATGGAAGTAATCGGCGGCTTGGACGTGCTGTACATGACTCGCGTGCAAGAAGAACGTTTTACAGACCGCGAGCAATACTTGCGACTTCGTGACACATACATTTTAACGGAAGAAAAATTGCAGAAAGCAAAGTCGCATATGCCTGTGCTGCATCCACTTCCGCGTATTAACGAAATCGCGGTTGATGTTGACGACGACCCGCGTGCAGCATACTTTGAGCAGGTTAAAAACGGTATGCTGATGCGCATGGCTTTGGAAAGTTCCGTTCTTGGCGACGAGCTTTGCGGCTACGAGCCAACAGATTTTGTGAACGTTCCAGAAGACGAATTGCAAGCAGTTGATGCACACGGAATTTCCTTAGCAGATCCTCGCGTGCACACAACTGACGAGAACGCACCTGAAAATCTTAAGTGCCCAAATCCTCGTTGCATAACTAATAGTGAACTAACTCTCAAACGTAAATTCTACAAAGCTGAATCCGATAGACATGAGTATCGTTGTATGTATTGCGACGAAGAAGCGCGTGCCTAACAGTGTGAACGTAGTAAAATTTACTATAAAAATTACATCATCATAAAATTGCATCATAATTTTACGCAAAACTAGGAGTGATATGAACGGAGCACGCACCTTAACTTTGCGCAATATCTCTGTGTGGGATACTGGCGAACGTATTGATCTTGTTGTGGACGGCGTTCGTCAGGATGCCCTTATTGAGCAAAATGCGCGCGTTACTGGCGATATTGATGCAAGCGATTGGGTGGTTGCTCCCGGCTTTGCAGATCCACACGTGCATTTTAGGGATCCAGGTCAAACAGCTAAAGAAACCATGATGACTGGTAGTGAGGCTGCGGCGGCTGGTGGTTACACGCAGGTTTTGATTATGCCGAACACAATTCCTGCAGTTGACGGCGAGCCTTGGGATGATGCTCCTTTTGATGTAGAAAATGTTATTGACTATTTGCAACGTTATGGCTGTATTTATGGCGTAAAATTGTCAGTTCGCTACGATGTAAGCGTGTGCGCATCTTTGGGACGCGAGGGCTTAGCACCAAGCAATATTGAACTTTGGAAAAAGTATGTTGCAGGAATTGGCGACGACGAAAAAACGTCCCCAATGAAAAAGCATCCGATTACTGCCATAAGTGACGACGGTGCTGCAGTTCCAGAACCAATTTTGCGAGACGTTTTGGCTATGGCAAAGAAAACTGGTTTGCCTTTCGTTGAGCATTGCGAGCATCATACTACGGGAGCTGTGAACGCTGGTCCTGTTGCAAAAATGCTGGGGGTCGGTGGAATTCCGGCTTCAACAGAGCTTGCAATCGTTCAGCGAGATATCGATGCTGCTAAAGAAACTGGAGTGCACGTGCACTTCCAGCATGTGAGCACAGCGGCAGCTTTTGAAGCAATTCGTAAAGCGAAAAAGGCGGGCTTGCCAATTACTTGCGAAACAGCTCCACACTATGTCGCTTTGTGTGATGAGGATGTGCTGAAGTACGGGTCAATGGCAAAAATGAATCCGCCGCTTCGTTCTAAAGCAGATAGGCAAGCAACGCTCGCTGCTATTGCAGATGGCACAATCGACATGATTGCAACAGATCACGCGCCTCACACTGCGGAAGAAAAGTCGGGAGATTTCGCAAAAACTCCTAACGGAATTATTGGGCTTGAGTGCGCGTACGGTGTGTGCCGCAAAGTTTTGGTTGATGCAGGGTACACGGATGATAAGCATTTGATTGAATTAATGTCGGTAAATCCGATGCAATTAATGAGCAGAAGACCTACTGATATTGCGGCTTTGTTGAACGTTTCCTCGCGATGCGCAAACAAGCGAACACTGCACTTGAGTATTACTGAGCATCCTGAAAATGTTGATTTGGTGTTGATTAATATGCGCGAAAATTGGACGGTTGATGCGAATTCGTTCCATTCAAAAGCTCGAAACACGCCTTTTGACGGTTGGCAGCTTACAGGCAGACCAGTAGCAACGATTATTGGTTCTGAAATCGCGTTCTCAAGAATGTGACTTTCTGTACAGATTATTTGCATTGAGGTTGGTAACAATTATGGACGAGCTGATGGAAGCAATTGCAGCCAAACAAAATCCTAGTGTCGTGGGATTGGATCCTAAACCGGGTATTGTGCCTGCAGAAATTATGAGCGGTCTTGCTGACGAAGTTCTGCAAGAAGTAGCAGGTGAAGATGCGTTGCCAACGCTTCTTGCTACCGCTTATTTTGAGTTTAATCGCGCGATTATTGACGCGGTTGCGGATATTGTGCCTGCTGTAAAGCCGCAAATCGCAATGTATGAGGCGCTTGGTTCCGCTGGAATGGATACGTACGCAATGACTTGCGAATACGCAAAATCGCAAGGATTAGTTGTAATAGGTGACGCAAAGCGAGGAGATATTGGCTCTACAGCAGGACAGTATGCGGCTCATTTAAGCGGTTTTGCTCATCTTTCTGCATATTTTGACGGCGAAAACGCTACTGGTAACGTGCTGCCTCAATCTCTGAATGATCTTCTACAAAGCTCTAAAAATCTTGACGTGTGGCATGAAGATTCGCTTACTGTTAACCCTTATATGGGTTCGGATGGTGTGAAGCCTTTTATTGACGAAGCAGTAGCACACAATAAAAGTATTTTTGTGCTATTGCGTACGTCAAATCCTTCGAGCAAGGAACTTCAGGAGCTTATTGTGCAAGATGGTAAGCCTGTGTACGAGCATATGGCTGATTTGATTGAAAACTGGGGTGCTTCAACTCTTGGTAAGCACGGTTATTCTAGGGTTGGTGCGGTTGTGGGAGCTACGCATCCGGAGGAGGGGAAGCATTTGCGCGAGTTAATGCCTCACACTTTCTTCCTAGTTCCAGGCTACGGTGCTCAAGGTGGCACTGCTCAAGATGTTGCCGGAATGTTTGATAAAAACAGTGAAGGCGCTATTGTGAACTCTTCGCGCGGTATTATTGGTGCTTGGCGAAAATCTCAAGATTATGTGAATAATCAAGGCAATATGTCTCTCGATAATATTCTTGATATTGTGCGCGAATCTGCGGCTGTTGCTGCGCGAAATATGCGAGATGACTTACGTCAGGCAGTATATCGCTAATATGTATAACTAAAAAAGTAAAAATAAAAAATAATCGAATAACCAAAACGCAACGGTACAAAACACATATAAGGGTAGGGGAAACCACATGAGTGATGGCATGTTTATTCCAACGCGAAAAGCCTCGGGAAACGCCATAATTACGTTACGTGAAGACGCTTTTGATTCTTCAGGATCCTGCGCGTCGAACGAAAGTGACAATGCGAAATACTCGCGTCTTTGGGGTCGTAGAGCTGTAGAAGTGCTTAATAACGAAAAGCTTGACGAAGGCGTGTACCGTTTGACGTTGCGAGATTCCGAGATTGCTCAGCATGCTAAACCTGCACAATTTGTGAACTTGTATTCTCCTGATCCAACTGCTATGCTTCCTCGTCCTTTTGGTGTGGCAAGTGTAGAAGGTGATACGTTTACGCTGATTTTTGCTGTGATTGGCAAAGGCACTGCTGAGTTTGCTGAACTTAAGCCTGGAGATAGCGTTGATGCGCTGGGACCTTTGGGATTAGGTTTTAATATTTCTGAGCCTGCGCATTATGTGTTGGTTAGTGGCGGTTTGGGTGTGCCGCCTATTATGTGTGCGGCTCAAGCTTTGAGTGAGCGCAAGGATTCTAGCGTAACAGCAGTGCTTGGCTACCGTAGTAAGCGTTTTGCAGACGACTTCATGAAGGAATATATTGCAGACGTACACAGTATTACAAATGCTGAAGGTACGGTTATTACGCTTCTTGACGAACTTGAGCAACATCATCATTTTGATTTTGAAGACGATTTGCCAACAGTGATTTTGTCTTGTGGACCTTTGCCTATGATGAAAGCCGTAGCTCATTGGGCGCATGAGCGTAACATGCGATGCCAGTTAAGTCTTGAGGCGCGCATGGGATGCGGTTATGGAACTTGCGTTGCTTGCGTGGTTGATACTTTGGAAGGCAGACTGAAAGTTTGTAACGACGGACCAGTTTTTGATGCGAATCGTTTGGGTTGGGAGTAAAAAATATGAATGCTGTAAATAATGCCGAAAATAATGCTGAAAATAGCGTAAATAACGCTGCAACTTTTGGTTTCGATACTAGTCACGTATGGAAGCACCCAACTCAAGTTGCAGGCGTTCAGTGGAAGAATATGGTTGGAACTGCTTCCGGAACTTTCCAGCTTGCAGCATGCCGACGCTTTTACGACGTAAGTCAGCTCGGCGCAATTTGCACTAAAGGCGTTTCTCCAGTCCCTTGGGAGGGTAATCCTTCTCCGCGCACTGCAGAATCTCCTTCCGGAATGGTGAATGCAGTCGGTTTGCAAAATCCTGGAGTCGACCATTATCTTATTGACGAGCTGCCAAAACTAAAATCCATGGGAGCGCTTGTTATTACTAATGTTGCAGGCCACAGTGACGACGATTATGCGCAAGTTGTTGAAAAGCTTGCTGATTCTTCTGCCGACATGCTTGAAATTAATGTGAGCTGCCCGAACGTAACTCACGGTGGAATGAGCGTTGGTACAGATCCTGTGGCATTGCACCGCTTAATTAAGCGACTTCGTGCCATGACAAATAAGCCGATGATTGTAAAAATGACGCCAAATGTGACGGATATTGTGTCGATTTGCAAGGCTGCGGTTGACGCTGGAGCGGACGCTTTAAGCATGATTAACACGCTGGTTGGTTTGCGAATTGATATTCGAACTGGTGAGCCGATTATTGCAAACCGTACGGGCGGCGTTTCTGGACCTGCGATTTTCCCGATTGGACTTGGATTCGTGTGGCGAGTGCGTCAAGCTATGCCAGATATTCCAATTATTGGCATTGGTGGCATTGATTCTGGCGAAAAAGCTTTGGAATATTTGTATGCCGGAGCAAACGCAGTAGAAGTGGGGGCGGCAGCACTGGTGGACCCTACTGCTCCGATTCGCATTGCGCGCGAGCTTGACGATTTGCTTGATTCTAGGCCAAAGCTTGCTTCTTTGCTTGCTGAAGGCAAAACTTGGCGCTGAAGCGCGAATAAAATCGTGACTAAAAGCGCGAATAAAATCGCAAATAAAATCTTAAAATATCTTAAAAAATAAAAATACTCAAAAGAAAGAGAGAAGAAAATGGCTTCATTAGATGAACGTTTCACAAAGTTTTTGCTTGATTCAGGTGCGCTAAAATTTGGCGACTTTACGCTGAAATCTGGTCGTCAATCTCCGTATTTTATTAATGCTGGAGCGTTCGATGATGGCATGAAAATTTCAACTTTGGGCTCATACTACGCTCAGCGCGTAATGGCTGCAATCGAAGAAGGCAAACTTCCACAAGATATCGACACTGTTTTCGGCCCTGCTTATAAGGGTATTCCGCTGGCAGTTTCTACAGCAATGGCTTTAACGAATAATCACAATATGCCAGTCGGCTTTACTTTCGACCGCAAAGAGCGCAAAGATCACGGCGACGGCGGAATAATGGTTGGAAAACCACTCAAAGATGGTATGAAAGTGCTACTTGTTGACGACGTGATGACAGCTGGAACTGCAGTGCGCGAAACTTTGCCGAAGCTTAAGGCGGAAGCAGATGTGGAAGTTGTTGGCTTGATTTTGGCAGTAGATAGAATGGAACGCACGAAAGACAGTGAACTTTCAGCAGTAAAAGCAGTCGAGCAGGAGTTTGGATTCCCAGTTTTGCCAATTGCAAACGTGCGCGAAATTTTCGCAGCAGCTGAGCGTTTAGTTACTGCTGACGGAAAGCCAGTTATGGATGAGGAGTTAGTTGCGCGTGCTGCAAACTATATGCGTGCATACGGTGCGTAACTGTCATCTACAATTTCGGAACCAAACGGCCATAGCGCAAGTTTTGCCATTTTAAAGGCTTGGATGCCAAATGGAATGCCAATAATTGTGCAGCAGCAAATGAATCCTGAAATAACATAGCCTAACGCAAGCATTGGCCCAATGAGAAATACAATCCATAATATATTCCAAATTGTGCTAACGCCACCAGTATAAATAACATGCTTTCCAAATGGCGTAAGTGTGAGTATTGCCATTTTGAAAGCTTGCATACCGAACGGTATGCCAATAATGGTTATGCAAAGTAATAATCCTATGAAGAACCAGCTTGCTGCAAGGAAAAGACCACCGAATAACAGCCATACAATATTCCCAAAAAGTTTCATAATGCTCAGTATATAATCTCAATGATATTGGTGCATGAGTGCATAAGTTGATACTGTGTGGCATAATAAGCAAGGTTTATTTCTTAGCTGCATACATTGCAGCTGTATTAGCGAAAGAAACGGGTAACTCGTGGCACAAACTACCAATGATATTAAAAATGGATCGGTTTTGAACCTTGAAGGTCAGCTTTGGACCGTCGTTAAGTTCCAGCATGTAAAGCCAGGCAAGGGTCCTGCTTTCGTGCGTACCACCATTAAGAACGTGCTCTCGGGCAAGATTGTCGACAAGACTTTTAACGCCGGCATGAAGATGGAGTTCGAGACCGTTGATAATCGTACTTTGCAATATTCTTATGAAGATGGCGATAACTTCGTTTTCATGGATATGACCACCTACGATCAGGTGTATATTCCTAAGGAGTTAGTTGGCGAGCAAAGCAAGTACTTGCTTGAGGGTACTGATTGCATCGTGAGCTTCCATGACGGTACTCCTTTGAGCGTTGAGCTTCCAGCTTCCGTAATTTTGACTATTACTCACACTGAGCCAGGCTTGCAAGGCAACCGTGCTAATGCTGGTACTAAGCCTGCAACCGTGGAAACCGGTGCTGAAATCCAGGTTCCACTGTTCGTGGGTGAAGGTGAAAAGGTGAAGGTTGACACTCGTGACGGCTCTTACCTTGGTCGTGAAAACTAAGATTAGCTAGTTGCATATAGATAACTAACTCATTGTAAAATAATTTTTATAGAGTGACCCGGTGGCGATTTTTCGTTACTGGGTCGCGCAATTTTCGTATCAAACTAGTATCAGAATTGTAATATCGCAATAAATACTTTGTACAGAAGGGCGCTATTATGGCACGTTCCACCGCTCGTAAAAGGGCTTTAAATACGCTGTATGAGGCGGATGAGAAGAATCAGCATATTCTTTCTTTGCTTGAGGAGCGAGTTAAAGAGCCTGGCGCTCAGACTCCGCTTCCGGAATATGCTATTGAGATTGTTCGAGGCGTAGGAGAGCGACGTAACAGAATTGATAAGACGCTGAACCGCTATTCAACTGGCTGGAAAGTTGGCAGAATGGCAGTTATTGACCGTAATATTTTGCGCATTGCAGTGTGGGAGATACTACTCAACGACGAAATTCCAGACAAAGTTGCAATCGATGAGGCAATTGCGCTAGCTAAAACCTATAGTGACGATGAGGCTATTGCCTTTATTCACGGCTTACTAAGCGCAGTTGTGGCAGATAAAGACGCTTGCTTGGCAAAGTTTAATGGCGAAGCGCAGGACTCTGGAGACGCTAGCGAAGATGCTTCTGCGGAAGCTGGTGCTGATTCTGGTGCAACTACTGACGAAACTGCTGCCGAGTAAGAAGCTTTGCAGTTGTTCTTTGCTTCCGTCGATTTCTGTTGATTGGATAACACTAGCATTAATGCTTTGCTTCCGTCGATTTCTGTTGATTGATAACACTAGCATTAATGCTCTGCAGACGCCACACTAAACGCTCCTATCAATTACAAGACAAAGCGTAAGTTATTGTGCTATTCCACGCACGTTGCGTAACTTTTTGCACGAGTCTATGAGTTTTGTGTTAAAGATTATTAACTTAGAGTCTAAAGAAATTTCGAGCAGAGCACTAAAAGAGGACTGAGCGAACGCAACATAACATAAACAAGATTTTGTTACAGTAAAAATGTTTCACATAAGTGCGGAGTGAACGACGGGACGTGCGATGCTGAAATTTCTTTAGACTCATCAAAGCAACAATCTAAAACATCAGTCAAAACTCATAGACGATACTCAAAAATGCAGGACGTGCAATAACCACCGCCGGCGCGTCGTCCGTCCGACAATCTGAGTAGACTTGCCACGAATATCCTAAAGCCATAAGGGGGTTAAGGTGGATTACAACGACACCTTCGCCGGATTCGGCAGTGATGATGCAGTATTGGTGTTGGAGGATGGTCAGGTTTACGTCGGTAAGCCTTTTGGTGCGCAAGGTTCTACGCGCGCTGAGATTGTGTTCTCCACGGGCATGACTGGTTATCAAGAAACATTAACTGATCCAAGTTATGATCAACAAATCGTAGTTCAAACATTCCCACACATCGGTAATACGGGGATGAATCACGAAGATCCTGAATCTCATCGCATTTGGGTTGCAGGTTACGTGGTTAAGGAGCCAAGCCCAGTAGTTAGCAATTGGCGAGCTGAAGGTTCCTTGGAAGACGATTTACAAAAACAAGGTGTCGTTGGCATTAGTGGTATTGATACTCGAAAGCTGGTACGTCATTTACGCTCCGTAGGCGTTATGCGTGCCGGCATTTTTTCTCATAAGGCCCTGGTTGATTCGTCAACCGGGGCTTTTCGTACCGTCGCTTCTTTCGTTGACGAAATTAAGCAGACTCCTCAAATGCAGGGCTTGCGTTTAACGGATGAAGTCAGTACTCAAGAAACATACACGATTGAGCCTTGCGGTGATTTTGAAGGAAAAGATCCGCTTTATACGGTTGTGGCAGTCGACTTTGGTATTAAATCTATGACTCCTCACCGTTTGGCTGAGCGCGGTTGCCGCGTGCACGTTGTAAGCTCCTCAATCAGCTTTGAATCTCTGCAAGCGCTGAACGCAGATGGCGTATTCTTCTCGAATGGTCCTGGAGATCCTGCTCAAGCAAATCGCGAAGTTGAGCTTTTGCGCAAAGTTTTGGACGCGGGCTATCCGTTCTTTGGCATCTGCTTTGGAAACCAGCTGCTTGGTCGCGCTCTCGGCTTTGGTACGTACAAACTGAAGTTTGGTCACCGCGGTATTAATCAGCCTGTAAAAGACGTAACAACCGGAAAAGTGGAAGTTACGGCTCACAATCACGGCTTCGCAGTGGACGCACCTCTTGACGGTCCTGTGCAATCTCCTTACGAAAACGGTCACTTTGGTCGCGTCATGGTGTCGCATATTGACTTGAACGACAATGTTGTAGAAGGCTTGCAATGCCTTGATATACCAGCGTTCTCAGTGCAATATCACCCGGAAGCTGCAGCAGGCCCACACGATGCCTCCTACCTCTTTGACCGCTTTGTGCAATTGATGCGTGAAAACACTCGAAAAAACAAGTAATACTCGAAAAAGCAAGTAATATTTTAAGATTTACGGAAAGAGAAATTTACTATGCCAAAACGTACTGATATTAAGTCGGTTATGGTAATTGGTTCCGGTCCGATTGTTATTGGTCAGGCTGCAGAATTTGATTATTCAGGAACGCAAGCTTGCCGAGTGTTGCATGAAGAAGGCATTCGCGTTATCTTAGTCAACTCTAACCCGGCTACGATTATGACAGACCCGGAGCTTGCGGATGCAACGTATATTGAACCAATTGACACTTCGATTTTGGAGCGCATTATTGCTAAAGAGCGCCCGGATGCGCTTCTTCCAACGCTTGGTGGTCAAACTGCTCTTAATGCTGCAATGGATTTGGGTCGTGCAGGAATCCTCGAAAAATATAACGTTGAGCTTATTGGCGCTTCTTTGGAAGCAATCGATCGCGGCGAAGATCGTGAGCTTTTCAAAAAAGTCGTTGAAAAAGCCGGTGCAGAGTCTGCAAAATCCTTTATTGCTCACTCAATCGAAGAAGTAGACAACATTGTTGAAACTTTAGGATACCCGGTAGTAGTACGCCCAAGCTTCACCATGGGCGGCCTCGGCTCTGGCATTGCTCATAACGAAGAAGAGCTCCACCGCATTGCAGGAGCAGGCATTCACTATTCTCCAACCAATGAAGTGCTTATTGAAGAAGGCATTGAAGGTTGGAAGGAATTTGAGCTTGAGCTTATGCGCGATGCAAAAGATAACGTCGTAGTTGTTTGCCCAATCGAAAACGTTGACCCTGTAGGCGTGCACACGGGTGACTCAATTACCGTAGCTCCTTGCTTTACGCTTACCGACCGTGAGTATCAGAAGATGCGCGATATTGGTATTGCGATTATTCGAGGCGTTGGTGTCGACACCGGCGGATGCAATATTCAGTTCGCAATCAACCCTCAAACCGGCCGCATCATTGTCATTGAAATGAATCCGCGCGTATCGCGTTCTTCCGCGCTCGCATCCAAAGCAACTGGCTTCCCAATCGCAAAAATCGCAACAAAACTTGCTCTCGGCTACACTTTGGACGAAATTCAAAACGATATTACGCGTTCAACTCCTGCAAGCTTCGAGCCAACAATCGATTACGTCGTAACGAAGATTCCGCGCTTTGCGTTTGAAAAGTTCCCAGGAGCAGATACCACGCTTACTACTTCCATGAAGTCAGTTGGTGAAGCAATGGCTTTGGCTGGAAACTTCCAGGAATCTCTCGGAAAAGCAATGCGCTCAATCGACAAGCGTCACGCATGCTTTAACTGGGACGGCGAGCGCCCAAGCAAGGAAGAAGTTAGTAAGCTTCTTGAAGAAATGCACATTCCAACCGAGCATCGCTACTTGCAAATTCAGCGCGCGCTGTGGGGCGGAGCAACGCCGGAGCAGATTTTTGCAGCAACAAAAATCGACCCTTGGTTTGTAGAGCAGCTGGCTCAAATTAACGAGACTGCGCTCGCGGTTCGTGAAGCTGAAACTTTAACTCCTAAGGTTTTGAAGCGCGCTAAGCTCGCAGGTCTTTCGGACGTGCAAATTGCGCATTTGCGTAATCTTGGTGACGAAGGCGAAAACATGGTTCGTGAGCTTCGCTGGGCTTACGGTTTGCGCCCTGTTTACAAGACGGTTGATACTTGCGCAGCTGAATTTGATGCAGCAACGCCTTACTACTATTCTTGCTACGCTGACGAAAGCGAGTTGAAGAAGCGCGATCGTGAAGCTGTGATTATCCTTGGTTCTGGCCCGAACCGAATTGGCCAGGGTATTGAGTTTGATTACACTTGCGTTCACGCTGTTCAGGAATTGGGTAAGGATTACGACACCATTATGGTGAATTGCAATCCTGAAACAGTTTCTACGGATTACGACATGTCTGACCGTCTTTACTTTGAGCCTCTTACTTTTGAAGATGTGCTTGAAATTTACGAAGCGGAAAAGAAGCTTGGTCCTGTTAAGGGTGTGATTGTACAGCTTGGTGGTCAAACGCCACTTTCGTTGGCTGCGCGTCTTAAAGCTGCAGGAGTTCCAATTTTGGGAACTACTCCTGAGGCTATTGATTTGGCGGAAAATCGTGAGCTGTTTGGTGAGGTTCTTCGTCAAGAAGGCATGAACGCTCCTCGATACGGCACAGCTTTAAGTCTTGAGGAAGCAAAAGATGCAGCTCATGCAATCGGCTACCCGGTTCTTGTGCGCCCAAGCTACGTGCTCGGTGGTCGTGGCATGGAAATCGTGTACGATGACGCTCAGCTTGCAAAGTATGTTGAGCGCGCTTTGGATGAAGCTCGAGCAGACACGGTTGTTTCTGGTCGCTTACCTTCGCCGCTTTTGATTGATAAGTTCCTTCAGGACGCTATTGAAATCGACGTTGACGCGCTGTATGACGGCAACGAGCTGTATATTGGCGGCATTATGGAGCATGTTGAGGAAGCTGGCGTGCACTCTGGTGATGCTGCTTGCACACTCCCTCCAAGCACGCTTTCGGACGATCAGATTCGTCGTCTTCGTGAGGGCACGCTTTCGATTGCTCGCGGCTGCTCGGTTCGTGGTCTTATTAACGTTCAATACGCTTTTATGGCTAACACATTGTACGTAATTGAAGCAAATCCTCGCGCTTCTCGTACTGTTCCATTTGCTTCTAAAGCTACTGGTGTTGCTCTTGCTAAAGCGGCTGCTCGAATTATGGCAGGTGAAACAATCGCTCAACAGCGTAAGCGCGGACTTCTTCTTCCAAAGGGAGATGGTGGTGATATTCACCCAGGTCAGCAGGTTGCTATTAAAGCTTCTGTGCTACCTTTCAAGCGTTTCCGCACTCCTGTTGGTCGCACTGTTGATATTTTGCTCGGACCTGAAATGCGCTCTACTGGCGAAGTTATGGGCTTTGACCGCGACTTCCCGCACGCTTTTGCTAAGAGCCAGCTTGCAGCATACAAGGGTGGTTTGCCAACCAGTGGCAATGTGTTCGTGTCTGTAAGTGATGCGGATAAGCGTCAACTTCCACTTCTTGCAGTGCGCTTAGTAGAACTTGGTTTCACAATTTGGGCTACTGAAGGTACTGCTTCGGTGCTTCGTCGTTACGGTATTGATTCTGTGATTGTCGATAAACTTTCTAGTCAAGGCGACACGGCGAAGGATGTGCGTAATAGCGAGTATAGCAAGGAAAGAATCGGTAAAAATGTTGTAGAGCTTATCGAAAATGGTAAGATTGATATGGTACTCAACACACCGAATTCAAGAGGGTCTCGTACGGACGGCTATGCTATTCGTGCGGCAGCTGTAGCGGCGGATCTTCCACAATTCACTACTATTACCGAATTTGCACCAGTCTTAATGGCTATTGAAGCTGTTAAGAACAACGATTATCAGGTGATGAGCATCCAAGAGCATGCTCAACAGCTGTTTGCAATTGAACAGGCAGAAAGTCAAGAAAGTCGGGCTTAATACATGACCGAGAGCATCCGTAATCAAGAATTACAGGCGCAACGATCTAATTTTGGTTTGCGTTTGAAGAACGCTATGGCTAAATATGGTCCTTTATGCGTAGGTATTGATCCTCATCGCAAAATGTTGCTGAACTGGGGATATAACGTGGATGCTCTCGGCGCTGAGCTGTTCTCTATGCGTATGTTACAAGCTATGAATGGCAGAGCTGCTGCAGTAAAATTCCAGTCAAGCATGTTCGAGCGTTACGGTTCTAAAGGTTTCGCAGCGCTTGAACGTGTGTTGTATGCTGCTCGTCAAATGGACATTATTACCATTGTTGATTGTGGTCATGGTGGTTTATCTACTACTATTTCTGCGCTTGCTGACGCATATTTTAAGCCGGACGCGCCGCTGCTTGCCGACGCTATTACTTTGCTTCCGTATTATGGTGCTCGTTCAATGGGTGGCTTAATTAACGAAGCGCTTAATAATGGTCGAGGCGTTTTTATTGCTTCTCTTACGTCTAATCGTGAAGGTGCAAGTTTGCAAACTGCAATCCGACAAAGTGGAACTTATCGCGGAACTACTGTAGCTCATGGAATTGCGCAAACTGCTCAAAGTTTTAATAATAAAACTAAGGGTTTGGGCTCAGTTGGCTTAATTGTTGGCGCTACTATTGGTGACTGGATGAACGGTGGCGGTATTGACGTTACAAGTTTTACTGGTCCAATTCTTTCTCCTGGTTATGGTTGGCAGGGCGCAGAAGCAAATGACTTGAAGCGTGTTTTTGCTGGTACACATGGTAATGTATTGGTAACTGTTTCACGTTCTATTGCCTCGCATGGTCCTAGTATTGGGGATCTTTCCGCTGCAACTGAGCGTATAGCATGGGATATTCGCCAAGCGCTTATTGACTCAGACGAACATGCTTAAGTGAGAGGGTAAAGACATGACTACCAAAGGTGATGTGACTGCTTCGCAAGATTCGCGTTCTTCACAGGTTAAGCGTCGTTTAATCGTATTAACCGGCCCTACTGCAGCTGGTAAAGGTACAGTAGAGGGGATACTTCGTGAAAAACATCCTCACATTTGGTTGTCTGTTTCGGCTACTACTCGCGATCCTCGGCCGGGTGAGTTTAATGGTATTCACTATTGGTTCTTGGATGAAGAAGAGTTTGAGCGTCGTAGGCGCAATGGTGAGTTTTTGGAAACTGCTTTAGTGCACGGTATGGCGCATTACGGTACGCTACTGCAGCCGGTTTTGGATCATCTTGAGCAAGATATTCCTACTTTGTTAGAAATTGATTTGCAAGGTGCTCGACGTGTTAAGCAAGAGTCTGCGCGTCTTGGTTTGGAAGTTATATACGTTTTTATTGCTCCGCCAAGTTTTGAGGAACTTAAGCGTCGTCTTATTGGCAGAGGCACTGAAACTCCTGAGCAGCAAGCAAAACGTTTGGAGACAGCAAAAGTTGAGATTGCTGCAGCCAGTGAATTTGATGTTGTTATTGTTAATGACAATGCTGAGCGCGCGGCGGACGAACTTTGGAATGTTATTGCTCGCGAATACGACTTATAAATATCACTTACCGCAATATCCAAGAGATAACCTATAATAATCCTTTTGGAACTATTGTGGCACCATAGAATTTGGAGAATATTATGGCATTAGGCACTCAGCCAACACCTACGGGTCTTGCGAATCCACCAATTGACGATTTGATGCAACATGCGGATTCCAAGTATGCGCTTGCCTTATTTGCTGCAAAACGAGCACGTCAAATTAATGCTTATTTCACCCAGCTGAATGAAGGTTTGCTGCAAAATGTTGGCCCATTAGTTGAGTATCAAAATCAAGAAAAACCTTTATCTATTGCTTTCCGCGAGATTAATAACGGCTCGCTAGAAGAAACGCTTGGTGAAGACGATTTATCTGAAGGCAATTAACAAGTAATAAGAATTATATTACTGTAGCGTCTTTTATACATGTAATCGCAGTCGTGTCATCTGTGTTTGTTCGGATGCCGACTGCGTTTTTTCGCTTATATAGCCTTTATTGACTATGAGTTTAGGGGGGAATGTGGAAGAACGTAAGTTGATTTCTGCAGAATCTGTTACTGAAGGTCATCCAGACAAACTGTGCGATCAGATTGCTGACGCTATTTTGGATGATATGCTGCGTCAAGATGCTCATGCGCATGTTGCTGTAGAGGTGTGTGCTTCGGTTGGGCAGTTTGTTGTTTTCGGTGAAGTGCGTGGAGAGGTATATACGGATATTCCAGGCATTGTGCGTCGTGTAGTGCGTAATGTTGGGTATACGAGTTCAACGATTGGGCTTGACGCCGATTCTTGCGGTGTGATGGTTTCTTTAACTGAGCAGAGTGCTGAGATTAATCAAGGCGTTGCTCGCTTAGATGCGATGCATGAAAGTGCTGCTTCTCGCGAAGAACGTTATGCTGCTCAGGGAGCTGGAGATCAGGGTGTGATGTTCGGTTATGCGAGCGACGAAACTGATACGTTTATGCCACTGCCGATTTATCTGGCTCATCGTTTAGCACAGCAGCTTGCGCGAGTTCGTAAGGATGGTATAGTGTCACATTTGCGTCCAGATGGTAAAACGCAAGTAACTATTGAGTATGATGCTAACGGTGTGCCACAACGTTTGGATACTGTTCTTATTTCTACACAGCATGATTCTGAAGTCTCTCGCGAATGGCTTCAGACTCAGCTTGTAGAACATGTTGTTGAGCCTGTGTTAGATGAAGTACTTCCACATAGTATTGCGCATGATTCGTACCGCATGCTGGTAAACCCTACTGGTTCTTTTGTGTTGGGCGGTCCTGCGGCAGATTCTGGTTTAACCGGTCGAAAAATTATTGTTGATACCTATGGTGGTGCGGCGCATCATGGTGGCGGTGCTTTTTCTGGTAAAGATCCTAGCAAAGTGGATCGTTCTGCTGCTTATGCTGCTCGCTGGGTTGCAAAGAATATTGTTGCTGCCGGTCTTGCTCATAAAGCAGAAGTGCAGGTTGCGTATGCTATCGGTATTGCTGATCCTGTAAGCGTGAATGTTGAAACGTTTGGTACTGAAGTTGACGGTATTACGCGCGCAGATATTGCGCGTGCTGTTCGTGAAGTTTTTGATTTGCGTCCGGCTGCTATTATTGACGAGCTTAATTTATTGCGTCCAATTTATGCAAAAACTGCAGCTTATGGTCACTTTGGTCGCAAGGATGTGCTTTTCCCGTGGGAAGAAACGAATCGCACTGAACAGCTTCGCGCTGCATTAGGTTGCAAATAGTCAATAGTATTGCTCAATAATGTTGCAGTAAACTAACAGTAGTTATGTGAGGTAATTCAAACAGAACTAAAGGGTATTGTATGGCAGAGCAACCTTCGTTAGATGGATTGGCGCGTAAAACAAAGCGTAAACGTAACGCTGTTTCGCGTGTTCCTGCGGGTGATTGTGCTATTGCTCACGTAATGCTTGATGTTCAAGCTTCACATTTGGGTCGTACGTTTGACTATTTGATATCTCAAGATCAGGATGAGGTGGCTCAGCCGGGAGCTTTCGTGCGCGTGCGTTTTGGTGCGCAAAAGCTTACAGGCGTTATTTGGTCGCGGTCTTCGCATACTGATACTCCTGCTTCTGCTTTGCGATTTTTAGATCGCGTGCTTCCTTCAGATGTGTTACTTTCTAAGTCTTTGCGCGATGATATCGATACTATTGCAAAGGCTTATGGGGGAACTAGTGCGAATATTCTTCGTCTTGCTGTTCCGCAGCGAGTGGCTCGTGTAGAACATGAAGAAGTATTCGATAGTATTCGCCTCCATCGTAGAAAAGATTGGTGTAACAAACTTAAGCAACGTTTGATCAGTAATCACAATGCTGATTCAGCGTATGCTACTACTGCGCGAATGCTTGAATCTTACGAAAATGCGGATATGCTATATCAAGCGTTAAGTAAGAATACTACTTATGCAGATTTTGGGAAGCAGTACGTTGAATATCAAAGTGAGTATCAAGCAGCGAATCAAGTAGTGAATCAAGCAGCGAATACCGTTTCTCAAGCTTTTGTAGTGGATGCACTTCCTGGTACTCAACGACTCGCTCAAGACTTGGCTTGGATGCTTGCTACAGCTATAAGTGCAGGTAAGCAGGCTGTTGCAGTATTACCTACGCTTCGCGAAGTTAATGATGTGATGCGTGCGCTTATGGCGTATGGTTTAAAGCCGTATAAGCGCATGGATGAAACGCATCCGGGTTTTTCGGCTGGCAGTTTTGACGGTGATGTTGCGCGTTTATCGTCAGCGGATACTCCAGCTGACCGTTACCGTGCGTGGCGTGCTATAGCGTCTGGAATAGTTCCTTGTGTGCTCGGAACGCGTGCTGCAATGTACGCTCCGGTTGAGGGGGATGCATTATTTGCTATTGTTGAAGATACCGCCTACCAGTATGCTGATGGGATGATGCCTTACGCTCAAGCTCGCGGGGTTTTGCGACTTCGTGCAAAACGACATGGTGGCGTGTTTGTAGCGATGGCATATTCGCGAAGTGCGTTAAGTCAAAGCGAAGTTGATTGCTATTTGAAAAATTCACAAGTTCCGCAAGTTTCGCAAGTTCCGCAAGAAGTCAGCGGATCTAGCGTTCCTGTAACTGCGCGCAAATCAGCTCGTGAAAAACTAATCCCTTGGGTTCGCTGGCTTAATCGCGAAACTTTAGCAACGCTGGCTGATCCAAGTATTGGGGCACGCATACCGCATATTGCAGTAAGAGCAATTAACGATGCGCTTGATGAAAATAAGCCCGTGCTGCTTTCCATTCCACAAGATGGTGTAGCTCAATCAGCAGTGTGTACTTCATGCAAACAGCAAGCACGTTGTAAACGATGTATGGGTCCTCTTGACGTTAGTAATCCTAAGCAGTCAATTCGCTGTCTTTGGTGTGGCGCTAGTGCAGTATCGTGGGTGTGCTCGCATTGCGGAAATAGTAATATGCGTGTTATACGAGTTGGGGCTGCTGGTACTGCCGGTGAATTAGCGAAACTATTGAAAAATGTACCTATTGTACTTTCATCTCCTCATCAGCCGAATGGCATTATTGAGTGCATTGATGAACAGCGTGTCGTTGTTGTAGCGACACCAGGCGCTGAACCGCGCGTTCGCTCACACAACGGCGATCAAAATGGCGAATACGGTGTTGTTGCCATACTCGATACGTGGGTGAGCTTGTATGCGTCAGGTCTTGACGCGCGAATAGATACGCTTACTGCTTGGATGAAAGCAGCTGGATTGTGTGCGCCTCGTACTCGTGGTGGCAGCGTGCTGTTAATTGGTGAAACTTATTCGACTCTAGCTAGAGCGCTTACGCTATGGGATACTACACAAATTTCTTGCAGTGAAATTCTTGAGCGAAAACAAACAATGTTGCCTCCTTGCGTAACAGCAGCATGTGTATGGGGAGCACGCGATGCTGTTGTGCAAGCACTACAAAATATTGGTGCTATGCCAAAAGAACAAGCCGCCACGAATCATCACCATGATCAACATCAAGATGCAAGTACATCATCTACTTCACATGATTTACCGAATTTACCCAACATGCTGACGTTTGATGCGCAAACTACATCCGCGCACACCGCGCAACCTGATCAACATAGTGAACTTGCCACAATTCCGCCACTGCTAGGTATTGTTCCTATGCACCCGCCGGCTACCGACCAGTATCATCATTTTGCTGAACTCGACGATCGTGTAAAAGCGGTAGTAAGAGTACCAATTTCTTGGCGACAAGAACTAGTAGATCGCTTGCATAAGGAAATAGCACACCATGTTGCAACGCGAGCTGCAGGAGAATTGCGTTTCTGCATTGATCCAAAAGACTTACTAGCTTACTAAAATATACTTAATATGTACGCATGAAAGCGTGCCGAAGCATCATAGAGCTTACTGAAGCTTATGAAAGCGTGCTGATAAGGGAGTAACTATGTCAAAAATATATCATTGCGCGGTATTGGGAAACCCTATTGCTCACTCGCTATCTCCCGTATTACACAACGCAGCTTATCAAGCTTTAGGACTTACGAATTGGCAATATAGCAAGAAAAAAGTCAGCGAAACTGAGCTAGCGGATTTTATATCCAATCTTGACGATTCTTGGAAAGGCTTAAGCCTTACTATGCCACTGAAAAAAACCATAATGAAACTCGGCACTCCTTGCGACTACTGGTCTAAAGTGCTTAACGTAGCAAACACAGCGATTTTTACCAGCAATCCTGCAACTGCTTCGCCTTCACAAATTGAACTGTGCAACACGGACGTAAGCGGCATAATTATGGCTTTTATTCAGGCTTTGCACGAGCGCATAACCGGCGTAAAAAAAGCTGTTATTATTGGCAGCGGCAACACTGCATCCTCAGCAATGGCGGCACTTATAGAAATTGCGCAAGCCTCAAAACTTGAGCAGGTACAAGTTGTTGCTAGAACTGAAAGTGACGGTAGCGTAAAAGGTGTAGAGCGTTTTAATAATCTTCTGCGCGCGTATTGCGCTGATTCTCCAAACAGCAGAAGCATAGAGCCGTGCTTAGAAAGTAGCGAAAATGAAAGTAGCGAAAAGAAAAGCAATGAAACCGACGCAAATTACGAATCGGTTATAGGGATTGAGTTTCCAAAAATTAGCGAAGAAATATTAAAATGTGACGAATCTCTCATTTTGCAATCTTTAAGTTCCTTAGACGCAATTCGCGCAATTGCAGAAGCAGATATTGTAATAAGCACCGTTCCTGCGCACGTTGCAGACGGCTTGGCAATAGCACTAAAAGCATACTGCAAAAATAGGCGCGTAAAAAGCCTAGGAACACTGCTTGACGTAGTGTACGATCCTCGCCCAAGCATGCTTCTTAGCGCGTGGAGGCAATACGGATTGGGGATTGGCGGCGAAGAAATGCTTTTGTATCAAGCTTTAGAGCAAGTAAAGCTTATGACGTTTGAGTACAGAAATTCTAAAGAAGAAGCTGAAGAAAAAGCTGAAGAAAAATCTGAAGAAAAATCGGAAGAAAAAACTGAAGTAAAATCTGAAGTAATCGCGGAAAATATTTCTAATAATGATTCTGACAAGACCGAAGATTACGATAATTCTAAAGATCCTAAAGATTTAATTGATTGCATGCGAAAAGCATTACAGGAGGCATTATGAGCGCCGAAAATCAAGCTGATGCGAAAAGCGATATGCAAAATAGCGCGCAAAATATCTCGCAAAATAGCGCGAATCAAGAATTAGACGCAAATACTCACGGCGCAATCAACATGCAATTAGCAGACGGTTTTGAAGTTATGCTAATCACCGGCATGAGCGGAGCTGGGCGCTCGCACGCAGCCAACGCTTTGGAAGATATGGGATGGTACGTTATCGACAATCTTCCACCAAAACTACTCATACCGCTGGTAGATATGATGACATCATCCGGTTCAAAAGTGCACAAACTTGCCGCAGTTATTGATGTGCGCTCGCGAGGATACTTCGATGACTTATTCGCTGTGCTCGCTCATATTGACGAACTTGGTGTAAAAACGCGCATATTGTTCTTAGATGCTTCAGATTCTGTGCTTATTAAGCGCTACGAGTCTGTGCGAAGACCGCATCCTTTACAACGCGGCGGTAGACTTATTGACGGCATTCGAGAAGAACGTGAGCTGCTGAGTCATTTAAAAGATTGCGCGGATATTATTATCGATACTTCAACTTTGAGTATTCACCAACTTTCAACTAAACTTTATGAAGGTTTGCTTGGTAAGGGTTCTTCGACGGTAGCGGTACATATTTTCAGTTTTGGTTTCAAATATGGAATGCCAATGGATGCTGATTTTGTGGCGGATATGCGCTTTTTGCCTAACCCATTCTGGGTACCGCAATTGCGTGATTTAACTGGAAAAGATAAGCCTGTAAGCGATTATGTTCTTGCAAATCCTGCAGCTGTTGCTTTTTTGGATGCTTACGAAAAGGCGCTGCTTACTGCTATCGATGGTTTTGCTAAAGAAGATAAGCATTATGTGACCATTGCTGTTGGTTGTACAGGAGGTCAGCATCGTTCAGTGGCAGTGAGTATTGAGCTTGCTAGGCGTTTGCGTTTGCATGGCTTGCAAGTTACGGTATCTGCGCGAGAACTTCAGCGCAGATCGTGAATAATTATTAGTGCAATGTATGAATAATTATTGTAAATGTTTATTGTAAATGTTTATTGTAAATGTTTATCGTAAATGCATAAATAATTATCGTACGAGAATAACAAACGAGAATAGTAGACCAGCATATATCAACAAATAAATATAATTAATAAAATTAATAAAATTACAGCAAAAACAAAACTATATAAGCTTAAAAATTCAATAATTGCAAAAAATTGTACTGTACGCATGAACAAATAATGCTAAAATGTCCAACGTATTCTGTATCACAGAAAGCCGGGCATGTCGCGTGCCACCGCACCATGCAAGTAACAATAGCACGCATATTTTAAGAAGAACAAAAGTAGGAGGTTGTCCCTTGGCTCTTCTTGACGACGTCAAAAATGAACTCGTTTCCAACAACAATGAGCTCCCGACGGTCATTATGGCTCAAGCAGCAGCGATGATGCGTTTTGCTGGCGGTTTAAGACCAGTAAATAATCAAGCAATCATCCGCGCTCAGTTTGATTCGCAGCGTGCCGCACAGTGGCTTCTTGAAGTTTTGAAGGTGTATTTCCAGCGAGAAGCTACCATTTCGCAAGTTTCTCGTCAAACGCCTACAGGCACAGTTGTTCGCTACGACGTCGTAGTTGAGCGTGGGGCAGCAGCATTGGCATTGCAATCTGGTCTACTTGACCGGCGTATGCGCATTGTTGCTGGTCTAGCTCCCGAAATTGTCGGTGGTAGCATTGCCCAAATTAAAGCAGCCTGGCGTGGCGCTTTCTTAGCGCATGGTGCAATTTCCGATCCAGGCAAAGCTAGTTACCTTGAAGTCGTGTGCCCAACTCACGAAGCTGCAAACGCTTTACAGACGATGGCAGCACGTTTAGGCATTAGTGCTAAAGCACGTCAAGTACGTAGCTCCGAACGTGTGACTTTGCGCGATTCTGACGCAATCGAACGCATGTTGAACTTAATTGGTGCTCCTCGCTCGGCTCGTGAATGGACTGGAAAGCGTTCAGATGGCGAGGCTCGTGGTAAAGCGAATCGTTTAGCTAACTTTGATGATGCGAACATGCGTCGTAGTGCTAAAGCTGCCGCCGAAGCTTGCGAAAAAGTTCGTCACGCCTTCGATATTTTGGGCGACGACATTCCAGATAATTTGTTGATGGCTGGAAAGCTTCGTTTGGAGCATAGTGACGCAAGCTTGGAAGAACTTGGACATTTAGCTGATCCGCCTATTACGAAGGATGCTATTGCAGGTCGTATTCGTAGACTTTTGCAGCTTTCGGCGAAAGTTGAGAAGTCGCGTATGCAGCAGCTTTAATGCTGATTTTGCGTGGTCTGTGTGCGTAACTGTTTTGGTTGCGATGTTCTTGCGTATCGTCTATGAGTTTTGGTTAATGTGTTTGGTGTTTAGTGTTGTGAGGTCAAGGAAATTTCAGCATCGTGCGTTCCGTCGCTGCGCTCCTCTTTTAGCACTCTGCCCGAAATTTTCTTGACCTCTATCTCACTACTCTTTAACACAAAACTCATAGACTCGTGCAGAAAGTTGCGCAGGTGCGTGGTTTACTTAGTGCAACTAAATTCGCGCAACTAAGCTGCGGGTGGGTGCGTGGTAGGAGTGTCTGGTGTGGTGT
>NZ_KQ956860.1:0-4517 GCF_001546485.1 Gardnerella vaginalis | reverse complement strand
GCAAAGCTACAGAATCAACGTTAGCAAAGCATTACTGCAAAGCTACAGAATCAACGTTCGCAAAGCATGACTGCAAAGCTACACAAAGCAACGTTCGCAAAGCATGACTGCAAAGCTACACAAAGCAACGTTCGCAAAGCACGACTGCAAAGCTACAGAATCAATGTCAGCAGAGCATTACTGCAAAGCTACACTAGCAGCGTTCGCAGAAGCACGACTGCAAAGCTACAGAAACATTTGCCGGGAAAATCCTCGGCAAATGTTGTCACTCCGGCTGCGGTAGATTGTTGAAGACCTGCGGTATAATTGCACACGGCATTGAGTTAATGTTTAGGCTGATTTCACGTCTTTTTGAACGAATTAAGCCGGTATGGTAAGCCATATGATTTGGAAAGGATACCAATGAAGACACTGAAAGATTTGGGAGATTTGAGTGGCAAGCGCGTGTTAGTCCGTGCTGATTTTAACGTTCCTCTCAAGGGTACTACTATCACTGATGATGGTCGTATTCGTGCCGCTTTGCCAACCATTAAGGCTTTGCGCGAGCAGGGTGCGAAAGTGATTTTGATGGCTCACCTTGGTCGTCCAAAGGGTCAGGTTGTTCCAGAGCTTTCCTTGGCTCCAGTGGCAGTTCGCTTGGGAGAGCTGCTTGGAGTGAATGTTACTTTGGCTGCAGATACTTACGGCGAGGATGCTCAAGCTAAGGTTGCTGCCATGAACAATGGTGACGTTGTTTTGCTTGAAAACGTGCGTTTCAATGCTGAAGAGACTAGCAAGGATGCTTCCGAGCGCGCAGCTTATGCTAAGAAGATTGCTGCTCTTGGTGAAGTATTCGTTTCCGATGGCTTCGGTGTTGTTCACCGCGCTCAGGGCTCTAACTACGATGTTGCTGCCGATCTTCCAGCTGCTGCCGGCTTGCTTGTTGAAAAGGAAGTTAAGGCACTTTCTCGCGCAACCGAGAATCCAGAGCGTCCTTTGACTGTTGTTCTCGGTGGCTCCAAGGTTTCCGACAAACTCGGCGTTATTGAAAACTTGCTCTCTAAGGCCGACCGTCTTGTTATCGGTGGCGGTATGGTCTTCACCTTCCTCAAGGCTTTGGGTCACGAAGTTGGTACTTCCTTGCTCGAGGAAGATCAGCTCGAAAAAGTCAAGGGGTACATTGAAACCGCTAAGAAGAACGGCGTTGAGCTCGTGCTTCCAACCGATATTGTTGTGAACGCTGGCTTCCCAGCAGGCGATACTCCTGTTGCTCCAGAAGTTGTTCCAGCTGACGCTATTCCAGCAGACAAGATGGGCTTGGATATTGGTCCTGACTCTCAGAAGCTGTTCCACGATAAGATTGTTGATTCCAAGACTGTTGTGTGGAACGGCCCTATGGGTGTGTTTGAGGTTCCAGAGTTTGCAGCAGGCACTCGCGCTGTAGCTCAGGGCTTGGTTGACGCCACTAAGAACGGCACTTTCACCATTGTTGGCGGTGGTGATTCTGCTTCTGCAGTGCGCAACCTTGGCTTCCCAGAAGATGGCTTCTCGCACATCTCTACTGGCGGCGGCGCTTCCCTCGAGTTCTTGGAAGGTAAGACGCTTCCAGGCTTGAGCGTACTTGAGTAATTATTAGTAATTATTAGTAATTATTTAGAGCGATAAAACGTTCGCTTACATTTGACGTTGCGAATATTGTGCCGGCTCAACGGAGAATATCAGAAGTATCGATTCTCTGTTGAACCGGCATAATGCAATAAATTATCTGATTTGCAATATAACTATATGATTCGCAATATAGCTATGTAATTATTTCTAAGAAGGATTTGCATGAGTTCCAGTCGCACCTACTTAGTCGCAGGTAATTGGAAAATGAATTTCAATCACCGCGAAGCAACGCATTTTATACAAAAATTTGCGTGGCTCTTGCGTGATGCGCATTATGACTATCATGATTGCGAAGTGGCTCTTATGCCTTCTTTTACTTCTATACGAAGCGTGCAGGTTCTTGTTGAGTCTGATCGTCTACCGATACTATATGGTGCGCAAGCGGTTTCGGTAACTGCTCAAGGCGCTTTCACTGGCGATGTTTCTGCAGATATGCTTGCAAGCCTAGGTTGCTCAATGGTTATCGTTGGTCATTCTGAGCGTCGCAAGTATCATCCGGAAGACGACGCGAATATTGTAGACCAAGTACGTGCGGTGCTTGCTGCAGGCATGCAACCAATTTTGTGTGTTGGCGAAAGTTTTGAGGAACGCAAGCAGGGTATTGAGCTTGATTTCGCGGTAGGGCAGGTTCACGACGTAACGCGCGATTTGGATGCTAAACAGGCTAAACGCTTGATTATTGCTTATGAACCGGTGTGGGCGATTGGCACAGGCATGGTTGCTACTGCTCAATCTGCGCAGGAAGCAGCATACGCTATTCGCGAAGATTTACGCGCGACTTTTGGCGACGATGTTGCAGATACTGTTCGTATTCTATACGGCGGTTCGGTGACTTCTGCTAATGCATCAAGCCTTATTGCGGAACCGGATGTTGACGGCTTTTTGATTGGCGGCGCTTCTCTTGATGCTGAGGAGCTGTCAAATATTGTGCGACTCACTGCTGCTGCAGCGCGTCTATAGGTCAACGGTTCTTATTAAAATGAGCTGAGTACTGTGAAACAGGAGGTTGTTTGTGTCCGCTGTAAAGATTATTTTGCAGGTATTGCTTGTGCTTACTAGCGTTTTGCTCACACTGTTGATTTTGATGCACAAGGGTAAGGGCGGCGGCCTTTCCGATATGTTCGGCGGCGGTTTAACGAAGAATGCTGGTAGCTCCGGTGTTGCAGAAAAGAATTTGAACCGTTGGACAGTGATTATTGCACTGATTTGGGTTGCAGTAATTGTTATTTTGAACTTAATGACTAAGTTCTCGCTAATTTAAGTATTCTTCTTTGAAAAGCGCATAGTTGGCAGATTGTGCGCTTTTTGTTTATTTAGATTCGTTTATTTAGTCTCGCTTATTTAGTCTCGCTTATTTAGGTTTATTCATTTAGGTTCTTACAATGCTGCGTTTTTCTCCTTCTTTAGTAATTGCTGATCTTGACGGCACTATGCTTCACGATTCCGATACTTTTGAATGCCGCTTTTTAAGCCGCGAAACTATGCAAGCTGCTGAGCGTTTGCATGAATCTGGGATTCCGCTTGCTATTATTACGGCTCGTCCTGTTGGAAGTGCTTTTGATTTTGTTCACGATTTAAAAGCTCAAGTTTGCGCGTATCTCAACGGTGCGCTTATTGATTTTGATTGCGCGCATAGTACCGTTAGTGAACTTACTTCGCAAAAGAGCATCGATACTCTTACGCGTTTTGGGTTTGATTCTAAGCTTGCTAGTGATGTTTGCTTGCGATTGCTGCACTCTATTCCTACGCTTCGGCTTGGTATTGTGATGAACGACGTTCGTTACACTAATTTTGATGTTCGTATGCTTTGGAACGAGCAGGATTTTATTATTACCGATTTTTCTAATGTTCCAAGTGGCATTGCAGACAAGATTATTATTGTTCCTCGAGAGAGTGAGAAGGAAAAACTTCAGAGCATTCTTCCGGACGATTTTTCCTTGCATATTAGCGAAGATGTGTTGTGGATGCTTACGAATCCTCTTGCGAATAAGGGGCATGCGCTGAACGTTATTTGCGATCGCTTGGGCGTGAAGGCGAGCCGCACGGTTGTTTTTGGTGACGATATTATTGATATTGATATGTTCCGTGCCGGCGGTTACGGGGTAGCGGTGGCGAATAGTAACCAGCGTTTGCTTGCGATTGCAGACGAGATTTGCGCTTCCAACAATGACGATGGCGTTGCCAACTGGCTTAATTCAAACCTCTTAATAGATTGCGAATAAAATGAGTAAACAGATAATCGAAACAGAAAGATTAATTTTGCGCACTTGGACTCAAGATGACGCTGAAGATTTATTTAAGTATGCTGCAGATCCAGATGTTGGGCCTATTGCAGGATGGCCTGTTCACAAAAGTATTGAGGATAGCAAATCTACTATTAAGAATGTTTTTCTTAACGCAAAAGAATGTTATGCTGTGTGCTTAAAGTCGAGTAACAAGGCGATTGGATGTATTGAGCTAAAGCTTAACGGTCATACGGATATGACTACTAGAGATGATGAGTGTGAGCTTGGATATTGGGTTGGTAAGCCATTTTGGGGCAACGGTTATATTCCGGAGGCGGCGAAGGCGTTGATTCAGTACGGTTTTGACGAACTTAACATGACGACTATTTGGTGCGGATATTACGATGGCAACAATAAGTCGAAGCGCGTTCAGGAAAAGTGTGGTTTTGAATCATATTGCGTGGATTCTTCAGTTGACGTGCCGCTTATGCACGAAACTCGCGTGCGCCATCGTAACGTTTTAACCAAATCTCGTTGGCAAACTCTTTCTGGCAAGTAATTACCGTTATTTTCTCAGATACTTTACTGAGTTAGTAACGGTGTTGTGCTTATTACTGTTATTTTCTCAGTTGGTTGACTGAGTTA
>NZ_KQ956859.1 GCF_001546485.1 Gardnerella vaginalis | reverse complement strand
CGTATAATCCCGTTTTTTCGTTACTCGCGCAGACGCCGGGTAATTTTCCGGCACATGTTCCAAAAAATGGCTGATGCTCGCACTATAAGCGCCTCGCTGCTGAGCTTGCTTTCGCGCGCTAAATCGTAGCGCTCAAGCAGGTCATCGCTCCAAACGTGGGGAACTTATCTCGCGTTTGGAGGGTTTAAGACTGCATAGCACTCCAAACGTGGGGAACTCATCTCGCGTTTGGAGCGTGTCATACGGTTATTTGCTCCAAACGCAATCTGCAATAACAACAAAGTTTTTAACGCGGAAGTCAAAAACTTACCAAAATACGAAAGTTTTTAACGCCGAATTCAAAAACTTTGAATTTTAAGCAAGTTGCACAGTAAACGTAAACGCACAGCAAACGTAATGCAATTGTAATACAGTGTAAAACGTTTATATAATATTGTATAACAGTGCAATACATTGTAGAATGTAATAAAAGTTGATATATGAATATAAAAGAGCTAGAAAAACAAATCAAAATTAAACAAAATTAACGAGTCAAGAAAACTAATGCGCTTATAGAAGCAAAAATTATAAGTATAAAATCAAGGAGCATATTATGGCAATCAGCGCAACAGCAGCCACAACGAAAGCAAAAACCGCAGCGAAAACCGCAAGCATCAACGTGCGCGTCACCAAGGATGTTAAAGCACAGGCAGAAGAATTATTCGCCAGCTTTGGCATAACTCTTAGCGACGCAATCAACATGTTCTTGCACAAGTCGCTTATGGTAGAAGGACTCCCCTTCGACTTAAAACAGCCAAAATACAATAAAGAAACAATCGCCGCGTTTAAGGAATATGACTACATGAAAGCGCATCCAGAAGAGTACAAGCGCTACGACAATGTTACCGAAGCATTGGAGGACGCACTAAAATGAGCCTAAAAGTCGTATTATTAAACTCATTCAAAAGAGATCTTAAGCGTATAAAAAAGCGTGGCTACGACATAAAACTCTTAGATAGTGTCGTGCGAATGATTGCATCGCAAGAGAAACTCGCTGAAAGATACTGTGACCACGCACTTACAGGCAACTATTTAGGATTCCGCGAATGCCATGTAAAATCAGACTGGCTGCTTATATATCGCATAGATAACGATGACGTGGTACTCGTGCTTTCTCGCACGGGAACGCACTCAGACATGTTCAACGAATAGCGCTCCGACCTGCTTGAGCGCTCGCTTTGACCGAGCTTGAAATCAA
>NZ_KQ956858.1 GCF_001546485.1 Gardnerella vaginalis | reverse complement strand
ATATTCATCAGCTTAGCTTTACACACTTTTGGGGCTATAACCCTTTTATTTTATCTGCGCATTATTTGCACATGTAACCTATTTTAGGATGCAAGAAAAGGTGCAAAAAGGTATAAGAATAGGCGAAGAACGTTGATATATCAACGTTTCACAAGTGGAGCGGACGACGGGAATCGGACCCGCGTAATCAGTTTGGAAGACTGAGACTCTACCATTGAGCTACGTCCGCAATTACGCACCGCATTCGCACGAAATATTTACGCACAAACAGCGACTTGTTCAAGTATACAGATAGTTGCGACATTGCCATTACCATTACTGCTAAAATCAATAGTAAAATCAACTTTTTGCTAAATTCTTACCCTTTATTAAGGTATTTTTGCTAATGTAGAACTGAAAAAGCACGTAAAAACATGTCTGGAGGATTTGTGGGACAGATTATCGTACGTGTATTAGCGAGTTTAGTATCAATTGCAACCGCTTTTACTATGAATGCTGTGGCACCTCAGCAATCTTCTGCACCTGTACATACTCGCAGTAATGCTGTTACTACAACTGCTAAGTCAAGTACTACAGCTGTTAAACCAATTATTCAACCAACGCCGTCTGGCGTAGTACGTCAAACTGCGCTTCAGGAAAACGAGTACGGTGCGCATTGGAGTGAAGCTGACGGTCTTGCCGCATTCCTTGATGGCAATGACAACGTGTTTGTGAAGAATGCTCAAGGCGTTATTGATGTTTCTGAACATCAGCATGAAATTGATTGGGATGCTGTAAAAAATTCCGGCGTAGATGGTGCGATTATTCGTATTAGCTACGGCTGGGATAACGGCTACGATAAGCAAGCGTTACGTAATATTCGCGAGTGCAAGCGTCTTGGTATTCCATTTGGTATTTACATGTATTCCTATGCCGAGAAAGCCGCAGATGGTGCTGCCGAAGGTGCAGATGTTGTAAATCTTTTGAAAGGTGCCGGAGTAAGCCCTAGTGACTTAACGTATCCGGTGTATTACGACTTGGAAAAGTGGAGTTGGAGTGGTCACCATCCACCGACTTCTCCATATGTATATCAGGACATTGTGGCTTCATGGTGGAATCAGCTCGTTTCTGCTGGTTACACTAAACTCGGTGTTTACTCATACACGAACTATTTGAGAGGACCACTCAATTCTCAGTATATTCATGAGCGCACTAGTTGGGTTGCAAGTTATGGTTCACGCGTTGGCTTCCCTATTACTACAGCATTGCGTGGCTGGCAGTATACGTCAAGCGGCAGTGTGAACGGCATTGCTGGTCGTGTAGATTTGAACGCATTCGGCATGGCTGATGGCGGCGAAATTAACGGCACTTCTGAATTTGGCACCACAACCTCATCTTCATCTCATGCCACTAACAATACAGAATATGCCGGCTTTGATGTTCAACAGTTGCCACTGATGGATCTTCCTAGTGGAGATTACTTCATCAATACTATGCTGAAAAGCACTTCAAGTATTGACATACCTGGTGCAAGTAAGTCAGATGGTACAACTATCCAATTGTATTCATGGAATAATTCCAACGCTCAAAAGTTTGCATTTGAGCGTCAAAATGACGGCACTTACGTGATCCGTAATAAGAATTCAGGTAAAGTTTTAGACGTCCGTTATGCTGCAGCAGCTAATGGTGCTGTTGTGTGGCAGTATGCCGCAAATGGTTCTCAAGCTCAGCGTTGGCTGATTCGTAATGCTGGCAATGGTTACTTTATTCAGTCTGCACTCGGCAACTGGGTGCTTGATATTGCTGGCGCAAATCGTGCTAATGGCACTCGTATTAGCTTGTATCGTCCAAACGGCACTAAAGCTCAACTCTTTGTTCCATCTTCTACTGATTTTGCTGCTAAGAACGGATTGCTTGTGAAGTCTGCAGTCAACAACAAAGTTGGTATGGATATTCGCTGGGGTTCGCTGAGTAATTCTGCACCGTTGCAAATCTATCAAAGCAATGGTTCTCAAGCTCAACGTTTTAGCTTTAAGCAAGTTGGTAATGGACTTTACACTGTTTTGAACGACAATTCTCACAAAGCAATCGATGTTCCTGGAGCTGCTACTGACAACGGTGTGAAGTTACAGCAGTATACTGCCAACGACACAGATGCTCAAACTTGGGCTTTGTGGAAGTATGCTGATGGCACATATGCACTGATTAGCATGTGCTCCGGTAAGGCTATCGATATTCCTAGCGCGAATGCTCATAATGGTCAGCGAGTTCAAATGTATACTCCAAACCATACTGCTGCACAGCGTTGGAAGATTGAGTAATAGCGACTTGCTGCATTACAAGTAACAAGAGTTTAGTTACTTAAGCGCATGTGAGTTTTGCTTGCACGACGACCTGTTTGAACGTTACAAAACATAGCGCTCAAGCAGGTCGTCAGTGTATATTAACACAACTTATTTCTAGTGTAGTAATGCATGTAGTAGTGGGGTTATTCCCCCAAAAGTGTGTAAAGCTAAGCTGATGAAT
>NZ_KQ956857.1:1021-19792 GCF_001546485.1 Gardnerella vaginalis | reverse complement strand
TACGCTCTAAGCGCGAAAGCAGGTCGTTGCGCTCGCGCCACAGTAATAAAAAAATAGAGCCCGCGTTTGCGGACTCTACTTTTCGATTAGTTGCGTTACTTATTCGGGTTGGTAAGCGTGCGAGGGCCGTTAGGATCGCCAACGATCACAGTGTCAACCATGTTCAAGAACAGACCGTGTTCCACAACGCCGACGGTCTCAATCAAATCTTTAGCCAACTCCTGTGGTTGCTCAATGCGCTCCATATGCAAATCAACCACGAAGTTGTTCTCGTCGGTGCGCACTTCTTTGCCGTCTGCATCAAGACGCAAAACTGGCTTATATCCGCGCTTTTCAAACTTACGAATCACCTGCGCGGAACCAAACGGAATCACTTCAACTGGAAGTGGGAACTTGCCAATCGTATCAACTACCTTGCTTGCGTCAACAATCCACACAATGCGGTCGGAGTTAATAGCCACAATCTTCTCCCAAAGAAGAGCCGCGCCGCCGCCCTTAATACCGTTGAAGTTCTTGTCAACTTCGTCAGAACCATCGATTGTAACGTCAATATGGTCTACTTCATTAATGTCGAGAATCTTAATGCCGTAGCCTTCTGCCTGTTCTTGCGTGCGACGAGAAGTGGTGACGCCTGTGAAGCTCAAACCTTCTTCTTTAACTCTGCGACCAAGCTCATCTACTAAGAAGCGCACTGTAGAGCCGGTGCCAAGACCAACCATCATACCATTCTTTACAATTTTTGCAGCTTCAATGCCTGCTGCTTTTTTAAGCGCGTCTTGTTGTGCTTTATCCATTATTCCTGCTTTCTTGTTTTGTTATTCCCGAGTTCGTCGATGAACTTCCATCGCTATTGCGGGCGAGGCTTTACGCTTTTATGCATGCCTCATTTTCGTACATTTCCATATTAGTCTTTGCCAAGATTTTTAGGGCTATGTGCATCTTAGTTGCGTCGTCATTCATTCACAGGATATTCGTGTGGTAGAGATTTGAGATTTTTCGCACAGAACGAAGGGCGCTCGCGCGGTTAACGCGCTCGCTACTGAGCTTGCGCGAAAAGCACACTGTGCTTTCAACTTGAGCAAGCTCGGCGCTCCGAGTTACTTTCGCGCGCGCAATGCTGCGCGAAAGCAGGTCGTCGCGTCCTCGTCTGGAGCGATTTATTAGTCTAAACTCTCCAAATGCGGGGTAAGTCTCTCGTGTTTGGAGCGCTACGCAGTCTTAATCCCTCCAAATGTGGGGTAGATTCCTCGCGTTTGGAGCGCTACAGCAAATAATAACCTATGAAAGGTAGAAGGCGGTTGGAGCAAAGTGTAGTGTGCCGTCGGGCTGCACATAGCCGCTTACGTTGATTGTGCCGGAAATAAAACGCGCCTCGCCGTTAAAACTTGGGCTTGTGTTTGGTGCTGGAGTAAACTGCAGCACGCCAGAAACGCTTAAACCAGGTATTGGTCGTAAGGTGTTGTGTGTTACATCTGCGACATGAGATGATGTTTCACAAAGAGTTTCACGATTTGATTCTTGCGTTTCAACGTTGTTTGATTCGTGTACTTCTAGTGCCTTAGTTGTTTCTACGTCTTCTACATTTTCTTCAGTATGTGTTGTATTTTCTGCAATTTTAGCTGCGCTTTGAATAGCATTTTTAATTTCGCTCTCAGTAGTATTTTCGAGAGTATTGGTACTAATATTTTCGGCAGTATTTTCAGTAGGATTTGGTTTATTGATTATTTGAGCAAAATCAGGGTTAGTGTCTTCTCCGACTGTGCGTCCGATATGATATTCTTCGCGCGAAATCTTATCTTCCATAAGTGCTTTTGCATCTTCTGGAACATCAGTACCCTTTGCGTAAGGCGAAGAAAGAAGCGACTTCCAGCCTTCTAGAGGTAAATATCCATTCTTCAAGTCGTCGCGGCAATCTTCTGCATATCCGCGCGCTAAAGTGTCAACTTTCTCGTTGCCAGCATTCCCTGCATGTCCTTTAACCCACACAAACTTAACAGAACCTTCGCGTTTGGTGATTTCTGCATCTATTGCGCGAATCAAATCAGCGTTTTTAACAGGCTCGTTTTTAGAGTTCTTCCAACCGTTCTTCTTCCAACCGTGAATCCATGTAGTTGAGCAGTTGATTGCGTATTGCGAATCAGTTTCGATGGTAAGTGGTTCACTACCTGGATGTGCGCGTAAAGCTTCTAAGACTGCGCATAATTCGCCAATCTGATTAGTGCCGTTAGTAGCTCCGCCGGCATCCGCATTACCAGTATGATGGTGTTCGTGTGAGCTACCAGACTCAGCAGTGTGGTCAGCCCAAGCCCAACCCATAGAACCGTTTGGATTGCCAAGTGCAGAACCATCGGTAGAAACAACTATCATTGCAAAACCTTTCAAATCAGCGTGCTACACAAATTCTACAGTACCTTACAACAAAATGTGTTCTTTTTAATGGCTTGTCAATCGAAACGAGTGTGAAGAAACATTATCTCGTTTTTGTGGACTTGGTTGGCGTGTAAGTCCCCAAAAGTGGGAAAACGAAAAAATAAAACTTGCGTCAGAACAACAAACTAATTCCAACGCAAGTTTTATTACAATTTTCAGCGCAAACTTTAGCTTAAATTTACAAGCTGTCTATGCTAAAGCCTTATCGACTACAGCAGTAGCTTCCTCAAGCACCTTGTCAAGCGCTTCTGGAGAAACGAAGGACTCAGCGTAAACCTTGTAAATATTCTCGGTACCAGATGGGCGAGCAGCAAACCAGTTGTTCTTGGTAGTAACCTTCAAGCCACCAATCTTTGCGCCGTTTCCAGGAGCTTCTGTAAGCTTTGCGGTAATATCTTCGCCAGCAAGCTTAGTTGCTTCAACGTCGTCGCCGCTCAAAGCTGCGAACTTCTGCTTCTGCTCAAGAGTGGTTGGAGTATCAACGCGCTTGTACCAGCTTTCGCCAAAGCGAGCTACTTGATCCTGGTGAAGCTGAGCTGGGTTCTTGCCAGTTTTTGCAGTAATTTCAGCTGCGAGCAAGTCTGGAATAAGGCCGTCCTTATCGGTGGTCCATACGCGACCATCCTTGCGCAAGAAGCTCATGCCGGAGCTTTCCTCACCACCGAAAGCAACTTCGCCGCTAAAGAGCGGATCAACGAACCACTTGAAGCCAACTGGCACTTCCACAAGCTTTGCATTAATAGAAGCAGCCACGCGGTCAATCAAGGAAGAAGACACAAGCGTCTTGCCAATTGCTGTGTTCTTTGGCCAATCTGGGCGAGCACCGCCGAACAAGTACTCCACGCACACTGCAATGTAGTGGTTCGGGTTCATAACGCCCCAATTTGGGCAAACAATTCCGTGGCGGTCGGCGTCCGGATCGGTGCCGCCAACCAAATCGTACTTATCCCAAGCGCCAGCGTTAAGCTGATCAACTAAGCCCTTCATTGCATAAGGGGAGCTTGGATCCATACGAATCTTGCCATCGTGGTCAATAGTCATGAATCGCCAAGTTGGGTCAACTTCTGGGCGCACAACACCAATGTTCAGGCCGTACTTTTCATTCATAAGTGGCCAGTAGTTTACGCTTGCGCCGCCGAGTGGGTCAATTCCCAAGCGCACGCCGCTAGAGCGAATCACGTCGAAATCAATAACGTTAGCCAAATCGCTAACATAATGTTCGCGGTAATCGAAGCCTTCAACCAAATCAGACTTGATTGCTTCTTCGAATGGCACACGCTTTACGGACTTGTAGTTGTCGAGTAATTCGTTTGCGCGAGCTGCGATTGCATTAGTTACGTCTGCTGGGGCAGGGCCGCCTGTTACAGGATCGTACTTAAAACCGCCATCGGTTGGAGGATTGTGCGAAGGAGTGACGACAATGCCGTCAGCCAAGCCGTCGCCGCTAAAACGCTGAGTGCCGTCGGCCGCGCGATTATGCGTCAAAATAGCCTGAGATACAACAGGAGTTGGTACGAAGTCGCCGCGAGAATCCACACGAACGTGAACGCCGTTAGCAACCAAAACCTCAATAGCGGTTTTTTGAGCAGGCTCAGAAAGAGCGTGCGTATCGCGACCAATATAAAGAGGACCAGTTACGCCAGCTTTTTTGCGATATTCAGCAATAGCTTGCGTAATTGCCACAATATGAGCTTCGTTAAACGAAGTTTTCAAAGCAGAACCACGGTGACCGGACGTGCCGAAAATCACGCGCTGTTCTGGAATATTGGAATTTGGAACTTCATCATAGTACGCGCCGACCAAGGCGTCGACGTCGACTAGATCTTCTGGGGTGGCGGGCATTCCCGCATTTTTTGCTACCATAATTTTTTATTGTGCCACGGCGCTTGTATTTTATTATTTTTCTACAAATATTTTATTATTTTTTACAAATTTTGATTTTTTATAACTGGGAAAGAAATTTCCTTAATTTACGCCTCATTCACGTATGATTAACTTACTGAAACGTTGGTTTTTACGCCTGCTGGCACTCTTACGCATAGAGCTTGTTTATCAACAGTGAAGCGCAAATGCTTTGTATAACCTAAAATGTCGCCATCGACTTGCACAGGAGCAGATTTTTCCAACTTCACTTCTGCACTAAAACCTTGCGTTTGGTCAATTCTGGAGCCAGCAGATAGCGAATTCTGTTGCAAAGCGCGCCCGGTTACAGTTTGATGCACAACACCGCGGAATAAATTAGCCCAACCAATTAATCCGCCTGAAGTATCAATAATCTCAAAATCAAGTACACCATCGTCGTAAGCAGCTTCTGGCATAAGCGAAAACATAGGAATCTGCCCGCAATTTCCAGCCATAAGCGTGCGGAAAGTGAGTCCTTTGAGCACACTTTCGTCACCATTTGAACGCTGTAAAATAACGGTTGCACGACACTTCTGCATAAACAAATGTTTAACTCCGGCTACAAAATAAGCAAGCCAACTAATATTTTTCTTTAATTTCGGGTCGGTATCATCAATCATCAGCGCATCAAAGCCGATGCCTGCAATAATCAAGAACGCGTGCCCATGATCTTCATTAGGGTTGTCAAGAATAGTAACGCGTCCAACATCAACTCGTCTAGATCCATGTGAGGTTGCCACTCTTAGCGCTGCGTTTACGTCGTTTACTGGTATTCCCATGTTTCTAGCAAAAAGGTTGCCAGTTCCAATAGGAATAATTCCCATGGCATGACCTTTTCCACTTACTGCGCTCGCAACAGTGCGTACTGTACCATCGCCACCAACTGCTACTACTACATTAGCTCCGTGAGAAAGCGCTTCTAGTGCGCATTCACGCCCGTCTTTATCAAGCTGTGTATCAATAATTTCGTAGGTGAATTTGCGAGTGTTGCAGTATTCTTGAATACTTTCCCTGTACAATTCTGCTTGCGGTTTTGACGGATTGAGAATGAAAGCGTAGTGCACAGAATCGCCATGACGTTTAGCAAGTTTTTTAGCCAAATGATGCCGTTTCATGGCACGCGTAACAATCATGATGACGAATGGCGCAAGTACAAGCGCAAAAACAATCACCATAAGTGCAATAGTTGCTTGAATAGGCATAGTTGGCATACCCTCCATTCTTGCACATTATTTTCCTTAATATACTAAATTCTGTAGTAAGTTGCGAATATTTACTGTTTTTACACATTTGGTTCATTCTTGATACTTATTTTTGCGTCTGTGAGTTTTTATATCGAGTTCTGTTATATGGCTGAGACTAGTATTATCTATCATGAGTGAAGGTTCTACTAATTTGAATAATAAGTGCGGTTCTTTTAAGGATTGCTCACTGTTTCAGTTGCACAATACTGTTTACCGCAGTGTAAATTGTGATTCTAGTGCCACTGGTGATGTCAGCGACATTATTCCAATCGTTCTTATTCACGGTTTTCCTGTTGATCATCGCATGTGGGATGCTTGCGCTGATTCATTAAACGCACAGATTGATGCTGCTCTTAGCGAAGGTACGTTAAAACATGATGTTCCTATTTTTGCTCCAGATATGGCTGGTGCTGGTTTAAGCGAGACTCCAAAAGCTGAGCATGCTGAATTTAACGAGGCTGATTATGTTCATGCTCTGGATGCTCTTACTGCATCTTACGTAAAGCTTCTTGATGATTGCGGTTACCATCGCGCTGTGTGGGTTGGTCTTTCTATGGGTGGCTACGTTGCGTTAAATGTGCAGCGTCTTGTTCCGCAGGCAGTTGCTGGCATTGCTTTGTGTGATACTCGCGCTTGTGTTGATGCTCCTCAGGCTCGCGCTAAACGTCTTGAGATTGCTGAGATTTGTGAACGCGATTATACAGTTGACCCTGTTATGCATTTTGCTCACGCTACTGAAAAGGATTCCACTGTTAAGCAGTCACCTGAGTTTATTCATACTTTTGAAAAATGGATTCATGATCAAAAGCCTGAAGGTTTGGCTTGGCGTCAACGTATGGCTGCCTGCCGACCGGATATGGAAGATCAATTGCCTTTGATTACTACACCAGCTGCTGTAATAAGTGGTACGTTAGATCCTTCTAGTGCTCCTGCAGTGATGCGTCCTATGGCTGAAGCTATGACTGCTGCTAAGCATGTAGAGTTTACTGAGATTGAAAATTGTGGACATTTTAGTGCTACAGAACATCCTTACGAAGTGGCTGCTGCGCTAGTGTCATTGATGTCACAAGTACAACGTTAATTAATTTTTGCATTGCTTTGAGTGGCGTAAAAAATAATTTCGTGCTTTCCTAGTGCTAGACTATCCACGTATCTGTTGCATACGATTATTGAGCAGAGGTTTGAAAATGACTGAATTGCAGCAAAATTCTGAGGGTACTGCTTCTTTCAACATTGCGCCCGATCATGTATCTGATGGTGCGAGTGATGATACTATTGCCTTTGCTCAGATTCCTCAAAATCATGGAAATAGTCAAACTGCTGATAACATGGCAGAGAGTCTTGTCGACAACTTAGGCGAAGTTGCTGATGAAGATGACAGTCAAAGCGCATTTAATAATGATGTTGACTCTAGTGTTGATGGTTATCAGAATATGGCTATTGCTGATAATACCGCTACTGATACGTTTGAAGCTGTGAAACCAAGATCGCGTCATCGAGCTAATCGTTCTGCTTCTGCATTGCTGTATTCGTTGCTTATTTTCATTATCATTCTTGCTGCAGCTTTCTTCGCGTTGAATTGGTATTTCAATAATCGCGTGGCACCTGGCGTTGATTTTGGTGATGCTGCTATTGCTCGCAATCTTACTGGTGAACAGGAAGCTGCAGTGAGAAGTACTGTGCAAAATGCTGTAAAACATACTTCTTTGATTATTAGTGATGATCAGGGTAATCGTATTACGACGAACTTGCAGCAACTTGGTGTGAAAGTTGATCAGCCTGCAACTGTGCAGTCTATTATGAGCGCTAAGCGTAATAATTTGTTTACTCGTATTATGCCATGGGTGCAGCAGACAGTAAGTTTACAGGCAAAACGTGATGATTCTGCAATGGATTTGTATGTGCTACGTAAGTTTATTCGTGAGCGTGACCGTGCAGTTCCATATACAGCAGTATTTGATAAAGCTTCTGATGCCTATACGGTAGAGGATGGTATTCCTGGTCGTACTGTTGAAACTATGCCAGTGCGTGAAGCTGTGAAAAAATTAATCAATCATCCTGGAAAGACTGTAAAAGTTTCGGTAATTTCGCGCCGAACTGATGCGCCGATTAAGCGCGATGCTGCACAGAAACTTGTTGATGATTTAAATAATGTATTAACAAAAAAAATTACATTTAGCAATAATAATAGTAAAGATTTTACAGTTCCGAAGAGTGCACTTGCATCGTGGATTGTTGTAAAAGCTGATATTACTCATCATAAGTTGTCTTATAGTATAGATACTGATAAAGCAGACAACTACTTATCGCAAGCACTTCCTAAAGAGCTGAATCAACAAAAAGTCAATCAAGAAGATGCTGTTAGTAAATCAGGAAAAGTAATTTTTACTACTATGAAGGGCTCTAATGGTGTTGAGATTACTTATACCAGTAGTATTGCTGAAAAAGCTGTGAATGCTTTACGTAAAGGTACTGATTATAAAACGGCATTGCAAGCGAAAATCACCAAATTTACTGTTGAGCAAAAGCTTGTTGAGATGCGTATTGTTGTTGATAAGACTACACAAACTGCATCAGTATATAAAAATGATGAGTTGGTAAAAACTTTCCCAGTATGTACCGGAAAGATTGGTCGTGATGATTCAACTCCTGGCACGTTCTTCATTTACTTGCGTTACGCTTCGCAAGATATGCGCGGTCGCAATAATGATGGATCTCCATACTTCTCTCCGGCTGTTCATTGGGTAAGTTATTACAATGGTGGAGAAGGGTTCCATACTGCCACTTGGAATTATAAAGGCATTGCTACAGGTGATGCAGCAAATCATGGCTCTCATGGCTGTATTAACATGTATGAGCAGGATGCTCATTGGATTTATGAGAACTGCCCGCGTGGAACAATTGTGCAGATTGTGGGCACTACGCCGGATGGTCCGGTGCGTCAATGAGCGTACGTGTGAGTGAAGTTCAGCATGATGGTGCGAGTGATAGCGTTGCCTCTTCCGTTGCAGCGCAATCTCAAGCTGAGCGCGTAACAGACTCACAGCTTATTTCTCAACCTGATTCAACAGTTGCATGTGAACACGCGACTGTATCAAAGTTAGAACGTACTGTTCCTTCACAATTTACTCCAGCGCGTGCTGTAGGGTCGCGGCGCGTAAGTAGTGCACCAATCCCTGTGCATGTTACTGCCACATTGTTTGATACTCCTTCGCAGGCTGAACAAATAGATAATAAACCATTTCTAGTACGTGTTGGACGTCGTGTACTCACATCAATAGCAGGCATGTGGATGCGTTTGGCTGGACGTGTTGCTCGTCGAGCAGGATGGTTCCCAAGCATTGAGCCTTATATTGGTTATGGCACGCATCGTTATGCTCGTTTGATTTGCCGTACTGTATACGCACCAAAATTAGGCCATCATTCTGCTTTAAAACGCGGTATTTACGCAATGCTGGTTGTGCCTGCCGTGCGCGTGCGTGTAGCGTTATCAATTGACAATTTGCCTGTAGAGACTGTGCAAATCGGTGACTCTGAAGTGTATGATCGGCTTGAAGAATCACGCGATAGTAGTGCAGAGTATTGTATTTCTGATTGTGCCGGTTACTTAGATTTAATTACTGAGCGTGCGCTTTCACCTGGTCGTCATGTAGTTTCGTATAAAGTTCATGATCGCGAACCGGTGAAAGCAAGTTTATTTGCTATTGATAAACATGTGCCAATTGGTATTATTTCCGATGTCGATGACACTATTATGATTACGCAAGCGCCTTCTCCGATACGCGCTGCATATAATTTGTTGATTATGAATCCGGCACATCGCTCACCGGTTCCTGGTATGGCAGAATTTTTCCGTTCGCTAGAACAGTTGCGAGAGGATGTTCCATTTTTCTACCTTTCCACTTCGCCATGGAACGTTGAAGCGTCAATTCGTCATTTTATTGAGCGTGAAAAGTTTCCTGAAGGACCTTTGTTACTTCGTGATTTAGATCCGCGTCCTAAAACATTTATTCCCAATGGACCGCAGCACAAGTTGGAGTTTGCTACGCAACTTATGGATGATTTTCCGGGGATGCGTTTTGTGCTGCTTGGTGATGATGGTCAAAAAGATCCGAGTACGTATGCGAATATTATCCGCCAGCATCCTGGTCGTGTGCTTGCTGTTGGTATTCGGCAATTACATAAAGATAGTACAGTCGATGATTTTCGCAGCAAAATGTCGCGTGATTTTGCTGTGGCTTTAAGTGCGTCTTGTCGCGCATATATTGCTACGGATGCTCATGCTCCCGAGGTGCCAACTGTTGCTTTTGAAAAGTTCGGTAGTAATACTGGCAGTATTGAACGTGTTGGGGATATTGGAAACGATTCTGGTGATAGTTCAATGCGCGTCATAGAAGCAAAAGGTGCTGCTGGAACGCTGCAGGGTGTGCCATTTTTTGCGGCTCCACAAGGACAAGGTTTAGCTCAAGTGATGCTGCCATTTATTCAAGAAGCGATTAGTAAATAGTAACCTTTTAATGAGGTGAGATATATGTTGAATAAGAAATCGCCTCAACGCACATGCTATAACACTTTCAGAAAAACGTAAAAATATTGTATACAATATTGTAAAAATACTTCAGAATACGGTACTGAAATAATGTTTTCCAAAGGGGTCTGTCTATGAGCGAACAAACTTATGCAAGACCAGCAGCAGCTGATCGCATACCGTCAATTCGTACATTTCATGGCGACACATACATTGATCAATATGCTTGGATGAAAGATCGTAACAATCCAAAGGTGCTTCAATATGTCAATGAACAGAATGCTTACACTGAGCAACGTGTAAAACCTTTAGAAGCATTACGTTCTACCTTGTTTGATGAGTTGCGCTCCCGTGTGCAGGAAACAGATATGTCGGTGCCCGTTCGCATGAATGGCTATTGGTACTATGTTCGTACACAAGAAGGCAAACAGTATACTGTGCAATGCCGTATGAAAGTTACGGATGAGAATGATTGGAATCCTCCCGCTATTAATGATACTGCTGAGCCTGGTGTAACGGTTGGTGAAGAAGTTTTATTTGATGCCAATCTTGAAGCTGAACGCGCTGGTACTAACTTTTTCCGCCTTGGTGGTATGGATTTAAGTCGTGACGGCTCTCGTATGTTATATGGTGTTGATACGCATGGTGATGAGCGTTTTAGTTACTATATTCGTGATTTTGTTCAGGCTTCATCCACATGGGAACCTCTAGAAGAAACATGGGAAAATCTTGCTTCTGCTTCCCTTACTCCAGATGGTAAATGGGTTTTTTATGTGAGATTGGATGATGCGTGGCGTCCGTATCAAGTATGGCGTCATCGTGTTGGTACGTCTACGAAGAGTGATGTAAAAGTTTTTGAAGAAACAGATGAACGCTTTTTTGTTGACGTATATGAAAGTTTTGATGAACGCTACATGATGATAAGTAGTAGCTCTAAAACTACATCTCGTGTACTTATGTTGCCCTTAAGTACACCTGAAGGTGATTTTCGTATGGTTATTGAGCCTGTTGAAGGAGTGGAATATGATATTTCTTTCGCTTGCTTTGAGCGGGCGGGAGAAAATGGTGAAGACATTCCAGTGGCTATCGTATGCCATAACGCTAATAATCCTAATTTTGAAATCGATATTATTGATATGCGTAATTATGCTGCAAAATCTACGAGTTGTGCAGCATATAAACTTGGTGATGGCGTATGTATTGCTTCCGGTTCTCCGTATGGTTGTGAGCAAGGAGATGTTTGGAAAAAAGAAGCAAGTAAACAGCCCATTACCAAATCGTATCGGTCTGCAAATAATCCAGCTATATTGCGCAATACTGTAGGGTTGAGCGTGAGTGGATTATCAATGTATAAAAATTATGTAGCTTTGGCATATCGTGCTCAAGGATTGCCTCATCTTGCGGTAATAAGTAAGCAGCGTGCAGTAGAAGATTTCTTACAAGGTCGTCCGTGGCGTTTTTATGAATTGCAGCCTCATATTGTTCTTGAGCATGATTCTGTGCACGTTAATATTGAGAATGCTGGTATTAAAAGTGCTGATAGTAAGAATTCTTTTGTACTCAATCAAACACAAACTGAATCGCGCGTAACACTCGCAACTATTTCTTCAATAGAAATCAATAATAATCGTTTGTTTAATATTGGAATGACTGGAAATCCTTCATATGAAGCTCCGCGTATGCGATATGCTTTCGGTAGCTATGCAACGCTAGGGCAACTTCGTGAATTGGATCCTTTAACTGGTAATGATGTGCTATTGAAACGTGGGAAAATTCTTGGTGAATTTGATGAGCATTGTTATGCTGAAAAACGCATATGGATTACTGCACGTGATGGTGAGCATGTACCAGTGTCACTTGTATGGCGCCCTGATAGGGTTTCTAACACGAATGCTATGTTTATTACTGGTTATGGCGCTTATGAAGTAAGTTCTGATCCTACTTTTTCTGTTGGTCGTTTGAGTTTGCTTGATCGAGGTGTGCTATATGCGCAAGTGCATGTACGTGGTGGCGGAGAAATGGGACGTGCATGGTATGAACAAGGTCGGCGTAGTCATAAAAAGCACACTTTTGAAGATTTTGTTGATGCAACGCGCGCACTGCAAGCAGCCGGTTTTGCTGCAGCGAAGCATACAGTAGCTAATGGTGGTTCTGCAGGTGGTTTGCTAATGGGTGTTATAGCGAATATGGCTCCAGAATGTTATGCCGGTATAGAAGCAGATGTTCCGTTTGTAGATGCTTTGACTTCTATGTTAGATACTTCACTTCCGCTTACGGTAACTGAGTGGGATGAATGGGGTAATCCGCTTGATAGTGCTGAGGATTATGCCTATATGAAGTCCTATACTCCTTATGAGCATGTGCCTTCTGTGGATAGCGATGAAGGTCGTCGTGCTTTATTGCATTTCCCACATATTTTAATTACTTCGTCAATGCGTGACACGCGTGTATTAGTTACAGAGCCGCTTAAATGGCTAGCGCAATTGCAGGCATCTGGTATTGATGCCATAGCTCGTATTGAAACTGATGGAGGTCATGGAGGTACTTCGGGTAGGTATCGACAGTGGAAAGAACTCGCATATGAAAACGCATGGTGCTTGCATACTATGGGAATAGATATGTAATTTTAATACACTTATATGTAGTGCTGCTTTTGCTGTAATAAATAATGCGTATATAACTTATGTTGCGATTATGCGTGTTATGATATGTGGTAGAGGAAGCTCTTATATAGGTGTATATGTTGCTGTACGTGAATATGTAAATTGCTGTTCCTCAGTAGTTCGACGGCGATAGCTACTTATTTGCTTGATGAGGGGGTATTGCGATGGCGATGGATGATACTAAGAGTGATGAATTTTCACTGCAGCGTACTGCATTATTTAAGCAAGTTCCAAGCGATCAGATGCAAGAGTTGCTCGTATATTTGCAAGAATCAATTTTTAATAAAGGTGACGCGATTTTTAATGAGGGTGACACAGATCGTCGTATGTATTTACTCGAACGTGGTCGCGTAAAATTAGTACGTCACTCAAATGATAATCGTGTGCAACTATTGAGTATTCACACTCCTGGAGAAATTCTAGGAGAAATTCCCGTGTTTGATCCAAGTGGCGGTCCGCGTACTGCCTCAGCAATATCAATTACGAATCGTACAAGGGTGCTGTGGCTAGAAAATGACGTATTGTTCCATTGGTTGAATAATCATCCTCGCGTAGCTGTTGATATGTTGCAAGTTTTAGCTGCACGTATGCGTGCCAACAATGAACGTATTTCTGATTTGGTATTCATGGATGTGCCAGCTCGTTTAGCTAAAACGTTGCTGAATTTAGCTTCGCGATTTGGTGAACCAATGAGTGATGGTTTGCTAGTTCCGCATGATTTAACACAAGAAGAACTGGCTCAGCTGGTGGGTTCTTCGAGAGAAACTGTTAACAAAGCTCTGATGGATTTTGCTAATCGTGGTTGGATTATGCGCCAAGGTCGTTCCATTATTATTTATAAGCCGGGTATGCTTATTCGTCGAGCTGAGCGTTAGTATGCTTTGCTAGTTTCTGGTGTGATTTTCCAAGTAGAGGCAAGCCTTTAGAATAGTACGCATGCCGAAAAAGAATTCACTGACTGCTCGACGCGTGCTCGCACTATTTCTTACCTATATCACCCTTTGTGTTGCTGGTGGTATTGCTGCAAGTATTATGTTCGTTCCAGGCGTTATGAGTGTGAATAGCGTAGTGAAAACAGTAGTGCCTTCGCTACGCGTTGACGGTATTGATTTTGACGTAACAGCATTGCCGCAAAAATCGCGATTGTATGCGTCAGATGGAAAAACAATTATTGCAACTTTTTATGCGCAAAATCGTACAGTCGTACCGTTGCGTCGAATTTCGCAATATATGCAACGAGCTATGGTTGCGCGTGAAGACCGACGTTTCTTTGAACATTCTGGCGTTGATATGCAGGGTGTTATTCGTGCATTTGTGCAAACTTTTGTGAAAAAGGGAGATATGCAAGGTGGCTCTTCCCTAACACAACAGTATGTGAAAAATGTCTTAATGATTAAAGCGCGTGAAAACAATGATCCACTAGCGGAATACCATGCTTCTGAAGGTACGATTGCTCGTAAGTTACGCGAAATGTTGATTGCTATACAGATGGAGAAAAAGTATTCTAAGCTTGAAATTTTGCAAGGATATTTAAATATTGCGCAGTTTGGCAGTAATAATTTGTATGGTGTAGAAACTGCAGCGCATCGTTACTTCAATACCAGTGCTGCTAAATTGAATTTAGTACAGGCTGCCACTATTGCTGCTATTACCAAGAATCCTGCTCGGTATGATCCTTCTATTGAAAGCAATCAGCCAGAATCACAAAAGCAGCGTAATATTGTGCTCGATTTGATGCTTCGCCAAGGTTTTATTACTCAAAAGGAGCATGATGATGCGGTGGCAATTCCGCTCAAAAGTACACTCAATGTGCAGCGTGAAGTATCAAATATTGGTTGCCAAGCTGCTGGCGATGCTGCATTCTTCTGTGATTATGTAACGAAGAAGATTTTACACTCGCGTGAATTTGGTAAAACTGCTGTTGCTCGTGAAAAGCTGCTTACTGAAGGTGGTCTTGATATTTATACCACTATGGATTTGCGTGCTAGTAAGGCTGCGATGAAAGCTGCTCGTGACACCATTCCAATTAACGATAAAAGTGGTTTTGAAGTTTCTATAGCAGCGATTAAGCCGGGCACTGGCGAGGTGTTAGCTTTTGGTAGTAATCGTATTTATGATGCCACTGACGCTGCACGTTCTGATCCAACGCATACTGCTCTTAACTATGCAGTAGATGAACGTGATGGCGGTGGTCTTGGATGGCAGATTGGTTCCACGTGGAAGCCAATTAATATGGTTGCTTGGATGCTGGCTGGCAAGTCAATTAATCAGCCGTTGAGAACTTCCACGTTGTACAATAATGCTGACTTTAGTTGCAGTAAATTCCGTGGCATTGGCACATGGTCAGTACAAAATTCTGGTGGTGGTACTATAAATCCAGAAACGCCATTGCAAGGTTTAGTTCGTTCTCATAACACTACTCAAGCTTCTATGGCTCAACAGATTAAGTTGTGTTCTATTGCTAACGCGGCGCGCATACTTGGGTATCATAATTCGCCACTTGGGCAGGAAAGCGTGTATTCAGCCAACTCTCTTAATCCTCCTATGACTATTGGTTCTGTGCAGGCATCTCCACTAACAGTGGCGAACGTGTACGCGACGCTTGGTGCAGATGGTGTTGCATGTGATCCTATCGCTATTAAGCGAGTTGTTGACAAGAATGGTAGGCGCTTAAAAGTGCCGAGTGCTCATTGTCATCAAGCTATTCCAAAGGGTGTTGCGCAAACTGCTGCTTATGCATTAAACCAAGGTGTAGTTCAACCTGGTGGTGAGGCTGCAACAACTCAGCTTGATGGTGGTCGCAAAACTTTCGCAAAAACTGGTACTAACGAGCAGTATTACATGACGACAGCAGGATTTGTTCCACATCAAGTTGCATCGTTTGTGGCTGTTGGTAATGCAGAAACGCAGAAAAGCTTTAACGGTATGACTATTAATGGTCGTACGATGGCAGCTTGGTACGGTATGTTTATTGCAACTCCAGCGTGGAAGCAGTTTATGAATGATTATTTGAAAGCTGCTAATATTCCTATCGATAATAACTACGGTAAGCCTGATCCAAAATATATTGCTGGAGGCACTTTACCGGGTATGCATACTAAGACTACGCAAACTGAACAGCAGAAGCGTGATGAAGATGCTCGTCGTCAAGCTGCGCGTGAACAGCAGGAGGAAGCAAATAATCAGGAACAAGCGCAGGATCAATATGAAACTGCTCGTCGTGACGATTATAACGGTTCTACAAGTGATAATTTCTAGCGTTAAATTTGTGCGATGAATTCGCCATATTTACAACATTGCCCGATGTTTGTTTTCGTTTCATGAGAAACTTGTCATAAACATCGGGCAATTATCGTAGAACTTGAATCGGTTTGCGTGTTAGTTGGCATCTACTCCAACAGCATCTGTAACATGTGCGAATCCGTCACGCTGTAAAAGCTCAGCAAGTCCACGCTTGAGTATCGTAATTTGTTGTGGTCCGCGATACATAAGTGATGTAATAAACATCACCAAATCTGCGCCGGCACGAATCTTTTCGTATGCTTGCTTTGGTGTAAATACGCCGCCAATACCAGCAATAGCAAAACGATTGCCAAAAGCTTTGCGCGTGCGGCGAATAAGATCGTTACTCGCGCTGTAGGTAGGACCTCCCGAAAGTGCACCTTCCCAATCTGCAGGAATATCAAGACCTGTGCGGTTTTTTTGCAAATTAGCGATACTTACTCCATCAACTTTATGCTCAGCAAGTACATCAAGAAGTGACTTGAATTGACTCCATCCACCTGGTAGATTGAGTGGCATTTTAACTAAAGTTGGCTGCGGGCGATGAATAGTGTCGAGATCTGTGAACAACTTATCTAATGCTTCAGGTTCCCTAAAAGGCTCACCAACGCGAGTGTTAGGACAGGAAATATTGACTTCAATCATGGAGCTTCGTCCAGCAGCACGTTCCATAGAAATATGGTAATCTTCAATGCCTTCTTCTAAATCGCCAACTAAATCATCGTTGGTGCGCGCAATAGAAATAGACATATTCATGGATTTAGCTTGTGTCCAAGCTTGTTCTGCTCGAGCAATAACAGCCTCACTACCATCATTGGCAAGTCCGGCATGCACTAAAATCGAATCATATTGTGGTAAACGATGATACCAAGGCTTTTGGTTGCCCTCGCATGGTCGGCTAGTCGTAGAACCAACGGTTTCAAAACCAAAACCAGCGTTATCTAACACAGTAGCCATTTGACAGTTTTTATCGAGACCAGCACTTAAACCAAATGGATTAGCAAAGTCCAAGCCCATAACTGTAGTTTCTAGAATTGGATTTGTGTAATTAAGCATAGTGCGCAGCAACCACATAAGTCCTGGTGTACGCTCACTGGATTTGCAAAATGCAATCATGCGCTCATGTGCTTCGTCTGGCGGAATATTAAATACAAAATGCGGTTTGATGACATGTTTGTATGAGAATGTGAAAAGATCAGTCGTGGCTTTATTGACGACATCGTGTAATGAATGTTCAGAAACATGGTACATACCTCTATACTAGGGCATTATTTTGTTATGTGCTATTGTGTAGGAGAATTTTGTGCGTTTACTCACTGCAGGGGCGTTCGTTTTTGTGCGTTTTGTTATAAAAATTGCTTTGTGTACGTTAAAATGTGCGTTATTTTCGTTTTAGTGCCTTGAAACGCTCAATCGCGTTTGTTTTTTGCGTTTCTATGTGCGATAATGTTCACATGATTTCTTCACAGCGTCAGCATTTGATTTTAAGCCGCCTTCGTACGCGTGGTGCAGTTCGTATTACTGCGCTTTCAAAGGAACTTAACGTTTCAGCGATGACAGTTCGTCGTGATATCGCAGAACTTTCAGATCGTGGGCTTTTGAAGCGAGTTCATGGTGGCGCTGTAACTACTAATACTTTGCTCTCAGAGCCACTGTTTTCTGTAAAGTCACAGATGGATATCGGTCTTAAAGATGCTATTGCGCGTTTGGCTGTAGATTATGTGTCTCCGGGGGATGTGATTGCTATTGGTGGCGGTACTACTGCTTACGTATTTGCGCAACATTTGCTCGAATCTCGACGGGCTTCTGGTATTACGATTTTGACTAATTCAATTCCTGTTGCTGAGCTTGTGCAAGCGTTAGAGTCAAAAGATGTTGAGGTTATTGTTACTGGCGGCGTGATTACTCGTTCCAATTCACTGGTCGGACCTATTGCAGATAAGGTTGTGGCTTCACTTCGTGTGAATACAGTATTTCTTGGTACGCACTCGGTGTCGCTTCCACGCGGTTTCTTAATGCCGAATTCATTGGAAGCTGCTACAGATATGGCTTTAATGGATATTGCTGACCGCACGATTATTTTGACAGATCATACGAAATGGAGTTGTACATCACTTTCACTGTTTGCGCGTTTTGATCAGGTTGATACTGTTATTACCGATGATGGTTTGGATGCAGATTCGCAGCTTCGTACGCGTGAACTTGTGAAGGATTTAGTGTTGGCTCCGGTTGTTGAAGATCATGAGATGCTGAGTGCTGCGCACGATTCGGATGCAGATCAATTTGACGAAGATTGATGTGATGTAGCTCAGATCGGTTCTGACTTGTTACGCATTTTTGGATATTTCTTCTGTAAAGTCACTATGAAGATTATTTTGACAAGTTTGCAGAGAATGAGCTGTGTTCGTTTCATGGTTTGCTGAGAGTGATGCTTGCAAGTGTTGTTATGCATTGTGCTTTGCTTGTTGTATCGCGTTTTGAGCTTATGAAGGATGTATCTCTTATACCATGTTTTGCTTGTCGTGAAAGCGTGGCTTGTGTTTATGGTGTATTTCTGAACGCATTGAAATTTTTTGGAATTAATATTTTTTTGGATAATTTTGGTAGAAGTTCTTGCATTTTTTGGTTAGGCATGCAGTAACTGCAAAATCTCATATAAAATATTCTGTTTTTTCTTAATCTATTGATGTGTTAAAACTTGACTTTTGTGAACGGGGGGGGG
>NZ_KQ956857.1:0-921 GCF_001546485.1 Gardnerella vaginalis | reverse complement strand
GGGGGGGGGTACCGTATTAAGAAGTGATAGCTCTTCTTAGTTTGTGCTGTCACAGAGCAATTTGTTTATAAGTTGCTTATCAAATATTTCTTCGTGTATTTTTGCGTGAGGAAGAAGAAAGGATACATTATGTTAAGTAAAAAGGCAATTGCTGCATTTGCTGCCGGCGCCACTTTGCTTTCTGGTCTCGCTTTTGCTGCTCCAGCTTTCGCTGCTGCGACTGCTGCTCCAAAGGCTGCTGCGACTGCTGCTCCAAAGGCTGCTGAAAAGAAGGCTCTCGAAGAAAAGCTTGCTGCTGCTAAAGCTGAAGTTGCAAAGAAGAAGGCTGCTGTTGATGCCGCTAAGATTGAACTTAATGCTGCTAAGGCTAAGTTTATTGCAGAAACTGCTGAGGCTCGTCAGAATGGTGTGAAGCTTGATGAGGTTCACAATGAGATACACGGCTATGATGTTAAGATTGGTATAGTAGTTGGTAATAGTCCAAAGACTGAAAGCGAAAAGACAGCATATAATAAGTGGTTTAATGTAGCCACGGAGTATGCCAATGCGGGTATCGGTCTTGATAAGGCAAATGATTTACTTGCTAACGCCAATGACACTGTTGCTCTTTATGAGTCTCAATTGAAGCAATTGCCGGCAGAACAGCCAGCTCCAGCTCCTGCTCCTAAGCCAGCTCCAGCTCCAAAGCCAGCTCCAGCTCCAGCACCTGCACCTGCACCAGCTCCTGCACCTAAGCCAGCTCCTAAGCCTGAGGTGAAGAAGGTTGAGCATAAGCTTGATTTGGTTGATCTTCTTGGTGGTAAGAAGGCTGAGGAACCAACGTTTGTGACTTCTGATGGTAGCGCGAATTTGTTCACGAACTATCAGGGTTTGACTGTTCTTCTTTCTGAGCATGGTTTGACGAATGTTGCTGCTTATGAT
>NZ_KQ956856.1 GCF_001546485.1 Gardnerella vaginalis | reverse complement strand
TGAGGATCCTAAGCCTGACAAGAAACCGAAGCATGAGGATCCTAAGCCTGAGTCTAAGCATGAGGATCCGAAGCATGAGAAGACTAAGCCTGGTGTGAAGCATGAGGATCCTAAGCCTGACAAGAAACCGAAGCGTGAGGATCCTAAGCACAAGGGTACTAAGCCTGAGGTGAAGCATGGAGAGACTCATTCTGATAAGAAACCGAAGCATAAGGAAAAGCCTAGAGTGAACTCTGATGTAAAGTCCGAGGAGAAGCCGGTTGAGTCTGCTACTGATAGTAAGGGTGGTGAGTCTAAGTCAAATCCAAAACCTGCCCATACTTCTGATAAAGGTAAAATCTCTCATAGCAACAGTAATAAACAGTTTGATTCTGAAAATGATTCATATGATATTGAGACCTCAGATAACAATGATTCTGTTTATGTAGTTAATAATCAGACTTGTGATTTTGGGAATACGGATAATTCTGAATGTACTGTGGAGGATATTCTAAATTCAGAAAATGCAGCAACCAGTGATTCTTCTCATGGTGAACAGTTGCAAGGATCTCATGAGAAAAACAATGCCAATGCTGATTTTACTACTGTTGACACTATTGATACTGAAATTGACAAGAATGCTAATGATAGCAACAATAGCAAGCGCGATGATAAAACCATTAATAGTGACAATCGCAACAATGTTCATAGTGTAAGTGGTGGTAACAACTCGAATAGCGGTAATAGTAGTGCGCAAACGAGTTTAACTCCAACATCGCTTGCTACTACTGGTGCTCCAGCTATGGTTGTAATGGCACTAGCATTTATTACGCTCACATTTGCTAGCGGACTATCATTAGGACGTTTTGTGACTATTATTCCTCGTCATAAGAATAGATCTTCACGAGCTCGACATGGTGATGTACTACCAATGAGGCGTAGATTTGTATAAGATATCAATTAAAGACTGAAATATGGCGCATTAATCTGCTGTTTGTTTACAGAATATAAGGTTGATGCGCCATTTTTCCGTATTGTTAGATAAAATTTGCATAGAGTTGCAAAGAAAAATATTTTGTACTAGCTTTGGACATAATGTTATAACATTGTGGTGCTTTATTCTGGAGGATTGGGGAAAGTAGCAATGAGTGATTATGATATTGATAAGAAGAAGTTGCTTGTACGCCTACATCGTGTGCAAGGTCAGCTTATAGCAATCAATACTATGATTGAGCATGATGCTAAATGCCAGGATATTCTTATGCAGCTGTCTGCTTCGACTGCTGCATTACATTCTCTAGCTGTGGTCATAGCGCGTGAGAGTGTGAATAATCGAATACATCGTGCAACGCAAGTTGGTACGAGTAAAGCTGCAGAGGATGCTATGGGTGACGTCTCTGAGATTATCAATCGATTATTGCGTTACGAAAAGGCTTAATAACACTTGTTAGATTTGCGTAAAGATTTGCATACTGTTCATGAATTACCATCTCAGCCAGCGCATGCAGCTTTTGTAGAAAAAAAGTCGGAATTTATTAGTGATATTTGCCATATTACTTCGCTTGGTGAGGTTGCGTCTTTTATGCAATCGATGCGCATCCAGCACCCTAAAGCTCGACATATTGCTTATGCGGCAGTTTGTGGTGCATCAGATTCTCAATTTTGTGAACGAATGAGTGATGATGGTGAGCCATCGGGCACAGCTGGAAAACCTATACTAGATGTTTTACGTGCATCGAATTTAACTGACTGCGTGATAACAGTGACTCGCTATTTTGGTGGTATCCTCCTTGGTTCTGGTGGTTTGACTCGTGCTTATGCCCGCGCTGCGAGTATGGCTGTATCGTCTGCGCGAATAGTTGATATTATTTCTTGTACCAGTTTTATTTGTAGTGTGCAATATACACAATTGCGTATGTTAGAACAAATAATACGTCAAGTAAGAGGAATAATTGACGAGGAAACTTTTGGTGCTGAAATTTCTATTAGAATAGCCATTCCTACGTTAAGATCAGAAGAATTTTTACGTATGGTACAAAACGCATTTTCTGGTGCTCTTAAGCCAAAAGCAGATGGAGAAATAAGAAGAATCCGTGCGTAATGAAGCTACGGTATAGGATCTATAAGCTGCAGTATGTTTGTTTATTCAGTTAACTGCTATACATACTATTGTGTCGATAAAATATGGATACTGTGTGTATGAGCATGCGTTTGTCTATGAGTATCAATGGCATGTTTACATCGGTATTGGTATATGTGTTGCGATAAGTCGTGCATAAGCGTTACAGGTGATTTTCATGAATAAAACTAATGAACAGCAGACGAATCAGGATGAAGCATATGAGCCTTTAACTACAGTGTATGAACATTTACGGCATAGCAAAGATTCTGCAGAATTGCATGAATTTGCAAGGCGTGAGTTACCGGATCGTTCTGATCAGGCTGCATTTTCTCGTGCCACGTCTTTGTTGGAAGCTGTTGCTGGTAATGCGAATACTCCAGAAGAGGACCGCATTTATTTGGCTACTGTAATGCCATTTCCGAATATACTAGTGAAACTTTCAGAAGATGCTGCAGATAATGTTCGCTTAGCTGTTGCGAAAAATCGTGATGCTAAAAATTGGTTAGTAGGAAGACTTACTAAAGATCCAAGTCCTGCTGTTCGTGATGCAGCATTGTGCAATCCAAAAGCATCTTGGAAAATGCGTTTAGAAGGTGCAGAATGTGATGGAGTTGGTGCAGAAACTTTGCAATATCTCGCTTCTCTTGGTGTAAGTATTGAGGAAAATGCTCCCCAAGTATTGGCTGTAATGGTTCGTCGTGCTGTTGCTTTAAATCCTGGTGTTCCACAAAATGTTTTGCAAACTCTTTGCAGTGATAAAGCAGAGGATGTGTCATTGGCGGCGCGCAGTCGTTGCTCACGTGAATAGCTACATGTATATTAACTGTTGTTAGCTATGTAAACATATGTCGGCAATATGTTTGAAATAATTGAACTTGTTGCTTATGTCGATAGTAATCGTGGATTTGCGTGTATTGTGCGAAAGTTCACAATTCTTCGATATCGGACTTGATATAGATTACGGTGGAGTATATGAACAATACAACGGAAGAAGTGACCGCAATGACGCCTCTACACCGTCTCGCCGAATTGATGGGTGTTGGTGTGCGCTTTACTGGTTCAGATAATAAAGAACACGAAATTCAAGATAACGTATTAGTGTCTGTTTTGGGTGCACTAGGTGTAGATGCTTCTAGCGATGATGCAATAGAAAAATCAACGCAAAATATTTTGGAATACCGTCACAGCAGGATTATTGCCCCAACGGTTCTGCATACTGTCGGTATTTGTGATGAAGTGCCTGTAAATACCGGAATACTTGAGTATCCGGTAGCAACTTTGACGTTGGAAAATGGTGAACCATACAAAGGTGACTTAACGATTGTCCCTAATGAGAATGATGTAGCATATCCTGTAAATGGCAAATTTGTAGCAACATCTTTATTGAAGATTCCTGAAGATGTGCCAATGGGTTATCACACATTGTGTGTAAAAATTGGTGACCGACAAGAGGAAGCAACACTCATTAGTGCTCCAGAAAGTATTTCTACGCTGGATTCCCTTGAACCTAATGGTGAACAGCTTTGGGGATGGATGGCTCAGCTTTATTCAATTCGTTCTTCTCAATCTTGGGGTGTTGGTGATTTTGCTGATTTGGCAACGCTCCTTACTCAAGCTAAACAAAAAACTGGTGCTGATTTTATATTAATTAATCCAATGCATGCTGGTGAGCCTGTAGCTCCGTTAACACCATCGCCATACCTGCCAGTTGCTCGTGGCATGGTGAATGTAACGTATATTCATCCAGAAAGCATTCCAGAATATGCAACATTGGATAATAAAACTCGCGATGAAATTGATGATTTGCACGATCAAGTAGAACCGCTTAATAACGATGCACAAATTATTGATCGCGATGCTATGTGGCGTGTAAAAATGCGTGCATTATGGCTGATTTTCAAAGCCGGTATGTCTCAAGAGCGTGCTCGTGTATTTGATGAGTTTAAGCAAGAAATGGGTGATCGACTTGAGTCTTATGCTACGTGGTGCTTGTGTTACGACAAGTGGGGTGCTCCAAAGGGTGATGATTGCTGGGAGCGTGTTCTTACTAAGAATTCTGATCAGGTACGCGAGCTAACTGAGCATTTTCCAGATACGCTTGAATTTTATCGTTGGCTTGAGTGGATTGCTTTCGCGCAGTTGCACGACGCTCAAGTTGCTGCTCGTGATGCTGGTATGAAAATTGGTATTATGTCCGACATGGCTGTTGGCGTGCATCCAGCAGGATCTGAAGTTTGGTGGAACCCTGAGCGTTTTGCTAATGGTGCCACTGTTGGAGCGCCGCCTGATTACTTCAATCAACAAGGCCAGGATTGGTCTCAGCCTCCTCTGCACCCGTTCGAACTTGAGCGTACAGGGTTCCGTACATATCGGGATATGGTTCATGGCATGTTTGCTTCAGCTGGTGCTGTGCGAATTGATCACATTCTTGGACTTTTCCGCTTGTGGTGGATTCCAGAAGGTTCAGCTCCAAGCGGTGGTGCTTACGTTTATTACGATGCAGACATTATGCTTGGCATTTTAGCAGTCGAAGCTGCTCGAGCTCACGGTGTAGTTGTTGGTGAAGATTTGGGTGTACTACCAGCTAATGCTTTAGAAGTATTACGTAGGAAAGCTGTGCTTGGTTGCACTGTTGCATGGTTTGAGGAACGTGATGGAGAGTTCCGTATGCCTCAAAAGTGGCGTGAAATGACGCTCGCTTCTGTCAATACACACGATTTGCCACCTGCTGCTGGTTACTTGCGTTATGAGCAGGTTAATATTCGCGAGCGTTTGCACTTGCTTACGGGTTCTGTTGAAGAATTTCGTGCTGGCGCTGAAGCTGAGCATCGCGCTATGCTGCGTATGCTCGTAAAAGGTGGATATTTAGATGCTCAGCTGCTTGCTGACGAAGCTGCTCATACTCAGGAAATCGTGGAAGCTTTGTACCGCGCTTTAAAGGCTGCTCCTTCCAGATTGCTTGCTGCTTCTTTGGTTGATGCAGTTGGTGAGTATCGAGCACAAAATCAGCCTGGTACTAATGATGAATACCCGAATTGGCGTATTCCGCTAGCTGATGCTGATGGCAATCCTGTGTCTTTGGATACTATGTTTGATTTGCCTCGAGTGCAATCACTTTCTGCAATTATGAATGCATGATGTTTTGTTAAGTGAGCTGTTAGGTGACTATGTTGCAATTCGTCGTAGCCTCATATAAAAATAGACACTTGCGAGTAGTCGCCTGTTAGCGATATACTTATAGATTGTTGTGTTTCCCTAAGGGGTCCTTCAAAGCGCTTTTCCCACTCGCCATCGAGGACTTTCAGGGAGCCCACGGATTATGAGCACGTGTTTTCTTAAAACCGAGGAAATATAATGCTCGAAACACAATAGAGAAAAGGTACGATTGTGAAGACTTTCACACCGAAACCAGCAGATTTAACTCATGACTGGTACATTATCGATGCCACTGACGTGGTACTTGGTCGTTTGGCTTCTCAGGTAGCAATTTTGCTGCGTGGTAAGAATAAGCCAACGTTTGCTCCTCACGCCGATTCAGGCAATCACGTTATTATTATTAACGCTGAAAAGATTGCTTTGACCGGTAACAAGTTGAGCAAGGAATTGTATTCCCATTCTGGTCGTCCAGGTGGCCTTCGTCGTGACAGCTATGCAGAGCTTTTGGAGAAGAATCCAAAGCGCATCATCATGGCTGCTGTCAAAGGCATGCTTCCAAAGAATCGTCTTGCTAAGGTGCAGCTTGATCGCCTTCGTGTGTTCACTGGCGCTGAGCATCCGCACACTTCGCAGAAGCCACAGGTCTTCGAGATCGCTCAGGTCTCTCAGCAGGCTAAGTGAGATCAAGGAGAATAGATATGGCAGAAAATAACAACTCCGCGGTTCTTGAAAACGAAGAAGAACTGACTAGCTACACCACTGAAACTAACGCTGGTGCAGGCACTGGTACTTCCGCTATTGAGCCAGGCTACGGCACTGGTCGTCGTAAGGAAGCTGTTGCTCGCGTGCGTTTGGTTCCAGGCTCCGGCAAGTGGACCATCAATGGCCGCACTTTGGAAGAGTACTTCCCATCCCGCCTGTTGCAGCGCGAAGTGAATTCACCAATCGTGTTGCTCAAGCTTGAAGGCAAGTTTGACGTTGTTGTTCTCGTGGACGGCGGCGGCACTACCGGCCAGGCTGGTGCTATTCGTTTGGGCGTGGCTCGTGCTTTGAACGCTATCGATCGTGATGCAAACCGTATTGCTTTGAAGAAGGCTGGCTTCTTGACCCGCGACGCTCGCGTTGTGGAACGCAAGAAGGCTGGTTTGCACAAGGCACGTCGTGCACCTCAGTTCTCGAAGCGTTAAGTTTCGCGAATTTATATGTTACAAAATGGCTTCTGGCTTTTGCTTGAAGCCATTTTTTGTACTTAGATTAGATTTGATAAAGTATTAGCGCGGAATGCTATAAGATAAGCAATTTCACTCTCGCAACAAGTCTAAGAAACTGCGTATATATACGTTACATTACCAAATAAATTACCTATTATTAATTTTGTTAAAAATAGTTTATAACTAACATCTAAACTTAACATTCTAGAAAATTTACTTGATAATCGAACATAAATAATTACAAATGTGCACAAATATCAAACATTAGAGGATAAACCTCGCTCATAAATAGCGCAACTCGCTTCAAATATAAGAAAGTACACCAAAGGGGATAAATTGTGACTTGTATCACATATTTGCGTGAACAATAATCGGCATGCTGATAATTTGCTATGAATACCGTTGGTGGAAAGATCGAGGAGGATACTCATGGTTGAGGCACAACATCAAGCCGAAGCTGGTAAAACTAATGAGGTTGACGATACTGTGTTAGCTGCACAGCAGGAAGTTGATCAGCTTGTTACAAAAGCAACTCATGCTTTAGATGAGTTTGAGAAGCTCAATCAGCAACAGATTGATCATATCGTCGCTAAAGCTTCCGTTGCAGCGCTCAATAAACATTTAGTACTGGCAAAAATGGCAGTTGATGAAACTGGTCGTGGTTTAGTTGAAGATAAAGCAACGAAAAACATTTTTGCATGTGAACATATTACGCATTATTTAGCTGGGCAGCGCACGGTTGGGATTATTCGCGAAGATGACGTGTTGGGTATTGATGAGATTGCTGAACCAGTTGGTATTGTTGCTGGCGTAACTCCAGTAACTAACCCAACTTCTACAGCTATTTTTAAGTCGCTTATTGCACTTAAGACTCGTTGCCCAATTATTTTTGGATTCCATCCTTTCGCTCAAAAGTGTTCTGCTGAAGCAGCTCGCGTTGTGCGTGATGCTGCTGTAGCTGCTGGCGCTCCTAAGGATTGTATTCAATGGATTGAGCACCCTTCTATTGCGGCTACTGGTGCCTTAATGAAACATCCGAAGATTGCAACGATTCTTGCAACCGGCGGACCTGGAATGGTAAAGGCAGCTTATTCTTCCGGTAAGCCTGCGCTTGGTGTAGGTGCTGGAAACGCTCCAGCGTATGTTGATGCTGATGTTGATATCGCTCGTGCAGCTAACGATTTGATTCTTTCTAAGCATTTTGATTACGGCATGATTTGTGCAACAGAACAAGCTATTATTGCGCATACGGATGTTTATGATCCTTTGCTTCGCGAATTAAAGCGCCGTAAGGCTTATGTTGTAAATGCTGAGGAAAAAGCAAAGCTTGAGCAGTACATGTTTGGCTGCACATCATATTCTGGTCAAACTCCAAAGTTAAATTCAGTAGTTCCTGGTAAATCTCCACAATATATTGCGCACGAAGCTGGTTTTGAAATTCCAGAAGATGCAGTGATTTTGATTGCCGAGTGCAAAGAAGTTGGCGAAATGGAGCCGCTTACCATGGAAAAGCTTGCTCCTGTGCATGCAATGTTGCGAGCAGAAAATAAGGAGCAAGGCTTTGAAATGTGCGAGCAAATGCTTGTTCATGGAGCCGGTCACACTGCTGTAATTCACACGAATAATCAAGATCTTGTGCGCGAATACGGTGTTCGTATGCATGCTTGCCGTATTATTTGGAATTCTCCAGGATCTCTTGGTGGTGTAGGCGATATTTACAATTCGATTGCTCCGTCGCTTACGCTTGGCTGCGGTTCATACGGTGGCAATTCTGTTTCCGGCAACGTACAAGCTGTAAATCTTCTTAATATTAAGCGAATCGCACGAAGGAATAATAACATGCAATGGTTTAAGATTCCGGCTAAAACATATTTTGAGCCGAATGCTGTTCGTTATTTGCGAGATATGTATGGTATTGAGCGCGCAGTTATCGTGTGCGATAAAGTTATGGAACAGCTGGGAGTAGTCGATAAGATTATTGATCAGTTGCGTGCGCGTGATAATCGTGTTACTTTCCGCATTATTGATTACGTTGAGCCTGAGCCAAGCGTGGAAACTGTTGAGCGCGGTGCTGAGATGATGCGTGAGGAGTTCCAGCCGGATACCATTATTGCTGTTGGCGGCGGCTCTCCAATGGATGCTTCGAAGATTATGTGGCTTATGTATGAGCATCCGGAGATTTCTTTCGCTGATTTGCGCGAAAAGTTCTTCGATATTCGTAAGCGTGCTTTTAAGATTCCACCTCTCGGAAGTAAAGCTAAGTTGGTGTGCATCCCAACTTCTTCCGGAACTGGTTCCGAAGTTACGCCATTTGCGGTTATTACTGATCACAAAACTGGTTACAAGTATCCTGTAACTGATTACGCTTTGACGCCTTCTGTTGCCATTGTTGATCCTGTGCTTGCTCGCACTCAGCCTCGTCGCTTGGCTTGCGATTCTGGCTTTGATGCTTTGACTCATGCTATGGAAGCTTATGTGTCTGTTTACGCAAACGATTTCACAGACGCAATGGCATTGCACGCAGCTAAACTTATTTGGGAGAATCTTAGCGATTCTGTTAATGCTGAGGATTCTCAGCGTAAGATTGAAGCACAAGAAAAAATGCATAATGCTGCAACTATGGCTGGCATGGCTTTTGGTTCAGCGTTCCTTGGTATGTGCCACGCTATGGCTCATACTATTGGTGCATTGTGTCATGTGGTGCATGGTCATACGAATGCAATTCTGTTACCATATATTATTCGTTACAATGGTCGTATTCCTCAAGAGCCAACAAGCTGGCCAAAGTACAACCGTTATATTGCGGTTGAGCGTTATCAAGAACTTGCTAAGAATCTGGGTATTAATCCAGGCAAGACTCCAGAAGAAGGTGTGGAAAATCTTGCACATGCTGTAGAGATGTATCGTGATCAAAAACTTGGCATGGATGCTTCATTTAAAGCTTGTGGTGTAGATGAAGAGTATTACTGGTCGATGCTTGATCACATTGGCATGCGTGCATACGAAGATCAATGTGCTCCTGCAAATCCTCGCATTCCTCAGATTGAGGATATGAAAGATATTGCTATTGCTGCATATTATGGTGTTTCACAAGAAGAAGGTCATCGTCTGCGTATAGAGCGTGAAACAAAGTAATTGTATATATTATTCGCAAATAATCTACTAAGTACGACATTGGTATATATCATAAAATTAATGTGTATTTAGTTGCTGATGGCAGAGATTGCACTAGCTGTGGTCTCTGCCATTTTTGTTGAAAAATAACCGACACGCCCGATTTTTGTTAATCCAAGGTTGATGGTTTAATTGTTCAGTTGCCTGTTTTAAGGCTCGCATATTGAATCAAAAAAAGCGAGCGCAGAAGCGAAAACTTTTCATGAGAATGAGTTTTTGTGGCTGCGCACTGATGTGGAATGACTTTTTAATGTCTATTCTCGCCGGTGTCCTTGAATTCAGGTTGGTAAACAGTAAACGAATCGCTAGAAAGGGCGGACGGCAATGGCGGGACAGAAAATCCGCATCAGGCTTAAGTCCTATGACCATGAGGTCATCGACCAATCGGCGAAGAAAATCGTCGAGACGGTGACGAACGCGGGCGCCACAGTAGTGGGTCCGGTTCCTCTGCCGACCGAGAAGAACGTGTTTGTTGTTATCCGTTCTCCTCATAAGTATAAGGATTCTCGCGAGCATTTCGAGATGCGCACTCATAAGCGCCTCATTGACATCGTAGATCCAACGCCAAAGGCTGTGGATTCTTTGATGCACATTGACCTGCCTGCGGATGTAAACATCGAGATCAAGCTGTAGGAAGGGGGAGAATAATGTCGCAGAATAAGAATCGCACTGCATTGCTCGGTCGCAAGCTGGGTATGTCGCAGGTTTGGGATGAAAACGGCTTCTTCGTCCCCGTAACGCTGGTTGAGGTTGCTACCAATGTAGTTACCGCTGTAAAGACCGTAGAATCTGACGGCTATTGCGCTGTTCAGCTCGGTTATGGCCAGATTGATCCTACCAAGGTGACTAAGCCATTAGCTGGTCATTTTGCAAAGGCTGGCGTCACTCCTCGTCGTCACCTCGCTGAGGTACGCACGGAGAACGCAGCAGAATATCAGCCAGGTCAAGAATTGACTGCTGAAGTGTTCGCTGAAGGTTCTGAAGTAGATGTCACTGGCACTACCAAGGGTAAAGGCTTTGCTGGCACAATTAAGCGTTGGGGCTTTAAGTCCTATCGTCGTACTCACGGCTCGCACAAGAATGAACGTCGCCCAGGTTCTGTGGGCGCTTGCGCAACTCCAAGCCGCATTTTGAAGGGCAAGCGTATGGCTGGTCGCATGGGTCATGTGACCTCCACTGCACTCAACCTCACCATCGTTTCTTCGGATGTCGAGAATGGCATTCTCGCTATTAAGGGCGCTGTTCCAGGTCCTAAGGGTGCAATCGTTCTCGTCCGTTCGGCAGTGAAGGGAGCCTGATAACTATGGCAAACGTAACTCTGAACGTCACTGATACCACGGGTAAGGTAAACGGCACTGTTGAAGCTCCTGCTGATATTTTCGGCATCTCCAACGAAGACGTTTTGGCTCACGGCCCATTGGTTCATCAGGTCGTAATCGCTCAGCTTGCTGCTGCTCGCCAGGGCACTCATGCTGTGAAGAATCGTGCTAATGTTTCCGGTGGCGGTAAGAAGCCTTGGAAGCAGAAGGGCACCGGTCGTGCTCGTCAGGGCTCCATTCGTGCTCCACAGTGGGTACATGGTGGTGTTGTTCACGGTCCAGTTCCTCGTAAGTACGATCAGCGTACTCCAAAGAAGATGAAGGCAGCTGCTCTTCGTTATGTTCTTTCGGATCGTGCAAATGCTGGACGTATTGCTGTAGTTGATTTTGGTATTAAAGATGTTCCATCTACCAAGGCAGCTGTTGCAGCACTTACTCCTGTGACTAATAACCAGTTCACCACTGTTGTGCTTTCTCGTGAAAATATCAACGAGTGGATGTCTGTACGCAATATTCCAACGGTGCATGTGATCTTTGCTGATCAGCTTAACACCTACGATGTTGTTACAGCTCAGTACGTCGTCTTCTCCAAGGAAGGTTTTGATGCCTTCGTTGCTGCTAAGACCGAGCCTGTCGTTAAGGAGGCCTGATTTCAATGGTCGCAGTCCATAACCCAGCATATGACGTAATTCTCAAGCCAGTTGTTTCTGAAAAAAGTTATGCAGCTTCTGATCGTGGTCAGTACACTTTCGTAGTGGCTCCAGATGCTAACAAAGTTCAGATTAAGCAGGCTATCGAAGAAATCTTCAAGGTCAAGGTGACAAACGTTAACACTTTGAACCGCGCTGGCAAGTTGAAGCGCTCTCGCACCGGTTTCGGCCGTCGTGTAAATCAGAAGCGTGCTATTGTCACCGTGGCTGAAGGTCAAACGATTGACATCTTTGGTAACTGAAGGCTAGCCGAGAAAAGTAAAGGAATACTATATTATGGCTATCCGCGTTTATAAGCCGACGACTGCAGGCCGTCGCAACGCTTCGGTTTCGGATTTTGCCGAAATTACGCGTTCTACGCCTGAAAAATCGTTGGTACGCAAACTCAGCAAAACTGGTGGTCGTAATTCTTACGGCCGCATGACTTCTCGCCATCGCGGTGGCGGTCACAAGCGTCAATACCGTCTCATCGATTTTAAGCGTTGGGACAAAGATGGCGTGCCAGCAAAGGTTGCTCATATTGAGTATGACCCTAACCGTTCCGCTCGCATCGCATTGCTGCATTACGCAGATGGTGAGAAGCGTTATATTATCGCTCCTGAAGGCGTTGCCCAGGGTGATGTTATTGAGACTGGTGCTCAGGCTGATATTAAGCCAGGTAACAACCTGCCTCTTAAGAACATTCCAACCGGTACTGTGGTTCATGCAATCGAGCTTCGTCCACTTGGTGGCGCAAAGATTGCTCGTTCTGCGGGTGCAGCCGTTCAGCTCGTAGCTAAGGATGGTGCTTATGCTCAGTTGCGTATGCCATCTGGTGAAATTCGTAACGTAGACGCTCGTTGCCGCGCTACGATTGGCGAAGTTGGTAATTCCGATCATGCCAATATTGAGCTTGGTAAGGCTGGTCGCGCTCGTTGGCTTGGTCGTAGACCAATCACACGAGGCGAATCCATGAACCCTGTGGACCATCCACATGGTGGTCGTACCCGTGGTGGCAAGCCGCCAGTTTCTCCATGGGGCAAGGGCGAGGTTCGTACACGTCGTCCAAAGAAGGCTTCGAACAAGATGATTGTTCGTCGTCGCCCGAATGGTAAGAACCGCAAGTAAGGGAGTGTCGAATAGATGACTCGTAGCATCAAGAAGGGCCCTTTCGTCGACGCCCACTTGCAGAAGAAAGTCGACGAGCAAAACGACAAGGGCACGCATAACGTCATTAAGACGTGGTCGCGTCGTTCGATGATCACTCCTGATTTCATTGGACACACCTTTGCCGTACATGATGGCCGTAAGCATGTGCCGGTATTCGTTACCGAAGCCATGGTTGGTCATAAGCTCGGTGAGTTCGCCCCGACCAAGACCTTTAAGGGTCATGTGAAGGACGACAAAAAGGCACGCCGCTAAAGGAGAGTTAGGACACATGGAAGCTAAAGCAATCGCTCGTCACGTCCGCGTGACGCCGCGCAAGGCTCGCCGCATGGTCGACCTCATCCGAGGCAAGCGTGCAAGCGAAGCTATTACCATTTTGAAGTTTGCTCCCCAGGACGCATCTCTTCCGGTGCGTAAGGTTCTTGAAAGCGCGATCGCTAATGCTCGCGTGAAGGCTGAAAAAGCCGGTGAACCATTCCGTGAGCAGGACTTGGTCATCAAGGAAACCTATGTGGATGAGGGCGTAACGTTGAAGCGTTTCCGTGCTCGTGCACAAGGTCGCGCTGCACGCATTAACAAGCGTACCAGCCATATCACTGTTATCGTCTCGCTTAAGGAAGGAGCCCGCTAAAGATGGGTCAGAAGATTAATCCTTTCGGCTATCGTTTGGGCATCACTGAGAATCATCGTTCTAAGTGGTTCTCCGACTCCAACAAGACTGGCGAGCGTTATCGTGACTTCGTCCTTGAGGATGACAAGATTCGCAAGGAAATGAGCCATGACCTCGAACGTGCAGGCGTGTCTCGCGTTGTTATTGAACGTACTCGCGATCGTGTGCGTGTTGATATCCACACCGCTCGTCCAGGTATTATTATCGGTCGTCGTGGCGCTGAAGCTGAGCGCGTTCGTGCAAAGCTTGAGAAGCTCACAGGCAAGCAAGTACAGCTCAACATCTTTGAGGTGAAGAATGCTGCACTTGACGCTCAGTTGGTTGCTCAGGGAATTGCGGAGCAGTTGACAAACCGCGTTACATTCCGTCGCGCTATGCGTAAGGCACAGCAGGACGCTATGCGTGCAGGTGCCAAGGGTATCCGTATTAAGCTCTCTGGTCGCCTTGGTGGCGCCGAAATGAGCCGTTCTGAGTTCTATCGTGAGGGTCGCGTTCCGCTGCAGACCCTTCGCGCCCTGATTGATTATGGCTTCTTTGAAGCTAAGACCACTTACGGCCGTATTGGCGTTAAGGTCTGGATTTACAAGGGTGATATGACCGAGCGTGAGTTTGAAGAGCAGCAGGCTCAGCAGGGTAAGCGTGAAGGTCGTCGTGGCGATCGTCGTCCACGCCGTGGCGCACGTCCTGCTAACCAGCAGAAGGCTGCTGAAGCAAAGGCTGAAAAGCCAGCTGAAGCTGCAGCTGCTGAAGCTCCTGCCGCAACGGAAACGAAGGAGTGAGCAGATGCTTATCCCAAAGAGGACTAAATATCGTAAACAGCACCGTCCTACCCGTAGCGGCATGTCTAAGGGTGGCACTGAGATTGCTTTCGGCGATTTCGGTATTCAGGCGCTGGCTCCGGCCTACATCACTAATCGACAGATCGAGGCAGCTCGTATCGCAATGACCCGCTACATTAAGCGTGGCGGTCGTGTGTGGATTACGATCTTCCCAGATCGTCCATTAACCAAGCACCCGCTTGGTGCGCGAATGGGTTCCGGTAAGGGTGCTCCAGAATTCTGGATTGCCAACATTCACCCAGGTCGCGTAATGTTCGAGATCGGTGGTGTTTCTGAGGACATCGCTCGCGAGGCTTTGCGTCGCGCTATCGATAAGCTCCCAATGAAATGCCGTGTTATTGCGCGTGAAGGCGGTGACATCTGATGCCAGTCGGAACTGCAGACTACACCATCAAGAATTTGAGCGAGAAGACTAATGCTGAGATTGAAGGCTTCTTGAAGAAGTCTAAGGAAGAGCTTTTCAACTTGCGCTTCCAAGCAGCAACCGGTCAACTCGAAAATAGCGCTCGCCTCAAGGCGGTCAAGCACGACATTGCCAGGATGTATACTATCCTGCGTGAGCGTGAACTCGGCATCAGCCAAGAGCCTGGCGCCACTGAGGTCAAGGAGAAGTAAGCATGGCTGAGAACCAAGAGCGCAACTTCCGCAAGGTTCGTCGCGGCTACGTCGTGTCCGAGGCCATGGACAAGACGATTGCCGTTGAGCTGGAGCAGCGTTCGACACACCCGCTTTACGGTAAGGTCGTTCGCTCCACCCGCAAGGTCAAAGCCCATGATGAACACAACGAGGCACATATTGGCGACCTCGTGAGTATTATGGAAACTCGGCCACTGAGCAAGACCAAGCGTTGGCGTCTCGACTCGATTATCGAGCGCGCCAAGTAAACAAGTTCGGCAAGGCTCCGCGCTTCACCTGTGTCTGCTTTTTGGCAGGCACAGGTGAGTGGGGAGAACCAGCTCGGCTAAGGAGAATCAATGATTCAGCAGGAAACGCGGCTTCATGTCGCCGACAACACGGGTGCCAAGGAATTGCTTGCCATCCGCGTGCTCGGTGGATCGAAGCGACGCTATGCCGGCATCGGCGACATCATCGTCGCCTCCGTCAAGGACGCGATCCCTGGCGGGTCGGTCAAGAAAGGCGACGTAGTTAAGGCTGTC
>NZ_KQ956855.1 GCF_001546485.1 Gardnerella vaginalis | reverse complement strand
GCTACGGCCGCGTGTGTGACGCCGATTGTGTCCGCAATCGGACACGAGGACGATTGGACGCTGATTGATTTGGCGGCAGACATGCGCGCTTCAACTCCTACGGATGCTGCAAAGCGCGTTGTTCCGGACGTTCGCGAGCAGTGGCAGCTTATTGATAACGCGCTGCAAACTATGCGCATGCGAATTTCTGCGCGCGTCGATAATGAGATTCGCCTCGTTGAGGGTTACGCGAACCGCCCGAGCCTTACGCGCCCGAGCACTATGCTTGAGCCGCACGAGCGATTGGTTGAGCAGGCTATTGAGCGAATGCGCCACGGTTTGGTGCGACTTCTTGACGATGCGAGCTTGACTGTTGAGAAGGCTCACGCGAGCTTGACTGCATTAAGTCCGCAGTCGACTTTGAATCGCGGATACGCTGTTGTGCAGCTCAGCGGTGGGCGAGTGCTGGACGACGCTTCGTTAGCGAAAGTTGGCGACGATATGACAGTTACGCTTAAAAGCGGCGTGGTTCTTGGCAAGGTGACTGGCACAAAAGTGGCTGCCGTAAAGTCAAGTAAGTAAATTTTTAGATATTTTAGATACAACGAAAGGTTAGATATGAGCGAAAAAGAAACTAAGAACGCAGAAAGTGCAGAAAGCGCGCAAAGTGCAGAATTTGCAAGCACTCTTACGAAAGAAGAGCGCGCTGCGATTGAGGCGATGCCGTATGAAGAGGCTCGCGAAAAGCTTGTTCAGGCGGTTCAGGCGCTGGAAGCTGGTGGTTTGACGCTCGACCAGTCCATGCGTCAGTGGGAGATTGGCGAGGCGTTGGCAAAGCGCGCGCAGGGTTTGCTTGCCACGGTTCGTGCCAAGTTGGACGCGGCACAGGCGGAGCAGTCAGCTACAGCGGCTACGGCCGGCACGCAGTCTAATCTTGAGGATTAGCGCGCGCCGCAGTGACACGCCTTAGTGTATAATTGCCATTTGTTGCTTTGCAGGATGCGTGCGCGTGTTTCATTTTGCGTGTTGCGCGCTGCAATCAACTACACTGCCTCGGTAGCTCAGTGGATAGAGCACCACTCTCCTAAAGTGGGTGTCGTCAGTTCGATTCTGATCCGGGGCACTTTTATGTGTGGACGTTGTGCAGTTTATATTTGTGCAATGATGTTGTTCGCTGTATATAGTTTGCTTGTTTTTGACAAATATTAGTTTCTTTTGTAAAACGAGTATGTGGTGAAGCCAGACTGTGTCTGGTTCGCGAAGAGCCAATCAAGCGATTGATTGGCTCTTTGTGCATCTAATAGCGGGGGATTGTGAATTTAATTAGCAGATTATTATTTATTCACTGCAAGTGTCATGTGTAATCCGAGTGCTTTTAAAATTTTTGAGATTGTTGCAAATGATGGGTTTCCTTCTTTAGAAAGTGATTTGTACAGTGATTCGCGATTAAGTTTCGTTTCTTGAGCTAGTTTGCTCATTCCGTGAGCTTTTGCTATATCTCTTAGAACAAGTTGGACTGTTTTAGTATCTCCATCTTCTAGTGCAATAGCAAGATATTCATCAATTGCTTCCTGTGTGTCTAAGTATTTACTTGCGTCAAACGTTGAAAAACTAACCTTGTCCATCTTATTGTTCCTCGCGTAATTTTCTTAATTGCCTGTTTAAGCCCTGTATATATATGAAATTGTAACTTATATACTAAAGAGCAACAATTTATAGATATAATATTGTTTTTTGACATATATGTGTACAATAGACATATATTGTATGCAATTATGACAATGAAGGTGTTTTTATGGCTGTTTCCACGGTAGCAAGAATTAATTTCAGAACAGATGAGAAAACTAAGCAAGATGCAGAAGTCTTATTTGATGCTTTAGGTCTTGATATGTCTACTGCGTTAAACATGTTTCTTAAGCAAGCAGTGCGTGAACAAGCTCTACCTATTAGTCCGTCACTCGTTACGCCTCTTCCGAATGAAGCAACACTTCAGGCTATGAACCACGCTAATCAAATTATGAATGGCAAAATTTCTGAAGACGGCATTGTTTTTAGCAATGCTAATGAAGCTAAAGCATTTTTGGATAATATGTCATGAAAATGTCATGAAAATTATTCGCGAGTCGCGAAATCCTTCCTAATGTTAGGGGATAGTGTTAGATTATTCCTAACTTAAGCGATGATCCGTTATCGGCGGGGAGTTTTCGGAAGAACGGCGAGGATTCGTAAGATTCTCGCTTATTAGAACCGACGGGGTTGGCCCGCACAGCCAAACACGAGAGGCTATAAGAATAGTTGATTGCGTAACTTGTTTTACGTAATCATCTTATAGCAAGCGAGGTGGTACCGCGGCAGTAACTGTCGTCCTCGCAGGGAAATATTCACCCTGTTGAGCGAGGAGAGCACAGTGAGCGAATCCACTAATCCAGCAGCAAACGCGTCCGCAAATCACGTATATCCAAAGGTAAGTGTTTCTGCATCAACGCAAGCAACCGCCGACGCGCAAGTTGCCCCAAATCCTTCCTTCCCAAAGCTTGAAGAATCCGTTCTCCAATACTGGGATGCAAACAATACTTTCCGCAAGTCAATCGAATACCGCCCGTCCGGCAAGGGTAGCCAAAACGAGTTCGTGTTCTTCGATGGCCCTCCATTCGCAAACGGTCTTCCTCACTACGGTCACCTTCTCACAGGCTATGCAAAAGACGTTGTTCCGCGCTATCAGACTATGCGCGGCCGCAAAGTAAACCGCGTTTTTGGTTGGGATACTCACGGACTTCCAGCAGAGTTGGAAGCGCAGAAGGAACTCGGCATCGAGTCGGTTGAGCAAATCGAAAAAATGGGTATCGCAAAGTTCAACGATGCTTGCCGTGCTAGTGTTTTGAAGTACACGAAAGAGTGGCAAAACTACGTGCATCGTCAGGCTCGCTGGGTTGATTTCGAGCGCGGCTACAAAACGCTGAACATCCCATACATGGAATCCGTAATGTGGGCATTTAAGCAGCTTTACGATAAGGGCTTAGCTTACAAGGGCTACCGCGTGCTTCCGTACTGCCCAAAGGACCAAACTCCGCTCAGCGCTCACGAGCTTCGTATGGATGCAGACGTGTACCAAAATCGCCAGGATACTACCGTTTCCGTCGCCGTTAAGCTTCGCGATGAAGCCGACGCTTATGCAGTCTTCTGGACCACTACTCCTTGGACTGTGCCAACCAACTTCGCAATCGTAGTCGGTGCAGACATCGACTACGTGGAAGTTCGTCCAACTGAAGGCAAGTTCGCAGGCAAAAAGTTCTACATTGGCAAGCCTTTGCTCGGCTCCTACGCTAAGGAACTTGGCGAAAACTACGAGGTTGTGCGCGAACTTAAGGGCGCTGAGATGGCTGGCTGGCGCTACTACCCAGTGTTCCCTTATTTTGCAAGCGATTCTGCGCTCGCAGAGGGTGGCACTCCTGGTCCTAACGCTTTTACGATTTTCACAGCAGATTATGTCGACACCGCTGAAGGTACTGGTCTTGTTCACCAGGCTCCTTACGGCGAGGACGATATGAATACGCTTAACGCACACGAAATTCGCAGCGTTGACGTGCTCGACGCAGGCTGCAAGTTTACAAGCGACTGTCCAGATTACGAAGGCTTGTACGTTTTCGACGCGAACTTGCCAATTTTGCGCAACTTGCGTGCAGGGGACGGTCCGCTTGCTCAAATGCCGGAAGATCGGCGCGCGTTGCTGTTCCAAGAAAAAAGCTACGTGCACAGCTATCCTCATTGCTGGCGTTGCGCAACTCCGCTTATTTACAAGCCTGTTTCTAGCTGGTTTGTGTCTGTTACAAAGATTAAGAAGCGCTTGCTAGAGCTTAATCAAGAGATTAATTGGATTCCTGGAAACGTTAAGGATGGCCAGTTTGGTAAGTGGCTTTCTAACGCTCGCGACTGGTCAATTAGCCGCAACCGCTTCTGGGGTTCGCCAATTCCAGTGTGGGTGAGTGACAATCCAAAGTATCCTCGCGTAGACGTGTACGGTTCCTTGGAAGAACTTAAGGCTGATTTTGGCGATTATCCGCGCGATGACGATGGCAATGTGAATATGCACCGTCCGTATATCGATCGCCTTACTCGTCCAAATCCAGACGATCCTACCGGAAAGTCGCAAATGCACCGTATTACGGACGTTCTCGACTGCTGGTTTGAGTCTGGCTCTATGCCTTTCGCACAGTTCCATTATCCGTTTGAAAATAAGGACTTCTTCGAAGAGCACTTCCCATGCGATTACATCGTTGAGTATATTGGTCAGACTCGCGGTTGGTTCTACACGCTTCACATTATGGCTACGGCGCTTTTCGACCGCCCAGCTTTTAAGAACGTGATTTGCCACGGCATCGTGCTTGGTTCCGACGGCCAGAAGATGAGTAAGCATTTGCGCAATTACCCAGATGTTAATGGCGTTTTCAATGAATACGGTTCTGACGCAATGCGATGGTTCCTTATGTCTTCGCCAATCTTGCGCGGTGGCAATTTGATTGTGACTGCAGACGGCATTAGGGATACGGTTCGTCAGGTTATGCTTCCAGTTTGGAGCTCGTACTACTTCTTCACTTTGTATGCGAATGCTGCAAACGGTGGCAAGGGTTACGATGCTCGCAGGCTTCGTGCGGACGAGGTTGCAGGACTTTGCAACATGGATCGTTATTTGCTTGCTCGCACGCGTTTGCTTGTTGAGCGCGTTGAAAAGTGCTTGAACGAGTTTGCTATTAGTGACGCTTGCGCGGCAGTTGGCGATTTTATTGATGTGCTTACGAATTGGTATATTCGCGGCAGCCGCGACCGCTTCTGGAATGAAGACGAAGCTGCTTTCAACACGCTTTACACGGTTTTGGAAGTATTCATGCGCACGATTGCTCCTCTTGCTCCTATGGAAGCTGAGGCTGTGTGGCGCGGTCTTACAGGCGGCGAATCTGTGCATTTGGCTGATTGGCCTTATTTGGTTGAGCCTGAGACTCTTTCGGATGGCGAGAAGAACCCTAAGGCTGGCGAAGTAACTGAGCTTGGTGCTGTTCTTGCGCATGACGATGCTTTGGTTGCTGCTATGGATAAGGTTCGTGAGGTTGTGTCTTCTGCGCTTTCGTTGCGTAAGGCGGAACAGTTGCGTGTGCGCCAGCCGTTGGCGAACTTGACGGTTGTTGCAGAAAATACTGCTGCTGTAGAGCCTTATGAGCAGGTGCTTGAGCGCGAGCTTAACGTGAAGAATGTTACATTCTGCACTTTGGAAGATGCAAGCTCTCACGGTTTGAAGATTGTTCACGAGCTTAAGGTGAACGCGCGCGCTGCTGGTCCTCGTTTGGGTAAGCAAGTGCAATTTGCTATTAAGTCTTCTAAGAGTGGCGATTGGCGTGTTGACGAGTCTGGTGCCCCTGTTGTTCAGACTCCAAACGGCGAAGTTGCGCTTGTTGAGGGCGAGTATGAGCTTGTGAATCGCGTTGAGTCTTCTGATGCTCAAGCGGCTGCGAATACGGCTTCTGCTGCAATGCCAACTGGCGGTTTCGTTATGCTTGACACTGCTTTGACTAGCGATTTGCTTGCGGAAGGTTATGCTCGCGACGCTATTCGCGCTGTTCAGGATGCTCGTAAGGAGAACGGTTTGGATATTAGTGACCGAATCGCTTTGACTTTGAGCGTACCTAGCGCGGACGTTGCTAAAGTTGAGCAGTTCCGCGATTTGATTGCGGAGGAGACTTTGGCTACGAGCTTCGAGGTTGTTGAAGCTGATTCTAGCGCAACTGAGCTTAGTGTAAGTCTTAAGCGTGCGTAAACCACAACTAACAGCTAACTAAACATATAGCTAACTAAACAAAACGTGCCGATGTATCTTCAATACGTCGGCACGTTTTTGTTTTTATTTATTTCTTTTATTTGACTACCGTGTTGTAGCTATTCTAAAGAATTTCATTATTCGCAATATCCATTCAGGCATAATAAATGTGACGTGCTTTTGTTCATTCGAGTGGTTTTGTATAGTTGGATGTTCCAAATCAAAGTACTCAAGTACGTCTTCACCGTTATCGAATTTTTTATCAATTTCTTTTCCGCTTATTTCTTTACTCTTTGTGGTGTTTTTCATAATATTGTTCCTCCTTTTTACGCGATCTTCTTACAGAAATAATACGAATTCGATTATTTCTTTTTGTTATTACTGCAGTCCAATGTTTGTTGTCTATCTTTCCAAAAACTAAGTAGCGAAAGTCATCATTGCCTGAATTTTTGGATTTGATTTCAGCTGTTTCATTGTTCCAGAGTATTTGGGCTTTTTTGAAACTGATACCGTGTTTAGCTAAATTTTTTAAGCTTTTTGCAGGATCGTATTCAAAATTCATACTCACCTTCTATCATTTATTTTAACGTAAAATAGCATCAATTGAAACTATCTTTAATGATTGTTGTTTTGTATTAGGTATCGTAAATGCTTTAAGTCGGATTTCTTAGATTTTTTATGCATTGTGGATATAAGCTATTTACAAAGATTCAGAATTGCTTTTATATTTGATCAACCGCGCTATATTGTTGAGGCTCGCCATTACGATAGTAAGCGTTTTTAGGAGGTAGTTTATGGCATCGTCGGCAGCAATTGGCGTTTTTGATTCGGGGCTTGGAGGTATTTCCGTAGCTCGTCAGTTGCATGCTAGTCTTCCGCACGAGCGAATCATTTATTTTGGCGACTCTGCTAACGCTCCATACGGCATTAAAACGCCTGAGGAAGTTAAAAAGCTAAGTTTCGCAATTGTTGAGCGATTCGTTAGTCTAAATGTAAAAGCCATCGTAATTGCTTGCAATACTGCCACTTCTGCAGCTGTGAACGATTTGCGCGCGAACTACAGCATACCTATCATAGGTATGGAGCCGGCGCTTAAATTAGCTTGTGATTTAGGCAAAGGTAAGCCTCAGCGCGTAATCGTAGCGGCAACTCCTCTTACTCTTCGCGAGCGCAAGTTTGCGGATTTGCTGCAACGTTTTTCGCAAGATAACACGATTTTTTCGCAGCCTTGCCCTGACTTAGTGCGTATTGTTGAGCGGGGGGAGCTTCATAATCGTGATGTAGTTTTTGCTGCTCTTCACAAGTATTTCGACGAGTATGATTTAGACAGTATTGATTCGGTTGTGCTTGGTTGCACGCATTTTGTGTTTTATAGGGATTATTTCCGTGAGTTTTTGCCTGTGCGCACGAATATTGTTGACGGCAATGAGGGTACGATTAACCATTTACACAAAATATTGGAACTTAATAATGAGCTTGCAAGCGATTCTCAAGAAGGCAGCATAACTCTTACTAATTCGGATACAAGCGAGCGCATGCAAAATCTTGCGAAGAGCTTGTGCTGAAGAGCTTGTGTTGGAAAAAGTTCGCGTTAAGATCTTGCGTTAAGATTTTGCGTTACAAATCGCTCTTACTCAGCCAAAAAATACTTTAGAATATTGGCACAAAATCAAAGTAAGCAATGCCGCAACCCAAAGCGCGTCTATGAGCAAGTCGTATCGCAAACGGTAGTAGCTTTCAACCAAGCTAAAACGCTTAACAAGCAACTTTTGTGAACTTACGCTTGCGTGCGTTAGCGCCATAAATTGCACAGTTGTGGAGAACATAAGCATAATGCACCACGGGCACAACGCGTGAATCACGAACATAGATTGCGAAAACAGCCAATAAGCGTAGGCGAGTGCGCACAAGCCACCAAGCCAAGTGCAGATTGCAAACCATCGCGGCACACGTACGTGAATCATACCAATAACAGCAAGTGTTACGAACACGCTTTCTGCGGCAATTCCAAAGAATGCGTTTGGGAAGCTTAATTCGCCGAATTTCACCATTTCTGCCTGCCAAGTTTGTGCTACGCGCGAACAGGAAACTACACTGTTAAAATCACAACTCAAGAGCTTTTTAGGAGCACGCGCTAAAGCAAGGGTTTCAGCAGAAAGTATAAGCGAAGTTACGAGCGCTACAGCAGAGAAAAATAGCATCACGCCATAAGTCCATACTGCAGAGTGCCTCCAGCCGTGGAGTGTTGTTTTGCAGTTTTCTTCGGCTTCATTTTGCTGCATGACCGCTCCTCACTAATGTATTTGCCTACTTTTGCGTTATACATAACACGCTTTACAGACTACAGTCTACGATAATTATATGACTGTAACGAGTAACAACACGTACGCGCACTTTTCGCACGATTATCATCGTTGGGATTTGCACTGCCATACTGTGTATTCTGATGGCACTGCAACACCAACTGATTTAGTTACGCAAGCTAAAATCGCTGGTTTGCAAGGGGTTGCTATTACAGATCACGACACTACTGCCGGCTGGGATGATTTTCGTCAAGCTGCTCATGCTGTGAATATGCCAGCGCTGTTTGGTTCGGAAATTACTGCGGAAGATGCTGGAGTTTATGTGCATATGCTCGCATATCAGTATCATCCGCAGGATGATTGCATAGTGAGTATGTTTGCGTTGACTCGTAAGCGTAGGTTTGAACGCACAAAGCGTATGGTTGAACAGATGTCGTGTGATTTTCCTATTACGTGGGATGATGTTTTAGCTCAAGCTAAGCTTGGTGATTTGACTACAATTGGACGACCACATATTGCTGATGCTCTAGTAAAAGCTGGTGTGTTCCAAACGCGCTCCGAGGCTTTTGCTGGTCCTGTTTCTCCGCAAAGTCCATACTATATTCCTACGCCTTCGCCGAATGTGCGCGATGTCATTGATGCTGTTAAGCACGCTGGTGGCGTGGTTGTTATTGCACATCCAGCTGATCCTAGCCGTAACCGCGTGCTACTTTCGGATGATCAGATTATTTCTTTTGCTCAATATGGTCTTGATGGGTTAGAAGTGTATCATCGCGGAAATTCTCAAGATCAGCGCCGTCGTTTGCTTGCTTTGGCGCGTAAATGTGATTTGCTTGTTACTGGTGGATCTGATTGGCATGGACTTGGTAAGCCAAACCGTTTGGGTGAGGAAACAACAAGTAGTGACGTAGTATCTGAAATATTGTCCCGCGGTTATAAGCTATAGACTATAAATTCCGGCAAATGTTTCCACAAACAGCAATATTGGCAACAAATGCCGGGAATTAAGCTGTTGTCTTTTTTAATTGAGAGCTCCGAATCCTACTGCGTGCTTTGGCGTGTCACCAATGAGAGCGTAAGACAATGATGAGGAGGAGATCATAATGGTGCGACCATTTACATCAGTAAACTCAAGCATCTCCTTGGAATCATTGATTATGTTGCGAACTTCTTCAGAGCTCTGATTGGTTTCAAAATTAATTGAATCGGAAACGTTTTTTATACCGAGCACTACTCGCATATGTGTCCTCCTGTTATACTTATTGCCTTATTTTTGCGTTATTGTATTTCGTTACTGTATGTCGTTATTCACTTATAATTTTCACTTATATTGTATGGCACCTACTTATGTAAGTCTGCTTGCGCATCACGCATAGCACGTTCCTCACGCTCAAGTAGAGGAATAATTACAGTTTCAGGTTTATCATTATCTACGTTGGTGCTCACTGTTGACTCGGCTTCGTGATCGGATTCAGACTTTGTGTAAGCTATACTCTGTGATTCAGAAGCGTTATTTATCATCGCGTGTTCTGAATCGTCTGTATTGTTTGTAGATTCTGTATGAGTATCGCCATTATTGTGCTCTATACCTGTTGTTTTTTGTGCAATTGTTTCTGCTGTCTCATGCTGTGTTTGAGTTGTTACATGTGTAATAACCTGTGTTGCAGTGTCATCTGCAAGCTGTGCCTTTTTTTCAAGATGAGCGCTTGATGTGTAAGTGCCAGTATATTGCACTGTGTGTTCATGTGTACTATCGTTTGCTGTAATCTCATGCTCATTGGTTACATCTTGACGATTACTGTGCGTGGAATCGCCTTCAATAGTAATGTCGCGTTCATGAGTTTCATCACTAGTGTCCGTATTCGTCATATTATGCGTATGATTCGTAGTATTGACAGTATGGGCAGTGCCATTGTGTGCAATTTGGCGACTTTGTGTATTATCGTTTTCAAGCAATGAACCAACAGTAATCGTGGAAGCAGGATTGTTATTGTGATGTCCATTTTTTACTGATTGTGCATTGCTAATGCGCGTTAATTCGTGGGCTAAGCGTTCAACTTGTGCTTTAAACCGCATAATGCTCGTGGTGTCAGCCCGCTGTAAAGCTTGGATAAAATCGCCAACTTGTTCCATTTGCAACCACAAGTTCGCTCGTAACATAATCAAACTATCAAGGCGAGATCCCATCATGCGACCATACGCAGAAAGTACAGCATTCCTGCGTTGCTCATTAAGCTTTGCAAAAATCCAAGCTAAATCGCGTGCAGGATCATTAATTTGCATATTTTGCCAATTTGTTACAGCAGTGATAGTTGATCCAGTAAAAAGAATATCGCCATCTACGAAACCACCGTGTACTGGACATGTTTCAAAAGACCATAAACCTTCGGTTTCTAAGACTCTGGACCAGCTGTCAGTAATTTCTGTTGGAATATGTCCCGCTTGACGAAGGCGTTTAATCCAACTGGTTAGCTGCGCGCGAATTTGACCAGTTGTAAAAGCAGGATATTTACCGCGTGTCACAAAAGTAGTATGTAAACGATGAATAGCACCAATTGCTGTACCAACGTTAGTGCAATCTTCAGTAGTAAGAAGACGTAAGTCGCGTGCGCTACCTTCAAGGTGTTCGCAAATAAGTACCGTAGCATCATCATCTTTGTTGATAACAAGACTTGACATATTACGCATAGGTTGCTGCGTGCTAACAGCTTGCGCATTGTCAGTATTCTGTTCGGTATTTTCACGTTTCCCTGGAACAAATGTAAGCATAGTATCGTAAGCAAATCCCAGTGCTGCTAAATCTTTGCTATGCTGCAATGTCCATGCTGCACGTGCTCGATCGTGCAAACGTTTGCGACCCTTACTCTCGGCACTGATAAAAACGTCATAAAGGCGACCAGAAACATCTTGTACGACTGCGTGAGAAATCCCTGCTGCCGTATCAGTGGTATTAACCTGCTCACTTTGGCGTGTTCCTGCAAACTGTACTTCGGGCATGGCTGCAGATGCCAGTGCTGCCAACTTAAATCTACTGAGTTGTGTCACACTCCCACAGTAATACAAAGCACCGAAATTTCGCCAATTTATTATGGATATGGTTGGCAATTTACTATCTATTGTCTTATTGTTTTGGTTTTTACTTTTTGATAAAGATATGTTTTCGTATCATCGATCAATTTCGACTCATATTTCAGATCGTTACTGAGGAAGTTTGAGAATAGATTTCAGCATTGTGCGTTCTATTGTTAGCTGACGCATTCCTTAAGTAACATACAGCATACAGTAGTAAAAACGTGTAAATATGAGTTACCTACTAGTACTCAACAGTAAACATATAGATTATATTATCCAAATTATCCACATATCTTTGTTGTAATTGTACAAGCGTCGTGAATACTGCAACAATAGTAAGTATGAATTCTTCACCTGAAGCGCTTTTAGATGGTCTGGATAATGCGCAATGTGCTGCAGCTACCGCTGTAGAAGGTCCAGTTCGCATTATTGCTTGCGCTGGAGCTGGTAAAACGCGAACTATTACACATCGAATTGCATATGCTTGCGCTACAGGTAAGTGGGATCCTGAGCGAGTGTTGGCTGTTACCTTTTCTGTAAAAGCTGCATCTGAAATGCGCTCGCGTATTGAATCGCTTGGAATTAGCAATATTGGTTGTGTTGCAACATTTCATGCGGCTGCTTTGCAACAGATTCGTAATGTGTGGAGTGAAATTTGTTCTGCGACTTTTCCATCTATTATGGACGATTCTCAGCAAATAATATCTTCCGCGATGAAACGTTACCCAGATTTTGTGGATATGACGTTATTGCAAACTCGCGATATTTTAGCGGAAATCAATTGGTCTAAAGTTTCACTGATTGCTCCAGATGATTATATTCGCGTGTGTGCTGCAACGCATCGTATGCCTCCAGCAGGATTAGAGCCGCAACAATTTGTTGACTTATACGAAGCTTACGAAACTGAAAAAAATGCGCGTAACTGTATCGATTTTAACGATATTCTCCTTCTTGCATGTCATATTTTACGAAATTTTCCTGATGCTGCCAGTCGTATTCGTCAATCAATTGGTTGGATTACTGTCGATGAATATCAGGATGTGTCACCTTTGCAACATGAATTATTGCGATTGTGGATGGGGAAAAATCGTGATATTTGCGTAGTAGGAGATCCTGCGCAAACTATCTACTCATTTGCTGGCGCAAGTAGCTACTATTTGCTTACTTTCCCGCAAGAATTTGCCCCCGTAAGTGCCGACATTAGTTTGAATACGGATTATCGTTCTACTGAACGTATAGTGGGGCTTGCTAATCGTGTGCTCGCTGCTTCGCCTTATAAGCGTGATTATGTAAAAGTTAAGGCGTTAACTAGGGGTGGTACTCGTGTTTCACAGCAAGTTTTTGCTACGGATATTGAAGAAGCGTTGGGTGTAGTTGAGCAAATTGCAAAATTAGTAAAAACTGGTATTGCTAAGTTGGGGGATTGCGCAATACTTACGCGCACTAATGCTCAGCAGCAAGTTATTTGTAGAGCGTTAAAAGCAGCAAAAATGCCATATCGCGTGAGAAGAGACGTAGGTTGGCAGCGTAACGTGCTAGAAGATGTGCAACATTCACTTGCAGCAAATGGTAATGGTACCTCGAATATTGTTGATATTTCAACGGTTACCGTTTCCACAATTCACGCAGTGAAAGGTCTCGAATTTTCTCATGTTTATGTTATTGGTTGCGCAGAAGGTCTTATACCATTCGGTTCTGCTTTTACAGACGAAGATATAGAAGAAGAGCGTAGACTTATGTACGTTGCTGTAACTCGAGCAGAAAAAACCTTACATCTTTCGTATGCATTACGTAAAGAAAATGGCATGGGTATGAATCGTGTGCCGAGCCGTTTTTTGGCTTAAATGATAACCTTTTTGCAACAACTTGTTGAAGCAGTGTCTCGTATTGATGTTGCAGATTGTTGTTGCGAAAATAATGTTCAACACTGTTTATTTGTTCATACTGCAGTTGTGTGACTGCAGTATGAACAAATAATACTGTTTTATAAGGTGAAGTTGATTATTCAGCTGAATTGTTGTCGCCAGAATCCTCTTTATTGCCAGAAGGCCCTTCGTTGTCAGCATCAGTGTTGTCAGCATCGGTGTTGTCAGCATCGGTGTTGTCAGCATCACTAGGATTGTCGTCAGAGTTGTTGTTTTGGTTCTTTTGGCGCGCATCTTCCTCAAGCAGTCTACTAAGATCAGCATCCCAATCATTTCCACTTGAGTAATCATCAGCAAACTTACTGGAACTTTTGCTGTTCGTAACTGCTGTATCACTTCCGCTGTTCGCGTTCTTGTTGCTATGTTCTGTGTTGCTTGCACTAGTGTGCAAATCTGCAGAAGAATTTTCGGAAGATTCTGCAGGCTTACTGTTTGGTTCAGTGCCATTTGTAGTCTGCTGATTATGTGAATTTGTAAGTTTGTTCTGTTGATCAGTATCGTCAGGTAGTGTTGGCAGCAAATCTGGGTGGCTCCATAAGTTATCTCGCTCTTCAACACCATGTTCACGAGTCAATTTTTCCCATAATTGCGCAGCTTCACGCATACGACGAGGGCGTAGATGTAAGCCAAGTAGCGACTCAAAGGTTACTTCTGCCGGTCCTCCTGCAGCTCGTTCACGACGCATCATTTCACGAAGTTGTTCAATATGCTCAATATGAGCCATGCCTGCCTGCCATGTAACGCAATCAACCCAACCTTCAACAAGTGCAAGTAACGTTTCCAAACTATGTAATGCTTGACGCTGTTCTTCGGAATCGTTGCTGCCAATATTAGATAAGTTTACGGCACCAGAAATAGTTTCCGGATTCATTGTTTCTATATCTCGAAGCTGATCTTCCATAGCTTCTAGATCAATATTGATACCGTTTGCATATTTAATAATCAGTGCTTCAAATCGTGGCATAAGCCATGGTACAGCTGCGAATAATCTTGCATGAGCAGACTCACGTAGTGCCAAATAGTTCATAACTTCACTCATATCCAGCTCCCACACTTTTGCGTATTCAATGCAATTGTATGGAATTAATCCACCGGCTGGATTTTGTAGTAAAGCAAGTCCTTGATCAAAACTGCCATGAACTTCGTGAGATAACGCACCAGCAGCTTGTCCTAATTGCATAGCAAAGGAAGTGTTACCGAGCAGCTTCATTAATTGTGCTGGATTATTCATTCCTTCTGGCATTGGAATTGGCACAACGCCAGCAAATATTCCTTTTACTTCTGCGTCGTCCACATCATGGAATCGTTCTTCAATAACGGAACTCAGTGCTTTGTTTACTGAATTTGCTACCGGATTAGCGAATTTTACCCATGCTTCCAAGGTTCCTTCTACCCAATCTGCTCGAGACAGTACGGCAGGAGTTCCTGGAGCAGGATTGAATTTGCAAGTGATATCTAGCCACAAATTTGCTTGACTTAGTGCGCGGCGAGCAGAGTCAGCGACTTCGGCGTTTACTTTACCTTGATCACCGGTCGCGTGTTGTAATGCAATAGACTGCGCTAATTTGCGATTAATTGGTCCCTCTTCAAGCGTTGCTTCCATTTCACTTGGATTATTGAGACCGCCTGCGCTAAAAGCTTGCATCATGCTGCGAACTTCGTCTGGTTTAGGAAGCTTGCCTGGATTTTGATTGAGAATCTGTTCACGCAGCTCAAAAGGAAGCTGCTCAAGCTGTTTCCATGCTTCTTCGCCTTGTACTGGCCCAAAGCATTCAATAAGCCATTGGTGAATTGCATCATCGTTCATGAGGTCATCCTTTATGCTACGTGCAACGCACTAGTTACGCGCAAATTCGCGCACCACTCAATACAATATAGTAATACAGTATATTCTACTCGATTGTACAGTTTTGTGTTAAGTCGTATAAGAAAACTATAGAGGGCTTGTGTCATGATACAAGCATGTCTAGGTTTACATTGCCTCAATTATTTCGCGCATGCGTTCAACGTTTTTTCACACTGTTGCGCAAAGTAGCTACGCACACGAGTTTGCACTCTTTACGCTATTATGCTGGATGTTTTACAGTATTCGTAGCATTAGTTGCATTACTGTCTCCGAGTGCTTACGTTGTTGAACAACCGGGACCTACACAGGATGTGTTAACTTCAGTGTCGAAAATCCCCGTAATAGACATGTCTGGTTCGCGCGTGAAAGAACACCACGATACTGGCAAATTATTAATGCTGACTGTTACTACTTTAGGTGTTAGTTGCGAAATTCCAACTTTTTACGCATTGCTATCTTGGTTTAATCCTCAATGGAAAGTGGTGCCACGTGAAGCAGTGGTGCCAGTTGGTCAAAGTGCAGATGACTATGAGCAGGCATCAGTACGTGAGATGAATGATTCGCAGAATGTAGCTCAACGTGTAGCATTGCAGTATGCGGCTAAGAAGCTGGGCATCCATACTGATGGAGTAAAAGTTCGTTTGCATATTGAGGATATTGGTGGTCCTTCTGCAGGAATGATGTATGCGTTGGGTATTCTTGATAAACTTACTCCCGAAAATGAAACAGGCGGTAAGGTTGTAGCTGGCACAGGAACTATTGAAAAATCACAAAAAATTGGTGCTATCGGCGGTATTCGTCTAAAAATGATTGCAGCTCAACGCGATGGTGCTACTTGGTTTTTAGCTCCCCAAGATAATTGTGACGAAGTAGTAGGGCATGTACCGCAAGGATTACGAGTAGTGCGTGTGAGCACGCTTGATGAGGCTTATACAGCATTGAGAACTATTGGTTCTGGTCACAATGTACGCTCATTGCCAACTTGTAGTGCAAAAAATGCAAATGCAAAATAAGCGAATACAAATAAGAGAATCTAAATAAGCGAATACAAAATAAGCGAACCTAAATAAATGAATCAAATCGAATAGAAAGTGGGCGATGAGGGACTCGAACCCCCGACATCCACCGTGTAAAGGTGGCGCTCTAGCCAGCTGAGCTAATCGCCCGTTCGCAACAAAGTAAAAACATACATGAAGGTATGTACGAATGCAACGTGTGGCGCGCGTCGCAACAATCGCGTACAGTATATTGAATAAGAACATGTGCTCAGGAGGTCGATATTCGATGGCTCAAAAACCTGATACCGCTCGTAATGCTTCAGGAATGGAGCGTGTTGGTAAGCGTAAGTTAGGATATAACGTCGCACAGGTGAATGCTTTTCTAGAGCGTGCGCATACGTTGTATGAAAGTGACGATGATCGACTCACACAGCAAGACATTCAGGATGTTTCTTTTGATTTAGAGCGCAATGGTTACATTATTGGTCAAGTTGACGCGGCTTTATCTCGTTTAGAGCGTGCTGTTGTTGATAAGTGTACTGCACGAGAACTTGCACAATGCGGCAGAGTCGTGTGGAAAGCGCGTGCTGATGCTTTGTATAAGAAGCTTTTACAGCATGCGCAGCGTGATTATCGTAATCGTTTTGAAGGTGGTGCACCGCATCGACCATCTTATGCTCGTAAGCAAGTTGACATTATGGTTGATCAAGCGCTCGATAAAATTGCAGTGATGCTTGATCACGAAATTGAGTGGGAAACTGATGAAACAACATTAGCTGCTATTGATGCTTCCTATGTTTCTAATGTAATTTTTACGCAGCGAACAGGCAAGCGTGGTTATGATGAGCGTCAGGTTGATTATTATTTGAATGCATGCATTCGCTTACTGAGTAGTTTGGAATCTTTTGGTAGGGTAGCGCAGTATGTTGATACAGATAAACGTGATGCATACTCGCACGTTGCGTCGCCAATTACGTCTGCTCCTGCTCTTGCACATACGTCGGCACCTACTTCAGTTTCAGTTATGCCTGTAGTTCAACCTGTTGTTTCTACTCCTGCTCCAGCAGCTTCTGAGGCTTCAGCAACTCCTGCTCCTGTTTCAGCTGCGCCATCGTTTGCTCCTTCGGTGCAGACTGCTTCTTCGCATATTCCTGCATCTTCAGTAGTTGAAGATATCGTCGATGAGACTGTGGCTGCGGATAGTGTTCCTCATTTAACGAATATTCCTGTGGTTCCTCCTCAAGTGCCAAATCACGACAAGCAGAGTATTTTTGCTCCTGTAGATTATGACCATCAACGTGCTGATGATTCATTTGAATCATTGCATCAATCTGAGCGTGCGATTTTTACGCCTCATGTAGCAGTAAGCAATTCTTCAAATATTGATGATACTGATAGTAATGATGAGCTTTTGCAAAGTGCTACTGTAATGCATAATTCAACTTCTTCTGCGCCAGTGCCTCCTTCGTTTACGCCTGCAGCAACTCGCCATGATAATCCAGCGCCTGCTGCACATACGTCTACTGCTGTTCCGTCATTCCCTCCTGCGGCGCCAACCCAGCGCACGCATCCAGTGCAGCAGATGCCGATTACGCACTTGGCTCCAAGCAAACCGTTAAATTTGGACATTCCAGATCTTTCTTTCCCGATTATTGGTCATATTGATGAGTCCAATGTTTTTGATGATGATACACATAGTGCTAAGGATGCAAACGATACTGATCATGAGTAAATATTGCGCTTGTATACGCAAATGAGCTTAGTTTGATTCATGCCATTATACCGTGATGAAGCTGTGGTTCTTCGCGCCTTTCCTCTAGGTGAGGCAGATAGAATTGTGGTGTTGCTAACGAAGCAGCATGGTAAAGTTCGTGCTGTTGCTAAGGGTGTTCGTCGCCTTAAGTCGCGTTTTGGTGGTCGTCTTGAGCCTCTTATGCGCGTTGACGTGCTTTTGGCGCAAGGAAAGTCTTTGGATGTTGTATCTCAGGCTGTTTCTATTACTGCGTATGCTGGTGAAATTTGTGCTGATTATGTGTCGTACGAATACGCTAACGTCATGCTGGAAGTTGCGGATGCCTTAGTTTCTCACGAATATCTTGACGAATATATTCCTGAATATCAAGATACCTCCGGGCAGTATCGTTTACTTATTGCTGCTTTATCTTCATTGTCTCACCATAAGCATGCGCCGGTTGCTATTGGTATGTCGTATGTATTGCGTGCATTATCGTTAGCTGGATGGTCGCCGCGTTTAACAGCTTGTGTTGTTTGTGGAAAGACCGAAGACTTATGCTACTTTTCACCTACTGCCGGTGGTGTTATGTGTGCAAGTGATCACACTCCTGAGTCAATTATTTGCTCTCATGAAACGCGATTGCAACTATGTGCGCTTGCACAAGGGAATTGGTCTGTAGTAGACGGTACGTCGATTGACAATTCTACCGTGTGTTGTATTCAACAATGGGTTGAATATTATCTGGAACGTCCAATTCGTTCGATGGGGTTGTTACATTCGTAAGTATGGCTTTTGAAAATGTAGATTATACGTCGCTTGATATTCCAGCGGCTCCTTTTAGTGACCCTTCTCGTATACCAGATTTTCCTAAGGGTAAAGTTCCTCGTCATATCGGTGTGATTATGGACGGCAATGGTCGTTGGGCAAAAACGCGAGGAATGATTCGGACCGAAGGTCACAAAGCCGCAGAACCAGTAGTTTTTGACGTTATTGCAGGAGCTATAGAAGCAGGAGTTCGCTACTTAAGCTTGTACACTTTTTCTACCGAAAATTGGAAACGATCTCCGCAAGAAGTGCGATTTTTAATGGGATTTTCTAGGGATATTATCCATAGGCGAGTTGCGCAAATGAACGAGTGGGGAGTGCGCGTTCGCTGGGCAGGTCGTCGCCCACGTTTGTGGAAGTCTGTTATTGACGAGTTAGAAAAAGCGCAAGAAATCACCAAAAATAATAAAACTATTGACGTTGTTTTTTGCATAAATTACGGTGGTCGTGCAGAAATTGCGGATGCGTGTGCGCAAATTGCAAAAGAAGTTCGCGACGGCAAAATTAAAGGCGATCGCGTAAGCGAAAAAATGATTGCGGATCATTTATACAATCCAGATATTCCAGATTGTGATTTAGTTATTCGCACTTCCGGCGAGCAGCGCACTAGCAACTTTTTGCCTTGGCAAGCATCCTACGCGGAACTTGATTTTGTGCCGGAATTATTCCCGGATTATGGCCGCGAAGCGCTGTGGAGATCAATCGACCGTTATGCGCATCGCGACCGCAGATTTGGTGGCGTAAAAAACGCTTAATCTTCGTTGTTTTTGCGTTCGTCGAGAATCTTATCTACAAGCGCACTTTTTGCGTCAATTTGATTGCTGAAACCAGGGCGAATATCTAACTTTAAGAGTACTCCAGTGCGGTATCCTTTGTTGACTAAAGCCATTGTAGCATCTTTTACTACACGCATAACGTCATCAAATTCGCCCTCGATATTTGTAAACATTGCGTTAGTTTCGTTCTTTAACCCGGAATTACGAATTACTTGTACAGCATCCGCCACGTACTCGCTTAATTCGTCGCCGACTCCGCTTGGAGCAATACACAATGCTGCAACCGTGTTAGTTTTGTGCTCGTTCGCGTAGTCGTTTGTATTCGCGCTATTATTTTCACTCATAGTAACAATTCCTTTAAAATCGTAATCTTACGCAAATTTAGCAAAAACAATGCAACGACAAATAATGTGTCAACAAACCTATAAATTTGCGTTACTGTAACAGTTACTTTACTAATTTTACAAGCGTCACAGGGTTTTTCTATAATAGCAACGTTTTCACCCGAATTTTCTAGTTTTACGAAAAGGTGTATTGTGGCTGTTTCAAAGCTTGATGAAGTCGTCTCCTTGGCTAAGCGTCGAGGATTTGTGTTCCCAGCCGGCGAAATTTACGGTGGCACGCGTTCTGCGTGGGATTATGGTCCGCTCGGTGTTGCGTTGAAAGATAATATCAAGCGCGAATGGTGGCGCTACATGGTAACCACGCGCGGCGATGTTGTTGGCGTGGATACTTCCGTTATTTTGCCTTCTCAAGTTTGGGTTGCTTCCGGCCACGTTTCCGTGTTTAACGATCCTTTGATTGAGTGCTTGAATTGCCATAAGCGTCATCGTGCAGATAAGTTGGAAGAGTCTTATGCTGAAAAGCATGGCGACAAAATGCCAGAAAACGGCTTAAAAGATATTGCTTGCCCAGATTGCGGAACTCGCGGAAACTGGACTGAGCCTCGTGACTTCAACATGATGCTTCGCACGCATTTAGGACCTGTTGAAGACGAAAACAGCTTGCACTATTTGCGCCCAGAAACAGCTCAAGGCATTTTCGTTGACTTTAAGAACGTTATGACTTCTACTCGCCAAAAGCCGCCTTTTGGTATTGCCAATATTGGTAAGTCTTTCCGTAATGAGATTACGCCTGGAAACTTTATTTTCCGCACTCGTGAGTTCGAGCAGATGGAAATGGAGTTCTTCGTAGAGCCTGGAACCGACGAAGCTTGGCATCAGTATTGGATTGACACTCGCGTTCGCTGGTATGTGGATTTGGGTGTGAAACCAGAAAACTTGCGCATGTACGAGCATCCTAAGGAGAAGCTCAGCCACTATTCCAAGCGCACTGTCGATATTGAATACAAATTCGGCTTCCAAGGTTCGGATTGGGGAGAGCTTGAGGGTATTGCAAACCGTACTGACTACGATTTGTCTGCTCACGCTAAGCATTCCGGCGAGGATTTGAGCTACTTCAACCAGGCTACTGGCGAAAAGTACATTCCTTACGTTATTGAGCCTGCGGCTGGTCTTACGCGTTCGCTTATGGCATTTTTGGTTGATGCTTACGACGTTGATGAAGCTCCAAACACTAAGGGCGGCGTTGATAAGCGTACCGTTCTTCGACTTGACCCTCGTTTGGCTCCTGTTAAGGCTGCAGTGTTGCCTTTGAGCAAGAAGCCAGAATTGCAAGCTGTTGCTCAAGATTTGGCTGCGGATTTGCGTCAGCATGATTGGGTTATCGATTACGACGAAGCTGGTGCTATTGGTCGTCGCTATCGTCGTGAAGACGAAATTGGTACTCCTTTGTGCGTAACAGTTGACTTCGATACTTTGGAAGACCATGCTGTTACAATCCGCGAGCGCGATACTATGCAGCAGGAACGTGTTTCTATCGACAAAGTTGCAGATTACGTTGCTAGCCGCATTAACGAAAAGCGCGTTAAATATCCGCAAGGTCCTGTTGAAATCGTTGGTACTCGTGCTGCAGATGGCGCTACGGATATTACAAAAGAGGCAGGAGAGGATGAATCTCAGCCTGTACAAATCGCTACTGCTGGCGGATTGTACTAATACGCGTTTGAGTGTAGCTTAAGTATCGCGTAAATGTCGCTTAAGCATTAATAAGCAAAATTATTACTAAAGTGAACGGAGTTAAAGCAATATGAATTTTTCTATAAAACCAGTAGATTTAGGGAAAGTTCATATTGCTACTCCTGTTGTCCTTTCTCCAATGGCCGGTATTACTAACTGGCCTTTCCGTGTAATCTGCCGCGAATATGGTCCAGATGGGTTGTATGTGGCAGAAATGATTACTGCACGCGCATTAGTCGCAAGAAATCCAAAAGCCTTGCGTTTATGCCGTTTTGCACCTAGCGAAAAAGTGCGCTCTTTGCAACTTTATGGTGTAAATCCGTCTATTGTTGAACAAGCTGCTCGAATTGTTGTTGACGAAAACATGGCTGATCACGTTGACTTAAACTTCGGCTGCCCAGTGCCAAAAGTGACGCGACGCGGAGGAGGCTCTGCTCTTCCTTGGAAAACTGATTTGTTACAAGAAATTTTGCATCGCGTTGTTTCCGTTTGTGAGCCAGCAGGAATCCCTGTTACAGCTAAATTCCGTGTTGGTATCGACGAGAGTCACGAAACGTTTATGGAAGCTGGACATATTGCTCAGGAGGAAGGGTGTGCGGCTGTGACTTTGCATGCCCGCACAACTGCAGAATATTACGGTGGTCATTCAGATTGGCAGCGTATTGCTGAACTTGTAGAAGTGCTTCATATTCCAGTTTTTGGTAACGGTGATATTTGGGGTGCGAATGATGCGCTCGCAATGTTTAAAGAAACTGGCTGCGCTGGTGTGGCTATTGGTAGAGGCTGCCAGGGTAGACCGTGGTTATTTGCGGATATTCGCAGCGCTTGCGAAGGTAGTAGTAGTTGTGTGAATCCTACTTTGGCAGAAGTTGGTTCTGTGATTTTGCGTCACTTGAAGCTTTTAGTTGAGTTTTATGATGGCGATGAGCGTATGGCTGTTCATGATTTACGTAAGCATGTTGCATGGTATTTGAAGGGTTTTCCTGTCGGTGGAGGCACGCGTAAAGCGTTTATGGAGTGTGAGTCCGTTGAGGATGTTCAGCGCAATCTTGACATGCTTGATGGTTCTCTTCATCTGCCAGAACAAATCTTAGACACGCCGCGCGGACGTGTACGTTTCGCTAAGAAAGTTCATTTACCATACGGTTGGTTAGATTCGCGTACTACTAGTCATGAGGAGCGCGAAGTTTTGTTTGGTGACGACCCGATGGATGCTAGTTACTAAGTTTTTCTAAGCTTTTTACTATTTTTGCATGATGAATATTTAGTGAATCTGCGAAGAAAATTGCGCGCCATCTTTATTTGCATATAGCCCGGTGTATTATCAAAGCAGTGACATTTTTTCAGTTTATTGTTAAAACGTCGTCAGTATCGAGCGTTTTTGCGCTAAAATATGGTGTAAACGTGCGTGAGTGACAGGAGACAACGGTGAGCGAGATTGCCCAGACTGACAATTTCAATGACAAAACTATCATCAAGGTAGTCGGCGTTGGTGGTGCCGGCGGTAACGCTGTCAATCGGATGATCAGCGAGGGTCTACAGAATGTAGAATTTGTGGCCATTAATACTGACGCTAAAGATTTACTGCGTTCTGATGCTGATGTAAAGATTTCATTGTCTGATGCTTCAAGTCGAGGATTAGGCGCTGGTGCAGACCCTGAGAAGGGTGCTAAAGCTGCGCAGGATCATCAGTCAGACATCGAGGAGGCACTTAAGGGTGCTGATATGGTGTTTGTGACCTGTGGTGAAGGCGGCGGAACCGGTACAGGTGCAAGCCCGATTGTGGCTCGTGCTGCACATCAGCAAGGGGCTTTAACTATTGCAGTAGTTACGCGACCATTTGGTTTTGAAGGTCCGCAGCGTGCTGCGTCAGCTAAACTTGGCATTGAGAATCTTCGTAAAGAAGTTGATGCGTTGATTGTGATTCCAAACGATCGTTTGTTGGAAATTTCTGATCGTACTATTGGAATTATTGAAGCTTTTAAGACTGCAGATACAGCATTACTTGCGGGTGTTCAAGGCATTACAGATTTGATTACCATGAATTCTTATATTCATGTTGATTTTTCTGATGTTACTGCTGTTCTTCGTGGTGCAGGTACCGCGCTTTTCGGTATTGGTGCTGCAAAAGGCGAGGATCGTGCTACGCAGGCAGCTGAAATTGCTATTAGTTCCCCATTGCTTGAGGAAAGTATTGAGGGTGCTCATGGTGCTTTGATTAATATTGCAGGTCCAAACGATTTGAAACTTCAGGAAGCTTCTGCTGCAACTGAACTCGTTCGTAAGGCTATTCATCCGGAGGCTCAAATTATTTGGGGTCTTTCGTTGGATGATTCTTATGGTGATGAAGTGCGCGTAACTGTTATTGCTGCAGGTTTTGATTCCCATCCTAAGGTTGATGATACATCTGCTAAAGCTGGTCAGTTTGTAGACATGCAAGCTGATGTTAAGCATGTTGCTCCAGCGCAGTCTACTTCAACCGTGAAGGAAGAACCTCAAACTGCTCCGCAAGTAGTTGAACAACCTGCTGCTGTGCCTTCAATGTTTGACTCTGCCATGAGTCAGCAATATACGTCTGCTACAGCTCCTATTCAGCAATCTGCATCTGAACCGGATGAACTAGATATTCCTGATTTTCTGCGTTAAGCGTCACGAGGGGAGGGTTACTTCATGGCTGGATTTATGAAGAATGTGATGTCATATGTAGGTATGGCGGACGTTCCAGAAGATGATGATTATGTTGAAGCTGATGTTCCAGAAACATCGTTTGACAATGATCGTTCGGTAACTCCTGCTGTGTCGCAGCGTAATGATGACTCGCGAGCTGGTAACGTTTCTGCGCGGTCGAATATTAATCGCATGAGTCGTATTACTACTATTCATCCGAAGTCTTATGATGATGCGCAGATGGTTGGTCGCGCTTTGCGTGACGGCGTACCGGTAGTTCTGAATTTGACTGGTGTAACTGAATCTGTGGCGTATCGTATTGTTGATTTCTCAGCAGGTGTAGTATTTGGCGTGCGCGGCTCTATTGAACGTGTAACTCCTCGCGTCTTTTTACTGAGTCCAGCTCAAGTAAATATTAAAGTAGAGGATGCTCCGAACGGTAGTGCTGCTCGCGATTTATTCTCCTAAAGATTATATTCGTCAATAAATTTAATTAAGCAGCGTTTGTTGAATAACTTTCGCTGCTTTTTTATACTTTTTGGTAGCATAAAAACGATGCATACAAGTATGACTAAAATCATGCGAATGTAAACTAAAGGCATGTAGCCCAAATAACGAAAGTAATCTCATGAGCAGTGAAAATGAAAACGAAAACACTATGCAAGCCAAACAACGCACTGTATTGTCGTTTGTGCGTCGTTCTGGACGCTTAGATGCGCGTTTACAGCACGCTCAGGAGCGTTATGCAAGTCAGTACCTACTAGACATTACTCAAGCTCCTGGCTCCTTTAGATTGCGCGAAAATTTGTTCATTACGCCTGATTGGATCAAAGATAATTGGGGCAATGATAATCCGCTTATTGTTGAAATTGGTTCCGGACAGGGCGAAAACATTGTTGCTGCAGCTGAACGTTTGCCAGAAACTAATTTTTTGGCGCTTGAAGTTTATGATCCAGGCGTTGCTCACACCATGCTTCTTGCTGGAAAGCAAGGTTTAACTAATCTTCGTATTGCGCAAATTAACGCTCCTGATTTCTTTGCTGCATGCGATTTAGGAGTTTTAGAAGAGGTTTGGACTTTCTTCCCGGATCCATGGCCTAAAATGCGCCACCATAAGCGTCGTATCGTGCAGCCAGAGCTTGCTTCTGAAATCCACCATGCATTGCGTAAAGAGGGCGTGTGGCGCATTGCTACAGATATTGAGGATTATGCTTTGCATGTTCACGAGATTATGGATTCTCGTAAAGATTTTGCAAATATTGGTGAATTAAAAGTAAGCCTTCCAACTGAGCACGTTGGAAAAGGTACAGCCGATACTGCAGCAACTCTTCCACACGCAGATTTTAGCGAATCTGAGCGTTTTGCCGGTCGTGTTCTTACGAATTTTGAGCGCAAAGGTTTGGATGCTGGTCGCACTATTCACGACTTCACCTACCGAGCGCAATAATGCTCTGCAGACATTGATTTTTCTGTTGATTAGTGAACACTAGCGTCAATGCTGAGTGAAGGACGCTCGCGCGGGTAACGCGCTCGCTACGAAACTCGCGTTGGAAG
>NZ_KQ956854.1 GCF_001546485.1 Gardnerella vaginalis | reverse complement strand
CATAGTTTTACACACTTTTTGGCCTATAACCCGCACTTTCAGTTCTAAGAAAGCTCGGCGAACTAAAAAAGCCTAAAGCAATTTCGCATGCTTTAGGCTTAGTTAATTCGCGGATGAAGCGAGATTTGAACTCGCGGAGGATTTTACCCTCACACGCTTTCGAGGCGTGCTCCTTAGACCGCTCGGACATTCATCCACATGCACTCTAGATACGTTTGCACGCACACAAATGCAACTTTTCAATTATAAACCATGCTGCGAATATAAATTCATGGCGCGTTGAAATGCTCGCATTGTCTAAACTCGATCACGTCTTCACTACACAGAAGCAATACTTCTTCTTAAGCGACTCAGCGAATCGAAGTGGCTTCTTGCGTATTAAGCAACTCAAAGTCGTCGAGTCGCAACTCAGCAGAATCACGACGAGCACGAATCTGCTCCGCACGCGTTGCAAGCTCATCATCCGGCGGATACGCCACATATTCTAAAGTCAACCCTTGCGGCGCAATAGGACCAGTGGAACCCTCACGAAGCGGCGTGTGAATCTTCTCAACAAACCAATCCAGCGAGCGCTTACCACACCCAATCTGCACAGACGCGTTAACAAGCGAGCGCACCATATTATGTGCAAAAGCATCAGCCACAATCGTAAACTCAATCAAACCCTGCTCAACAGGCGGCACACAGCCAGTTTTAATATTAACGCGCACGTCATTAACGCGCTCTCCAACACGTTCCCAACAAGCACTCTTTACATCGCGAATAGTAGTGCCGCCAGGATTAGGGCGAGCAAAAGATCCAAAATCGTGAAGGCCAATCATAAGCCTAGCAGCCTTGTTCATAGCTTCAACATCCAAAACATCGTCAAGCTTCAAAACAAATCCGCGCATGCGAGGATCGTGCCCAGATTGACAAGAACCATCCGAAATTCGATACACATACGTGCGTTCCAGCGCAGAAAACCTAGCATCAAAACCGTAAGGAGCTACACTTACACTGTGTAGCGAAATATCTTGCGGCAAAACGTGACGCAACCTATATTCGAGTGCAGAAACACCATCCAATTCTGTATGTCCAATGCATCGGTTCAGAATCCCCTCCGAAACATCCAAATGACAAACCTGATGTGACGCATGCACGCCCGTATCTGTGCGACCAGCAACAGTAAGACGCAAAGGTTCGGCAACTTCACCTTCCGGCACACGTAATACTGTGTGCAAAGCCCCCTCAATTTCACCCTGCACAGTTCGCAAAGTAGGCTGCTTAGCCCAACCGTAAAATCCGCCACCATCGTAAGCTAAATCTAAGCGAAGTCGCATTCAAAACCTTTCCAAACAAACTTTCCACTAGCTTTTCTTATCCGAAGAGCCGCCCGCAAGCGCAAAGGCACTCATAACGCTACGAATTAGCTCATAAGTTTTTGAATCCATATGCATTGCAATCTTCAATAATTTAGGAACAACCTCCGACCAATGCGAAGACATTTCATCAAAAGTTGAGTAACCTAAATTGCTAAAAATGCTGTAAACGCTGTCAATTCTGCGCTTTCGCTCCTCAAATGGCAAATTCATCATCCACTCGTTTGCAGCCTTAGAAACTGCCAAAGCGCGTGGAGTTACACAATCGCAATAGTCAAAATCACCATTTTTAATCTGCCAATACATACCAAAATGCTGCATTAAACCAATCGAATCGGCAGCTGTAACCTTATACGGCACCCCCGTATCCATAATCAACCCAATGAAAGCAGACTGCGGAACTACTTTTTCAATACGACTTGAAACATTCGCAAAAACGCTTGTATCCACTACATCAGACGCAAAACCAGGTCCGTCCATAGAATAAATTTTTGATACAAGATCACCTAGTTTTTGACTTGTAGCATCTAAGCGCATAGCCGCATAAGCAGCCATGTTCCCACCTTTTGAATGACCGACAACAATAATATTTGGATTATTTTGCACATCTACGGAAGATTTTGAAAAGCGGGCAAAAAGTTTGTTCGCAAAAATTTTATTAAAGAAGTTTTTATTAGAATAACGTTTGCTATATCTTTGCGCTACAGAAGTCAAATATTCAGCAGCAGATTCTTGCGCTGGCACTGGGCAGCGGAAAGCCATGTTGAAATCTTCTTTCCACCCAACAAGCGTACTGTCAGTACCGCGATACGCAACAACAAGAGTATGAGGATTATCAATCCCCTCGCAATTGCTAAGATCAAAAGTAACTCCAGCAAACTGCTGCTCTAATGATTCGTCAATATTTGATTCATCAAACCTCTCAAGATACTCTCCTACGCGAATTCCCCTATACCTAGGGCTGGAAGCGACAGCAAGAAGCAGCTTCCTTCGGAATTTATCTACTTTAGGAGACCCAGAAGCAAACATTGACGAATAGTCTTCTATTCTAAGCAATTCGTTAAGAGATACAGTCGTAATATTCTTTGGATTATCGCAATATTTTGGCACAGACGTTGGCATATTGATATAAGATAGCTCGCACAAAATCAGCGCATCCACAGCATTAAACTTGCGCTGAGCGAAGGTAGAGAAATCGTTGCGCAACAAATCAATAACATTCGACATAGTTCAATAATAATACAAATAAAAAAACGGGTCGAGGAACAAACCCCGACCCGTTATAGCAATTCTTTAAAGAAACGATAAAACGCTTGACTTTAAGATTTACTTACCGATGCGTAAAGCTGGAATGCTGACTACTCAGCAGCTTCTTCTTTTGCTGCTACTTTAGTAGCTGCTTCAGCTTCCTTCACAACAGCCTTCTTTGGGCTTACTGGCTCAGTTACAAGCTCAATAATAGCCTGAGGAGCGGTATCGCCACGACGTGGAGCAATCTTCACGATGCGGGTATAACCGCCTTCACGCTGCTTCATCTGCTCAGCAATCTGAGTGAAAAGTACGTGAACTACGGACTTGTTGCGAATCACGCGCAACACGCGACGACGTGAATGCAAATCGCCACGCTTAGCGAATGAAATCAAACGCTCAGCAAGCGGACGAAGACGCTTTGCCTTTGGCAACGTCGTCACGATACGACCGTGCTGGAAAAGGCTGGTCGCCATGTTGGCCAGCATCAGGCGCTCATGAGCCGGGCTAGAAGCCAGACGAGGGCCTTGTTTCGGTGTAGGCATTATTACTCCTTATTGTCGCATCACTCAGGTGGGCATCAACCCGAACATCCGAATGTTGCGACGATTGCAGGTGGATCTTACTCGTCCTCAGGCGAGAAGAAAGTACCACCTTCGAGATTATTGGCGTCGAAGCCAATCGGCGAAGCCTTCAAAGACAGACCCATGGACTGTAACTTTTCTTTGACCTCATCGATAGATTTCATGCCGAAATTACGAATATCGAGCAAATCCTGCTCAGTGTGAACTACCAGCTCACCGACTGTATGAATACCTTCACGCTTCAAGCAGTTGTAGCTGCGCTGCGTAAGATTCATTTCTTCAATCGGTATAGCCAACTGAGAATCAGCTTCATCATGCGTTGGCGCTGGACCAACTTCCACACCTTCGGCCTCAACATTAAGCTCACGGCAGAGACCGAAAAGCTCAACCAAAGTCGAACCAGCAGATGCAACAGCATCGCGCGGTGTAATAGCTGGCTTGGTTTCCACATCCAGGATGAGCTTATCGAAGTCCGTGCGCTGTTCCACGCGGGTAGCTTCGACCTTATAGCTCACCTTCAAAACTGGTGAGTAGATCGAATCCACAGGAATGCGGCCGATTTCGCTGTTCTCCTGCTTGTTCATCTGAGCTGGCACATAACCACGACCACGTTCAACAGTAAACTCGATTTCAAGCTCACCATCTTCTGCAAGAGTGGCAATATGCAAGTCAGGATTGGCAATAGTTACACCAGCTGGAGGAGTAATATCTCCAGCAGTGGCCTCACCTTTACCATTCTTGCGCAGGTACATCACTACTGGCTCATCGTACTCACTGGTGAGCACGATACCCTTGATGTTCAGCAGAATTTCAGTGACATCTTCTTCAACACCTGGCAGAGTCGTAAACTCATGCAAAGCCCCAGAAATGCGTACCGAAGTAACGGCAGCACCCGGAATGGAGCTTAACAAAGTACGACGCAGCGAATTGCCGAGAGTATAACCAAAACCTGGCTCCAACGGCTCAATAATAAAACGAGAACGCTGGGGATTTAGTGATTCCTCGGTAAGTGTCGGACGCTGTGCGATAAGCACTTTGGTATCCTTTCAGCTTCTGGTCGGTGGTGCACTCGCCGCCCATAAGCGGGTTGGATGGATGGATTCGTAAGAGTGCTCAGACGCGGCGACGCTTTGGTGGGCGTACGCCGTTATGCGCTTGCGGGGTAACGTCGGTAATAGAACCAACTTCGAGACCCGCGGACTGGAGGGAACGGATAGCGGTTTCACGACCGGAACCTGGACCCTTAACAAACACGTCAACCTTCTTCAGGCCATGTTCCATTGCCTTACGAGCAGCAGACTCAGCGGCCATACCTGCAGCGTAAGGAGTTGACTTACGGGAACCCTTAAAGCCAACGTCACCACCGGAAGCCCAAGAAATGACTGCACCAGATGGATCGGTGATGGAAATAATCGTGTTATTGAATGTTGATTTAATATGCGCCTGCCCAACCGGCACCGACTTGCGGTCCCGGCGACGCGGCTTGCGCGAGGCTTGCTTTGCAGCTGCCATTGACCCTCGTTTCCTAATGACGAATGAGTTGGTATGTCTAGACGATGGAAATGTATCCGTGGTCTAGAGCCGACCACCGACTACTATCGGGTGGCCTTCTTCTTCCCGGCGACAGTACGCTTCGGACCCTTACGGGTGCGAGCATTAGTCTTGGTACGCTGACCACGCACAGGAAGACCCTTGCGATGACGCTGGCCTTGATAGCAGTTGATCTGAATCTTACGACGAATATCTGCATCAATCTCGCGACGCAAATCGCCTTCAATCTTATAGTTGGCCTCAAGATAATCACGCAAAGTGATTAACTGATCATCTGTAAGATCCTTGACGCGAGTGTCCGGATTAATACCGGTCGCGGCAAGCGTTTCCTTAGCGCGAGTACGACCAACACCAAAAATGTAAGTGAGGGCAATCTCAATGCGCTTCTCATTGGGAATATCTACTCCGGCAAGACGTGCCATTGTAATTCCTTTACTGTTACGCAGGTCGTGCACCAAGTCATCCGCATTATAGCAATCAAATGCGGCCTGGGCCTGCGCACCCAGGGTTCAGCTTCTGCTGTGACTTAGCGCCTTATTCTTTGTATTCCGCGATGGAAATCTGCTCAGCCTTGACGCTGCTTATGACGTGGGTTAATGCAGATTACCATGACGCGGCCGTGACGGCGGATCACGCGGCAGTTTTCGCAGATCCTCTTCACGCTAGGGCTGACCTTCATGGTTTTCCTTTGCTTGTACCTTTACTTATAACGGTACGTAATACGTCCACGATTCAAATCGTATGGACTCATCTCTAACACAACGCGATCCTGCGGAAGAATGCGAATATAATTCTTACGCATCTTTCCAGAAATCGTCGCCAACACGATGTGTTCATTCTCGAGCTGAACACGAAACATCGCGTTCGGCAGCGCTTCGACCACCTTGCCTTCGACTTCAATCACACCGTCTTTTGCCATGAGCCTCGTTCCGTTCCTTGGACATACTACTTTGCGTATCCGAAGACACGCCAATCTTCTATAATACAGGAAATGCGTCCCATACAACACTCGGCGTGTCGAACGAGACGCATTATACATCTTAATTGCGTATTTTTAAAATATGCAAATCAGTTCAATGACTCAACGATACGATTATTAATTTCTTCAATATCGCCAACACCATCAACTTCAACTAACTGACCACGACTATCGTAAATATCAAGCAGTGGAGCAGTCTCCCTTTCATACGTTTCCAAACGCTTAGCAATTACCTCAGGCGTATCATCAGAACGACCCTGCTCTACGGCACGCTTTTGCATACGCTCAAGCAAAACCTCACGCTCAGCCTCAAGAGCTACCACATGATCAAGTGGAGTACCAAGTTCCTCCAACATGCGATCCAAAGCCTGAACCTGAGAAGCATTTCGAGGATAGCCGTCGAGAATCCAACCATTCTTTGCATCAGCTTGCGCAAGACGATCCTTAACAATGGTATTCGTCAACTCATCTGGAACCAGTTCACCCTTATCAAGATAGCCCTGAACTTGCTTGCCAAGCTCAGTCTGGTTCTTCAGATTATAACGGAAAATATCACCTGTAGAAATTGCTGGAATGCCATAGTGCTCACTTAATAAAGCAGCTTGGGTTCCTTTACCTACACCCTGTGGCCCCATAATCAGCAATCGCATATTTATCTCCTTGCTTTACTAACTGTAACTATATTCACTTAGATACTTGCTTTTGCTCATCATGTTTGAACAAGAATCCAGCGTACTGGAATTGTTCAGTCTGAGCCTTTGCTTGACGTAAAGTATCCAAACCAACACCTGCGATAATCAAAATGGTTGTACCGCCAAATGGCAATTTAGTATTTAAGTGCAAAGCCATAATTAAAACGGTAGGAATCAAGGCAACAAAAAGCAGATAAATAGCGCCAACAGTGTTCAATCTGTTCATAACATAGGTCAAGTAACGACTTGTGGCACTACCGGCACGAATGCCAGGAATAAAGCCACCGTATTCCTTCATATTATCTGCAGATTCATCCGTATTAAAAGTAATCTCGGTGTAGAAGAAGCAGAAGAACACAATCATTACTGTGTAAAGACCTATATACCAAGCTGAAGTTGAATTAGCTAAGTTAAGTTCAATCCAATTAACCCACGGTTGACGCTTATCTCCAAACTGAGCAATAAGCGTAGGAACAGCAAGAATTGAAGAAGCAAAGATTGGTGGAATAACGCCGCTCATATTAATCTTCAATGGCAAGTAAGTGGAAGATCCACCATACATCTTGCGGCCAATCATGCGACGCGTATACTGCACAGGAATACGACGCTGCGCAAGCTCCACAAAATCAACAAAAATAAGAATAACAAGCAGAACACCGGCAACAATCGAGAACTTAGTCCAATCGCCATTAGAACCGTTAGTACCCCAACCAATGTCCCAAAGCTTTGGCAAGAAGCCAGAGCAGATAGACATAAAGATTAAGACGGACATACCCTGACCAATACCTTTATCGGTAATAAGTTCTGCCATCCACATAATAAGACCCGTACCGCCGGTCATAATCAAAACCATGACGATAAGGCTCCAGAAACTGCCATCAGGAATAACCTGACCGCACTGATAATTAAACAAAGCACCCGAACGAGCAGTTACCAAAATAGTTGTCGACTGCAATACAGCCAAGCCAATAGTGAGGTAACGCGTGTACTGCGTGAGCTTTGTTTCGCCAGACTGACCTTCCTTATGCAAAGCCTCAAAACGTGGAATCACAACACGAAGCAGCTGAATCACAATGGAAGCCGTAATGTAAGGCATTACACCCAAAGCAAAAATGGAAAGCTGCAACAGCGAACCACCAGAGAATAAGTTGACTAACCCAATAAAGTTCTCTTTAGACGAAGCCAACTTAGCTGTGCAAGCACGAATTACTTTATAATCGACACCTGGAATCGGAATAAACGAACCGATACGGTAGATGATAATCATAGCGAAGACGAAGAGGATCTTATTCCTCAACTCTTTCGTCCTGAAGGCCTGGATTAACGTTTTCACCTGGGTCTTCCTCCCTTTTTTCGCGCACTCCTAGGCGCAACAGTGCAAAAACAAACTCTGAGGCAATAGTGTATCTCACGGTGCCTACTGAACAAGATTATTGGTGAGTTTTAACGATAAAAATAGTCCCCCTAGACAATGCTAGAGGGACTATCAACAGCTTTATAACTGCATCAAGCTTCAAGTAGTATTAACTACTCTTCGCTAACAGAGCCGCCTGCAGCCTCAACCTTTGCCTTAGCAGAAGCAGAAGCCTTCATACCCTTAAGAGTCAAAGCAACAGTCAATTCGCCATCGCCAAGAACCTTTACAGGGTAGCCATCGCGCACAGCGCCCTTGGCAATAAGGTCAGCAACAGTAACTTCCCCACCCTGTGGGAAAAGTTCAGCTAGAGCTGCAACGTTGACGACCTGGAACTCCTTCTTGAAAGGACTCTTAAAGCCACGCAACTTAGGCAAGCGCATGTAAAGTGGAAGCTGACCACCTTCAAAGCCAGGACGAACCTGATAACGCTTCTTTGTGCCCTTGTCACCACGACCTGAGGTCTTACCCTTAGAGCCTTCACCACGACCTACGCGGATGCGATCCTTCTTAGCTCCTGGAGCTGGACGCAACGTGTGCATATGCAGCATTGGTTCTTCGTTAGCCATAATCAGTCGACCTCCTCGACGCTCACCAGGTGGCGCACGGCCATGACCAAGCCACGATTGACGGGGGTGTCTTCGCGAACTACGCTGTGACCAATCTTATGAAGGCCAAGCGTATGGACGTTCGCACGCTGGCGCTCAGTGGTGTGAACCAAACCGTGCACCAGAGTGATCTTCAAATTTGACATCACTCACCATCCTTTGCTTCAGCTGCCTTGGCGGCCTGAGCTTCTTCGCGAGCCTTACGAGCCTCGGCAATGCCGGCAGCACGCTCACGGAGCAAAGCATCAGGAGCGACTTCCTCAAGAGAAAGACCACGACGAGCAGAAATCTCTTCTGGCTCTTCGAGCTTCTTCAAAGCGTCCACAGTAGCACGAACCACGTTTACAGCAGTCGCAGAGCCCATGGACTTGGTGAGAATGTCGGTAATACCAGCGCATTCCATGACGGCACGCACAGCGCCACCAGCGATTACACCAGTACCTGGAGCAGCTGGACGAAGCAGCACAGTACCAGCAGCATCGTGACCGAGCACTGGATGAGTGACGGTACCACGAATGCGTGGAACAGTGAACATATGCTTCTTTGCGTCGAGCTGACCCTTAGCGATAGCTGCTGGAACTTCACGAGACTTGCCATAACCAACACCAACAGTGCCCTTACCGTCACCAACAACAACAAGTGCTGCAAAGCTAAAAGTACGACCACCTTTATGGGTCTTGGAAACACGGTTAATAGTAACTACGCGATCCAGAAGCTCCTCGCCGCGGTTTTCTTCACGACGATTACGACGCTCACCACGCTTGCCCTCGCCCTTATTACGGCGAGAACGGCGATCATCATTGCGTTCCTCAGCGGATGCCTGAGTGTTCTGAGTTTCTTCAGCCACTTGGGTTTCCTTTTCGTTGTCGCTCACAGTGCCAGACCTCCCTGACGGGCGCCTTCAGCCACTGCTGCGACGCGACCATGATACTTGTTACCGCCACGGTCGAAGACTACAGCGGTAATACCAGCTTCCTTCGCCTTAGCTGCTACCAATTCGCCAACCTTGGTTGCAGCTTCAGTCTTCGTACCAGTGAAACCAGCGAAGTCAGCAGTTAAAGTGGAGGCACTCACCAAAGTAATACCTTTGACATCATCCACAATCTGAGCAACCATGTGACGGTTAGAACGAGAAACAACTAAACGAGGACGTTCAGAGGTGCCAGCAATACGCTTACGAAGACGGGCGTGACGACGCAAACGTGCGACTTTGGTACCCTTACCGAAAATCTTAACGCTCATATCACTTACCAGCCTTTCCAGCCTTGCGCAGGATACGTTCATCGGTGTACTTAATACCCTTACCCTTGTAAGGTTCTGGTGCACGAAGCTTACGAATATTGGCAGCAACCTGGCCAACAATCTGCTTATCAGTGCCCTTAACGATTACCTGGTTAGGATTTGGCAACTCGAACTCAATACCTGCTGGTGGTTGAACTGTAATAGTGTGAGAATAACCGAGCGAGAACTCAATGCCCTTGCCCTTCATTACAGCACGATAACCGGTACCAACAATATCCAAAGTCTTGGTGTAGCCATCATGCACACCCTTAACCATGGAAGCAACGATTGCACGAGCCAAACCATGCTTTGCACGAGTTGGACGCAAATCATCAACTGGAGTCAGAACAATCTGATTCTCAGCAACTTCCGCGGTAATACCCTCTGGAATTTCATAGGAGTCAGAACCCTTAGCGCCCTTAACGCTGAAGGACTGACCTTCAATCTTTACTTCCACGCCTGCAGGAATGTCGACGGGGAGCTTACCAATATGCGATGCCATCTTCAGCTCTCCTTTCTCACCATACGTAGGCGACAATTTCGCCGCCAATGCCTCGGTCGAGGCATTCCTTCTGAGTCAACAATCCCGAGCTGGTCGAGATAATAGCGATACCGAGGCCACCAAGAGGCATTGGCAAAGCATCAGACTTAGCGTAACGACGCAAGCCTGGCTTGGAGATGCGCTTGATGCCCTGGATAGAACGCTGGCCATTGGAGCCATACTTCAACGTAATTTCCAACGTCTGTCCAACCTTAGCTTCCTTAGCAGCAAAGTCCTTAATATAGCCTTCGTGCTTCAGAATCTCGGCAATATTCGCCTTGAATTTGGAGTACGGCATTTCCACGGTATCGTGCTTTGCCGCGCTCGCATTACGCAGACGTGTCAACATGTCTGCGATTGGATCTGTCATTGTCATGTGGGCTAACGCCCTTTCTCGCCGTGGTTTCCACCGCCCCTATATGAGACATCTGTCTTCGGGCAGTGGACCTTCAGCGTCGATATTTACCAACTGGACTTCGTAACACCCGGCAACTCACCGCGATGAGCCTTCTCACGAAGGCAAATGCGGCACAGACCGAACTTGCGATACACGGAGTGAGGACGACCACAAACCTGGCAACGCGTATAAGCGCGCACCTTGAACTTCGGCTTAGCGGCCGCCTTGTTTTTCAGAGCGGTTTTTGCCATTTCAGTTCTCCTTGAATGGGAAACCGAGGTGCTTAAGCAAAGACTTGGCCTCCACATCGTCCTTGGTGGTAGTCACCACGGTGATGTCCATACCACGCTGATGATCAATCGAGTCAGGATCAATCTCATGGAACATAGACTGTTCCGTAAGACCGAAGTTGTAATTACCCTGACCGTCAAACTGGTTGCCGTTAATACCACGGAAATCGCGGATACGAGGCAAAGCCAGAGTAAGCAAACGATCCAAGAATTCCCACATACGATCGCCACGAAGTGTTACGTAAGCACCAATTGCCTGACCTTCACGCAAATGGAACTGCGCAACAGACTTCTTTGCCTTGGTAACCTTCGGCTTCTGACCGGTAATCAAAGTGAGATCCTTAATCGCACCCTCGATGAGCTTGGAATCACGAGCTGCAGCACCGACGCCCATAGAGACGACAACCTTCTGCACTCGAGCCACCTGCATAGGATTAGTGTGGCTGAATTCCTTTTCCAAGGCTGGAACGATTTCATCCTTGTATTGTTGCTTTAAGCGCGGAGTTGCCGGCAACTCAACTGTAGTATCGGTCATGCCAGCTCCTTTCCGGACTTCTTGGCGACACGCACGCGCACGGTCTTAACCTTGCCGTCACGAGCCTCTTGCTTAACAATCACGCCAACGCGAGTAGGCTGCTTGGTTTCTGGATCAATAACCATCACATTAGAGCGATGGATTGGAGCCTCAACCGAAACAATGCCCGACTGCTGACCCTGCTGGGTGGCGCGAACGTGCTTCTTAACGACCTGAACGCCTTCTACGACCAAACGGTCATCGGCAAGCACGCGAAGTACTTTACCTTCTTTACCGCGATCCTTACCGCGGATAACCTTCACCTGGTCGCCGGACTTAATCTTGGCTACCATATCAGATCACCTCCGGGGCAAGGGACACAATCTTCATGAAGTGCTGATCACGCAATTCACGACCGACTGGTCCGAAGATACGAGTGCCTTTTGGTTCACGGCCAGAGCCGAGAATGACGGCGGCGTTCTCATCGAACTTAATATAGGAACCATCGACACGGCGATGTTCCTTGACAGTACGGACGA
>NZ_KQ956853.1:10674-16218 GCF_001546485.1 Gardnerella vaginalis | reverse complement strand
CAACAGAAGGAGCTGGAGTTGGGGCTGGCTTCTTACCATCCAACGCAGTCTTAGCAGTAGTAATAGCCTGAACAGCTTTAGCAACATCATCAGCCGTAGCATCAGTCTTAGCTAACACGTTTTGACCATCACTAATAGCCTTATCATAAGCACCCTGCTTATTAGCATCAGCATACTTATACGCGTCAGAATCCTTCACCTGCCCAGCAGCATCAACAAGAGCCCTCAAACCAGTCTTATCAACCGAAGGAGTTGGAGTTGGCTTTTGTTCCTTACCATCAAGAGCCTTAGCAGCATTCTGCAATGCAGTCAATGCATCATTAACAGCTTTTTGCTTCTGTTCTTGAGTCTTTGGATCCTCATCAGCAGCTAACTGTTTCTTGCCCTCAGCATCCGCAATTGCATCTTCAGCCGCTGCAAGTGCCTTGTCGAAAGCAGTTTTCTTATCATCAGAAGCATTCTTGTATACAGGCTTATCCGTCAAAGGCTTATCTTTGTCGACTTCAGCTTGCAATGCAGTTGTATCAATGCCGTCAAGAGCCTTGCGAGTATTCACTAAGTTAGCAAGAGCAGCACCGATTGCATTCTGCTGAGCTGCAGCATCAGCACCAAGCTGAGTTACTTTATTTGCATCCTTAGCCTCTTCAAGAGCAGTTTTTGCAGCTTCAAAAGCTTTATCGAATGCTTCCTTCACATTCTTCGTTGCATTCTTGTATACAGGCTTTTCCTTCAAAGCAACATCATCAGTGTACTCTTTTCGCAAGTCTTCAGTGTACAAATCAACACCCTTAACAGAGCTATCAAGGCCTTGCATAGCTTTAAGCAAATCGTTGTACAAAGCGTTAGCACCGTCAGCGTTAATATTGTCGCTGTCTGCGCCATCAACCTTATCTAGTTGAGTGTTTGCAGCCTTCAAAGCAGCATCGAAAGCAGATTTCTTATCTTCAGTGGCAGAAGAATACTTTTGATCTTTATTATCCTTCTTAAGCTTGTCTGCACTCGTAGCAAGATCAGCCAAACGCTTCATCACACCGTTCAAGTTCAACGCTTGCTCAAGAGCATCATCGATGTCATCCTTGCCAATAGGCTTTCCAGCTTCATCAACATGATCAGAGGCATCAGTGCTATCAAGAAGATCCTTATAATACTGCTTTTGAGCCTTGTTCAAATACTTAAGCGCAGCAATCTGCTTCTTAGCATCCTCAATCTTTTGAGCTTTCAAGTAACGATTAGCAATACCGGTTGGATCACCAAGCATAGTTGCAGCATTGATTTCATTCGTAGCTTTTTCCTTGTCAGCAGCAGAAAGATTACTTGCATTAATACGTGCAATCTGAGCTTTCTTCTCTTTGGCAAGTTCAGAATTTTGATCGTTGGTGATACTAGAAGTATCGCGCTTGCCCTTGGCGTTTTCAACTGCCGTATTAGCTTCAGTAAGTGCAGTATTCACTGTGCTAAGAGCGCCCGTGATGTCAGAAGGCTTAGTTGCAGAGTCAACTGTAGTCTTTGCAGTTTCAATGGCAGCAGTTGCAGCATTATACTTTTCTGTTGCAGTTTTCTTCTGATCATCAGTCAATGCATTGTATGCTGCATCAAGCTCTGCTTTCTTAGCTTCAAGCTTCGCAATACCAGCATTCTTGGCATTCTGCTCGTTACTTGTATTCTGTAGCTTGGCGGCGTCAAGAGCATCACGAATTTCAGCTGCAGTAGCATTAGAATCTTTCTTCAGCTTCTTAGCCAAATCTGCAAGCGTAGAATCTTCTGCAGGCTTAGTACCAAGCAACTCGTTCAGAGCAGCATCCTCAGTGTGGTTTGGATCAGACGAATCATCTTTTCCACCCTTACCGTGGTCGAGGAACACAAACGTTGCTTTTTGTGCTTCTTCCTTAACGCCCTTAAGCTCGCTGAGTTTCTTGGCTTCATCAACAACGCTATTCACGCCATTAATGTCAGCTGCTTTATCGACCTTCTCCTTAAGATTTTTCTTTTCATCACCACTCAAATTAGGAAGCTTGCTGATAATATCCTTGGCAGCTTCTTTAGCAGCTTTAAGCTCCTGATCCTTCTTTTCTTTATCACCATTCTTGTTATCGTTAATGGTTTGCTGAACGTTAGGATCAGTCTTATTTTTATTCGCCTGAGTATTAGCTTGATCAAGGACATCCTGAATACCCTTCTGATCTGTAGCCTGATCAATCTGTTTCTTGTAATTTTCCTTCTGCTCAGGAGTCAGATACGGATTCTTATCGATAGTCTTCTTCGCATCCTCCTTCATCTGCTGGAGTTGATTAGCATCAGGTGTTGGAGTTGCTTCCTTCTTCTTGTAGCTAATAGCAACAGTGAAAAGCTGAGCACCCTTGGCATCCTTAAATACCATTGACTTATAATCAGCGGCATCGCCAGTCTTACTGGAAGTAACTGACTTGATATTATCGTCAGCAATTTCCATGTCAACAGTGCCAGATTTTGGCTTAAGATCAGAAGCAGATGGAAGGTAAGGAATATTCATGCTTCCCGTTTTTATTTGGAAGTTATTCTGCCCATCATAGTTAGCGTCAAAGAATGCTTTAACAGCCTTCTTGAAATCATCTTCAGTAAGCTTAGTTGGATCGTCAACAACAACGTCACCAGCAGGATTGTACGTACGATCAGTATGCTTTGCTTCACTCAGCTTCTTAATAAGATCACGAAGCTCTCCGGCATCAGTCATCCTATCAATAGCTTCATTAGTTATTTTATCTTTATCTAAACCAGCTCTTGTAAAGTCAGATTTAGTAAGACTCTTCTTTTCCTTCAAAAGCTGCTTAGCAAGAGCCTTCAATTTTTCAACGGTGTTATCTGTAGGATTCTGGCTTCCACTATTCTTGATATACAAGTCAGATGCCTTGATGGTGAATAGTTGTTCTTCAGTAGATGCACCACTGGCATCTTCTTCAGTATCGCCCTTCTTGTGTCCACAAACTATGATATCGCCATAACCTTCCGTGCCTGCACTTGTATTCGCAAAAATCTTTGTAACACCAGCACCAGTAGCATCACTATACGGAGTCATACCTGTAGTATTTGGAGCTGCATTTACTCCAGAAGCATTTTCAAGCGTAACTGTACCATCACTCATTGCAGGGATTGTGCCAGTATAGTTATCGTTCACAAACTGCTGCAACGCATGCTTCATTTCATCTTGAGTTGGAGTTTCACCTGCAATACCAATCTTTGTAAGATTATACTTGTATCCATCTTGGCTTGGCTGTGGAGTTACTGTCTCCTTCTTGCGCTTCTCATAAATCCTACTGTGATCAATAGTAAGAAGTTCAGTGAGCTTCGTAGATGAACCAGTAGTCTTGTAACCCTTAATTACAATGTCTCCACTGTTGTTGTATTCAATATCAACGACGCCATCACCAGAATTGACACTAGCCGTAAGACCCTTAGTGCTATCTTTTGGCGTAAGATTGCTCACAAGGCATTTGCTTCCAGTTAATGTACCAGCTGACTTGTAGTTATCTTTAACAAACTGAAGAAGCGCACCATTTTTATCTTCTGTAGTAAGATGCTCAGGGTCATCGACAAAATACTTATTAAGGTTGTATTTGATTCCGCTTTCCTCAACAGTGCCAGACTGCTGATGCTTCTGCAGTTCAGGCTTCTGTTTCATAAACATACCCATCGGGTAAGTTGCAGACTCATACTTATCTGCCGTAAAAGTAACCTTGCCGACACCATTCTTATCAACAGCAAACGTAACGTCGGTAATTTGAGGATGAGTATCAGAGTCCTTAGTATCAGTAGCAGTCAACCCCTTCAAAGTATCTTTAATTGAAGTAAGTTGCGTACTATGATCAGTTAAATCAGTTGTCTTCATGTTAAACGGATCAAAATTCACAGAGGGAATGTCAGTAGGAACAGCAACCGTGAAATACTTTTTCTCATCGCCAGTTGGCTTCGGCTTTGGAGCATCAGGAGCTTTCTTCTTTAAGTATAAGAAACCTGGAACTATAGTTTGCGATCCATCTTTCCAAGTTATAGTAGCAGTACCGTTAGTAGCAATACTTACAGGAGATTTACCACTTTGCTTAGCAGCATTGTATATACCTAACTTTTCGTTAGCTTTATCAAACTTAGCTATTAAATCAGTAATCTCTTTTTGGGTTAGAGAAGAAGGATTAACAACTTCTGTATAACCCGGCAAAATGTACGGCGCCCAATCGGCGATAGTTGCTCCCTGATACACCAAATCTGTAGAAGGAATAGTGAGTTTTGAACCATCCTCGTACGTAACTTCTACAGAACCATTATCATTAACTTTGAAGTCATACTGTTTATTGGTTTGCTTCACATGCTTCAAGAACTCGTTTGGAGTTTCCTTACCATTGGCATCAATAATCGCTTGACGAACTTTAGTCTTTTCATCAGCGGTAAGCTTCGACAACTTCACTACAGGCGTGCGAGCTGGAAGCGTTGGCTTATACTTGTCTTTATCGGTTTCGTTCTTTAATACCAATAAGTTAGCCGGCATAACACGCTTAGTGTTGTCTGTAAAAGTAATAGTCGCATTACCTTTAGCATCAACACTAACGCCGTCTTTTGCTACCAGCTTATCAAATAAGTTTGGATTTTTTGTATCCGCACTCTTATTAACATCCTCAATAGCCTTCTTCACTGCTGCCTGTTCATTCTCATCAAGCGAGCTAAGATCCTTTACAGGCGTCGGCTTAGGATATTTCAATTCCAAATGATCCGCAATCTTCGGTGCACGCATCGTGGTACCTGCAACGTAACGCCAATTACCAACACCACGGTAAATGCCTGCAACAAACAACAGCGGCTTCTGATCGCGCTGCATCCAAGCCTCATCCGTCATTTCTGCCACATACGACATTTCGTAATAGCGTTGACCAGCAGACTCCCAGTCAGCAAAAATACCCTGGAGACCGTTAGCATTACCGTCCTTATAAATATTCCACTGATCTTTGGTATTACCTGAATTATCGTAATCTTTCTCATTCTTAGTAATACCGACCATGCGCTGCCAACCCTTGCCATCGATGGTCTTGTCGCTACCAGAGTAATAATCGCGCGAAACACTGTGCTTCCACTGATCTATGTTGTTATACGTGTGGTCACTTGCTACAACATAGCCTTGCCTTGAAGCATCTTTCAACTTTTTAGTGCCAGTAGCAGGTGAACTAGAAGCCTCTTGAGTTCCTCGCTCATTCCTTACCAAGCGGATTTGAGAAATCGTATTTGTTTTCAAACCTTTTGGCACACCGAACCACCAAGTTGGTCTTAAAGCCCACTTATCTGGTTGTTTATTGGCATCCTCAGGATTATTAGAAGTATATTCAACGCGCACAAACTTACCAAGCGGATCAACACCATCGTTTCCACCTTTAAGCGCGTCAGCCTTAGTTTTATAATATGTTACTTTAATCAGCAAACGCTCTTTACTGTAATCAGCGTCAGCTTTGTAGCCGTAATAAACGCGAGCACCGTCACCACTTACATAACCATCAGCATAGGCAGGAGAAACGAATACCCCCCCCC
>NZ_KQ956853.1:0-10574 GCF_001546485.1 Gardnerella vaginalis | reverse complement strand
CCCCCCCCCAAGCAACATTGATCCAGCAAGCATCGCAGCGCACACACTCTTGGATAGTGGCGCATAAGTAGTATGCTTAGCAGACTTTTGCAAAGCAGCAAGATGCTTTACAGTAATACTCTTCTTCGTCATTATTCCTCACTTTATTTGGTATACATAAGCTGAATATGCGATTTGCAGCCAACAATAACAGATAGCAACAAGCAATCAGCATCCACTTCATTGATACACGCCAGCTTGCAATTTCATTACGCTTCATACTCTCCCATACGTTTCAGCGAGAATAAACCTTGCAAACTGACACCCGTACAGACGTAATAGTACTCAAAACTTCACATATTTCAAGCCTTGTTACACTATGATTTTTAAACATTTCGGCGTATTGCCGCAGAAATTATAGATTATGACGTTATGATATTTCTTTACAAAATAAAGCGACACGCCGCAGCTTGTAGTAACTATTCTCAGCTACTACTAGCTGCGTAAGTGCCGCTTTTAAAATTACGTCATGCAAAATTATTGATTGCTATGTAATGAATCATTTGGTTACATTATTTAGCTACGTTACCTCATTACGTTACCTCATTACGTTACCTAATTACGTTACCTAATTAAGATATGGTCGCAGCTTATCAATAAGTAAACCATTCGACGCTACTACATCATTCTCGCGGCGGTAATGAATAGGACTTCCATCCCACTGGCATACTTGTCCCTGAGCTTCTTGCACCACCACGGCACCGGCAGAAACTGCTGGAATATCCCATTGATGCAAATGCGGCTCAAAATAAGCGTCGTACGTGCCGTCTGCCACCTTGCATAAATCAAGCGAGGCTGGACCAATGCGTTTAATATCTGCCGGACAACCTTCTTCTAATGAAGCAACCACATCCAAAGCACGTTTCGATTCGCCCGGAATATAAGACATACCATAGCAAACTACCGAACCACGAAGATCCGAAGATGTAGACGGCGTAATCTTTTCACGTTTCTCACCTTGTGGAGTTCTGCGAATACGAATCGCACCTTGATCTTTTGCAGCAAGATATGTCAAACCCAATGCAGGAGCATGTACTACACCAAGCACAGGGCGAGCTGAACCTTCATCATTAAATTCAAACAAAGAAACCGTAAGCGTCCACTCAGCCATATCTCGGTTGAAATTAATAGCACCATCAACATTGCCAACACACCAAAAACGGTCTCCAGGATTACAATGCTCTGGTCTTGCTCTCCAAAAACCTTGGAAAGGATTGACATAGGTCAAACGGTTTTGAATAAAGCGCACAAGCTTGTCACCAAAACCAGACTCTGATTGCATATCACCCAACGCAAGCGAAGTCATATCTTGAGGACTTAACTGATCCTGATACGCATGTTTACCAACATCTTCCAAAATACGCGCAACTTCTAGCGCAACTTCTCGTAAATTCACGTTACACTCCCTACCCTGCTATACGTAAATTCCCGTATTTACGCACACTCTCTCTCACTTACAAATTACTTACTATTTTACTTGTCTTATAAAAGACTTACCAGCACAAACATATGTTGTGGTTAAAAGATACACAACATGCACAAACTAGTATCTCATCACTAGTATTCATCATTAATATTTAATCATTGTCTTACAATTTTACATTGCCTACGTACATTACTCAACTTTTCGTTCTATAAATGCAGAATTTATTTTGCATCTCAATTACGCTTCGTTCATTCGTGCGGCTATTCGCGTGGTGAGATTTTTCGATTTTTTGCACTGATTGAATATTGCACGTTCATGAAACTTTGCAGTCGTGCTCTGCAGACGCTGATTCTCTATTGCATAGAGAACGCTAGCACTCATGCTGCTGCGCACATCACACCAGAAAATCTCAACCTACGCACCCACCCGCAGCTTAATTGCGCGACTTTAGTTGCACTTAGTAAACCACGCACTTTTCGTAACAAACTTAACGAGTCTATGAGTTTTGTGTTGTGTTTAGTGTGTTGAGAGGCTGGAAAAATTGTGTTCAGTGCTAAAAGAGGACTGAGGAAGCAACATTGTTAAAAGATAGGCGAACACAATAAAATGCTTTAACAGTTAAAGCGACGAAGGACGGGACGCACGCAAACACAAATTTTCCAGCCTCGTCAAAACCAAAAAACTAAACCAGTTACAAAACTCATAGACGATACTAAAGAATATCGAAAAGAATATCGAAAAGAAAATCGCAAATAAAGAAATCCCCCGAAACTCACGCAACATTAAGCAACGCATTAATTCACATTCAAAAAATGCAAGACAGCACTTACATCGCGAGTAAGAATGCGGTAAGGAGTAGCCGCTTGAACTGCTGGTTTTGCGCAGAAAGCCACGCCTAATCCAGCGAATGTAATCATTGCAATATCGTTCGCTCCATCCCCCACTGCAACAGTTTGTTCGTGCGCAATTCCGAAATTACTTGCCCAAGTTTGTAGCGCTTCAACTTTTGCGTTAGCGTTAACGATATTTCCAAGTACGTTGCCAGTAAGCCTGCCATTTATAGATTCCAAATGGTGAGCCACCCAAAAATCAATATTCAAACCCGGCAAAAATTCGTCCAAAATCTCGTGAAAACCGCCAGAAACTGCGCCAACTTTCCAACCATGCGCATGAAGAGTGTCAATTAAAACATTCGCGCCTTTAGTTACGTGAATTTGCGAAATAATACGCTTTTTGCACTCATCAATATGTAAACCGCGAAGCATACTCACGCGCAGACGCAAGGAAGTATCGAAAGTAATTTCGCCACGCATTGCGCGCGCTGTAATCTTAGAAAGCTCATCGCCGCACCCAGCTTCTGCACCGAGCAAATCGATAACTTCTTCCTCAATAAGCGTTGCATCAACATCCATAACCAAAAGCCCGGGCTTGGCTAAAGTTGGCAACATCGAAGAAAGGTTCATACTCATAATTTTATGCGCAGTAAGCTGCTGCCGAAAGCCTGGCTCCGCGCGCCCAGTCTGCCGCTTTCATGGCTTTCTTACCTTGTGCTTTTACTTCCAAAAGTTCAAGTGCGCCGCTTAAAGTACCGACCCAAACTTGCTTCTTGCCAGCAAGCAATTTTCCAGGATCAAGCCTCATCAATTCCTCACCATGCGAATCGTTAGCATTTGCTGGAACTGCGCGTAAAACATGCAAAGTAATCGGATCTGCATTATGTTCATCGTCCGCATAAAGCTCGCACCACGCGCCCGGATTTGGCGTACAAGCGCGAATTTGACGATCAACAGCAAAAGCTGGCGCATGAAAATCAATATGAGCATCTTCAACCGTGATTTTTTGCGCAACTTGTTGAGGAGTTTGATCTTGCTCAACCGGCACAATTTCACCAGTTTCCATACCACGAAGAGATGCTGCAAGCAGCGGAGCTCCGTCGTTTGCAAGTCGTGCAAGAAGATCGCCAGAATTTTCGTGAGGCTCAATTTTTGTAGTAAACTGCGCCAAAATAGGTCCACAATCCATGCCGCGTGTAATGCGAAAAACCGTAGCACCTGTAATGTCATCCCCGGCCCAAATGGCGCGCTGCACAGGAGCCGCACCTCGCCATTGCGGAAGAATCGAAAAATGAAGATTATACCAGCCGAGAGGCAACGCATCTAAAACATTCTGGCGCAAAATCTTGCCGTACGCCACAACTGCTGCAGCTTTTGCACCGGTTGCCGCAAGCTGTTCAAGAAACATATCTTCATCTTTAGGATCCGACTCAAGCACTGGCAAACCAAGCTCAAGAGCAGCCTTCTTCACAGGGCTTGGAACCAGCTTCCTGCCACGACCTGTTGGAGCGTCAGGACGAGTAAGCACTGCACGAACGTCAAAATGCTCATTATCTTTTGCTAGCTCACGAAGAGATGGAACCGCAACTTCTGGAGTACCTGCAAACAATATTGGTAATGCCATACTTACCCCCACAATTTTTACACTTATAAAATTCTATGCCTATAGAGTGCTCTTATAAAAGATTTTTGAGTATCACGCATGTTCGGCAATAAAATTTGCAAATTAACAAAATTTTGCCCATCTGCAAACATTAGCCAGCAAACATCAGCCTGAAAATATCAGCCAGCAAACGCTTCCTTTAATTTACTAAAGAAACCTTTACGCTCACTTGGCTGTTCTGTCAAAGAATGCTGCTGCACTTGCTTCACACTGCCGTCATGCAATTGAGCAAACTTCTCAATTAAAGCACGTTCCTCATCATTCAGCTTTGTAGGCGTTTGCACTACGACGTGAACAACAATATTGCCACGATCTTGAGAACGCAGTTTCGTTACGCCAAGATTTGACAAAGTAATAGTATCGTCACTCTGGCAGCCAACAGGAATAACTATGCGCTGCAAACCGTCAAACGTAGTAATCTCAACATTATGACCAAGTACAGCCCAACTCATAGGAACCGTAATCCAGCAATGCAAATCGTCACCATTACGTGTGAACTGCTTATCAGCGCGAATATGAATATCAACATACAAATCGCCGGCAGGACCACCGCATTCGCCAACACTACCCTGCGAAGCTAAACGCAAACGACTACCATCACGAATGCCAGCTGGCACATTCACACCAACTTCACGAATAGTACGCACACGACCGTGACCATGGCAGTTCTGGCAAAGATTCTTAATAATGGTGCCATGTCCCTCGCACTTATCACAAGGCATTGAAGACATCATTTGCCCAAGCATAGTGCGCACAATCTTCTGGCAAAAACCAGAACCATGGCATTGATCACACTGTTCAGGAGCAGCACTGTCTGCAGAACCAGAGCCATTACAATCCTTGCATACACCAAAAGTAGTTACGCGCACACTGACATTGCCGCCAAAAATAGCGGTTTTCAAATCAATACGCGCCTCAGCTAACGCGTCATCTCCAGGCTGTACGCGAGAAATTGGCCCTTGCGAACTACCAAAAGAGCCACCAAAGAATTGGCTGAAAATATCCCCCATACCCATATCTGAAAAGCCAGCAGCCCCAGCACCTGCACCAGCAGAAGGATCATTAGGATCAACACCCATATCTACCATACGACGCTTTTCTGGATTAGAAAGCACGTCATAAGCAGCATTTACTTCTTTAAACTTGTCTTCAAACTCAGCGCCAGCAATATCCGGGTGGTACTTGCGGCTCATCTTGCGATATGCTTTACGAATTTCATCATCGCTAGCATTATGGTCAACACCCAAAACCTTATAATAATCAGTCACTGTAATCCCTTTGAATAGACTTCATAACACATTTCGTAACAAACTTCGTAATAAACCCCATCAGTATTACTCAACGTCACCTATTATATAACTCCACTTATTGTGCCATAAGGCAACGTCAGTAAGTCATAACCAACAGTGATTTTCAACGATTTTGTGCAATAAACGCATTTAGGTAACGCGCAACCGCTTTAACAGCAGCCATCGTAGCAACATAATCCATATGTTGCGGTCCAATAGAACCAATAAAAGCAACTGGCATATTTTGACGATGAGTTCGATCGATATTTGATTCTTGAGTAGAAACATCAGCTTGAGATGAAGATTCATTCATTGGCTGATTGTCAATATTATTTATAAAGGCAGCTTTTACAGAATCAACATATACCGCATCAGCATTCCCAGAACCAGCATTACCAGAATCAACATTTGAGCTAGTAAAATCTGCAGAATCAGTAGACGCATCTGGATCATACCCATATCCACTCGTAACAACAGAAGCATGCAATAAACCTGGATTATGAGTCTCGGAACCTATAGCAACACTTACACCACTGGCACAGTCACTTGCTTCTTCACTCATCGCAGTCATTAAGCGCATTATCACAGCCTGCTCTTCAAGAGCATCAAACAAGGAAGCAAAATCACTCATTGTTTGACGGTGAGCCAACTGAGAAGCTCCAGCCATATACAAATCATGCGTATGTTCACCAATATGCATATCTTCTAACGCATCCACAAGAGAACGAAGCAAATTACGAATATGAGCACTAGCAATAGTAGTAGAAATTGTTTGCAGTGTACGCGCGGCTTCACGCAACGACAACCCAACGCATAACTTATTGATAGTAGCAATAGACTGACTTAATTCTTCAGCATTCACATCCGAAATCTGCAACATATGCTGCGCAACACTGCCAGTATCAGTAATAACAACTGCCAGCAGCATACTCATGGAAACTTGAACAAGCTCAATACGACGAACACTCGCGCGAGATAATGCCGGAGCTGCAACAAGAGCAACTTGACCTGTAATACTTGCAAGCAAACGCGCAGAACGCTGCAATGTATCTTGCAAACTAACCGATCCGCTTAAAAAGTTACGTATAGCACGACGCTGGGGCTCAGAAAGCGGAATCACAGCAGCCAAACCGTCAACAAAATAACGGTAGCCTTTTTCAGTAGGAATACGCCCTGCAGAAGTATGCGGCTGTATTAAGTAACCTTCTTCTTCCAAAGCCGACATATCGTTACGAATGGTCGCTGAACTGACACCAAGCTGATGATGTTTTGCTAAAGCAGCAGAACCAACAGGCTCCTGAGAACGAATATAATCCTCAACAACCGCACGCAATACCATCATGCGTCGTGACTGCATTATCGCTCCTTACAAACACGTCTAAATACTATACTTCTATAGTAATCTATTTCTTAGCACGCAACAGAACATAAAAGCAAACTTTTGACACACTTTATAACATATTCGTCGCGCACGAAAGATAGGATTGAAGGGCAATGAGAGGGTAAAAGCCAGCGTAAGCTGTGCGTAAAAACCCGAATTATTGGAAGGAAAGTAGATCACATGACCGATTTCAACTGGTCTGCATTAGACGAGCGCGCCGTAAAGATGGCGAAGGTTCTCTCGGCTGATGCTGTTGAGCGAGCAGGACATGGACATCCTGGCTCCCCTGTTTCATTGGCACCAATTGCGTACACTCTGTACCAGCACTTCATTAAGCACGATCCAGCTGACCCAAAGTGGGCCGGTCGCGATCGTTTCATTCTTTCTGGCGGTCACGCTTCGCTTACGCAATACGTGCAGTTGTTCTTCTCTGGATACGGCTTGACTCTTGACGACCTCAAGTATTTCCGTGGCGGCGCCGACACGCGTACTCCAGGTCACCCAGAATATGGCTTAACTCCAGGCATTGAAATGACCACTGGCCCACTCGGTCAGGGTCTTGCTTCCGCTGTTGGTTTCGCTTACGGCCAGCGCTTTGAGCGCGGACTTCTCGATCCAGAAGCTCCAGCTGGCACCTCCCCATTCGATCACAAAGTTTGGGTTATCTGCGGCGAAGGCGACGTTGAGGAAGGCGTTTCTTCTGAGGCTGCTTCCTTGGCTGGAAACCAGAAGCTCGGCAATTTGACCGTAATCTTCGATGCAAACCACATTCAGATTGAAGGCGACACCAAGCTCACCTTCTCTGAAGATATTCTTGCTCGTTACCGTGCATACGGTTGGTACACCGATGAAGTGAGCTTCATTCAGCCAGATGGCTCCTATAAGGAAGACGTTCAGGCTTTGGCTGCAGCTATTGAAAAGGCTCAGGAAGTTACCGATAAGCCTCACTTCATTAAGGTTAATACTTTGATTGCTTGGCCAACCCCAGGCAAGACCAACAACGAAGCTTCCCATGGCTCCAAGCTTGGCGAAGAAGCTGTGAAGGGCTTGAAGGAACTTTGCGGTTTCGATCCAGAAGCTCAATTCCCAATCGACGAAGAAGCTTTGGCTCATGCTCGCAAGGTTGCAGAGCGCGGCTTGGCTGCTCACAAGGCTTGGGACGAAGCTCTTGCAAAGTGGGCTGCTGCCAACCCAGACAAGGCTGCTCTCTACGAGCGCATTAAGGCTGGCAAGCTTCCTGAAGGCTTCGACAAGGCCATTGACGACTTGGTTGCTGGCTTCGAAGTCGGTTCCAAGGTCGCTACCCGTAAGGCTTCCGGCGCAGTTCTTAACGCAATTGCTGCTGTTATGCCAGAACTTTGGGGCGGTTCCGCTGATTTGGGCGGCTCCAACAACACCAACATTAAGGGCGCTGACTCCTTCGGTCCATCCGAAGACGCAACCCGCACTTGGCCAAATGTTTCCGAGCACGGCCGTCAGCTTCACTTCGGTGTACGCGAGTTCGCAATGGGTGCTATTACCAACGGTATTTTGCTTGGTTCTGACACTCGCCCATTCAACGGCACCTTCTTCCAGTTCTCTGACTACGAGCGCCCAGCAGTTCGCTTGGCTGCTTTGATGGAGATTCCAAACCTCTACGTTTGGACCCACGATTCCGTAGCTTTGGGCGAAGATGGTCCAACTCACCAGCCAATCGAACACTTGGCTGCTTTCCGCGCTATTCCTCAGCTTGAGGTTGTGCGCCCTGCAGACGAGTACGAAACTGCTGAAGCCTACCGCTACTTCTTCGAGAAGAAGAACAGCTACCCAACTGCCATGATTTTGACTCGCCAGGGTGTCCCAACCCTCGCCGAGACTGCTGAGAAGGCTCGCGAAGGCGTAAAGCACGGCGCTTACGTTTTGGTTGATTGCGAAGGCACTCCAGACGTAATCCTCATGGCAACCGGTTCCGAAGTTCAGTGGGCTGTTGCTGCTGCCAAGACTTTGGCTGCAGAAGGCGTTAAGGCTCGCGTTCTTTCCATGCCATCTCTCGAATGGTTCGAAGAGCAGGACGAAGAGTACAAGGAAGCAATCTTGCCAAAGTCCGTTAAGGCTCGCGTTTCCATCGAAGCTGGCTTGGCATTGCCTTGGTACAAGTATCTCGGCGATTGCGGCAAGGCTGTTTCTATCGAACAGTACGGCTTGCAGGGTGACGGCGGTCAGAACATGATCGACTTGGGCATTACTGCTGAGCACGTAGTAGAAGCTGCTAAGGCTTCTATCGAAGAAGCTCGCGCCTAAGATAACTAGGCAAAAAGCAGATAAGCGAAAAAGCTTGATGTATCAAAATAAAATTGATTCATCACAAAACTCGAAGTGCTAATTTAGCTACTTCACAAGAAACAGCGATGGCGTGTTGATGTCGAGCTACCGTTGGTTCGGCATCAACCGCTGTTTCTTGTAACAACGCCACAATACCGACGTGCCCCAATTGGTGGAGCACAGTGTTAAGGAGATAACATGACTGAAGCAACGCAGCGCACCAGCGATTCCGGCGTTTCTATTTGGTTGGACGATTTGTCCCGTACCCGCATTGAGTCCGGTTCTTTGCAGGATTTGATTGCTCACAAGAATGTTGTTGGCGTTACCACCAACCCATCCATCTTCCAGAAGGCTTTGAGCCAGGTTGGCCCATACGATGCACAGCTTAAGGAACTCGGCAAGGTCGACGTTGAAACCGCTATCCGCGAGTTGACAACTACCGATGTTCGTAACGCAACTGATATCTTCCGCGAGATTGCTGAAAAGACCGACTTCGTTGACGGTCGCGTCTCCATCGAAGTTGACCCACGTTTGGCTCACGATACTGCTAACACTGAGAAGCAGGCTGAAGAGCTTTGGGCAAAGGTTGATCGTCCAAACGTTATGATCAAGATTCCTGCAACTTTGGAAGGTCTTCCAGCTATCACTGCTACCCTTGCTAAAGGTATTTCCGTGAACGTAACCTTGATCTTCTCCCTCGAGCGCTACGAGCAGGTTATCGACGCCTTCATCGAAGGTATCGCTCAGGCTGCAGCTAACGGTCACGACTTGAAGCACATTGGTTCCGTAGCTTCCTTCTTCGTCTCCCGCGTTGATACCGCTGTTGACAAGCTCCTCGAAGCTAACGGTTCCGATGAAGCTAAGGCTCTTGAAGGCAAGGCTGCTGTTGCTAACGCTCGCTTGGCTTACGAACTCTTCGAGAAGAAGTTCGCAGCTGATCCACGTTGGGCTGAGCTTGAAGCCAAGGGCGCTAAGAAGCAGCGTCCACTTTGGGCTTCTACCGGCACCAAGAACGCAGCTTACTCCGATTGCAAGTACGTTGACGAGTTGGTTGCTGAGCATGTTGTGAACACCATGCCAGAAAAGACTTTGAACGCTCTTGCTGATCACGGCAATGGCGCTGCTTCCATTAAGGGCACTTACGAAGAGAGCCACGCTGTTATGAACAAGCTTGCTGAGCTTGGCATCAACATCAAGGACGTTACCGACAAGCTTGAGGCTGACGGTGTTGCCGCCTTCATCAAGTCTTGGGATTCCGTGATTGCTGACGTACAGTCCGGCATCGATCGCGTAAACGCCTGATTTTGCTAATCGTCTGATAGCTAAACTGCTAATCAGCGAAACTGCTAAATAACATAAACCGCACATGTTCGTGGATTAATTCACACATGTGCGGTTTTTGTTTGCGTCAGAAAAACAAGAAAACGTCCGTAATTTTTGCCAACACGTCCGTATTTTGTAGAACGCGTCCGATTTGCCGCTATTTGCGTCCGATTTTACGCAATAAGCGAAGATAGCTGCAGGGCAATCTCGGTAATTGCGAATAAAAGGTATTACAGGAAGGTAGTGAGCGTTACTAACTCAGCTAACGAACTGCGAAAGTAACGGTGATAAGCTCAACACTGTTACTAACTCAGTCAAC
>NZ_KQ956852.1:48030-76126 GCF_001546485.1 Gardnerella vaginalis | reverse complement strand
AGCCCTACTCTTGTATAGCTTTGTTGGGTTTTCTTTGTGTTTGTTGCGGTGTTTTACTCCGAAATGTACCTACTTGCGTTAGCTGTTTGTACTGTGATTTGTAGTGCTGCGGCTTGCAAGCAAGATGCATAATTACTGGCGATAGTAAGAGAGGAAGTTGGAGAGTTTGCCCATTGCGTCGCGAAGCGTTTGTAAGCGCGGCAAGTAAACTACGCGGAAGTAGCCTGGAGTCTCCCAATTAAAGCCTTTTCCATGCACAATCAGCAACTTCTGATCGCGCAGCAAATCAAGCGCAAACTGTTCGTCGTCGTGAATGTTGTAGCGAGCAGGATCGAGCTTTACAAACATGTAGAAAGCAGCGTCTGGACGTTCAACGCTTACGCCATCCATCTCCTGAAGTGCGTTATAGCAATACTCGCGCTGCTCATACACGCGACCTCCCGGCTCCAAATATTTCTCAACGCTTTGGTATCCGCCTAAAGCAGTTTGAATAATCGACTGTGCAGGAACGTTCGAGCACAAACGCATATTAGACAGCATGTTAAGACCCATAATGTAGTCGCGAGCCTTGGATTTATCTCCAGAAAGGCTCATCCAACCGATGCGGAAGCCAGCAATCATATGCGACTTAGAGAGTCCGCTAAAGGTTACGCAGAACACGTCTGGAGCGAGAGAAGCAATCGAAATATGCTTCTTGCCGTCCATAACAAGACGGTCGTAAATCTCGTCCGCAAAAATAATTAGATTAAACTCGCGCGCAATCTTAACAATCTCTTCCAAAACTTCGCGACTATACAGCACGCCCGTAGGATTATTTGGGTTAATAATCACGATTGCTTTAGTACGAGGCGTGATTTTAGAGCGAATATCGGCAATATCTGGGTACCAATGCGACTTTTCGTCACACATGTAGTGCACAGGAGTGCCTCCTGCCAAGCTAGCGCACGCAGTCCACAACGGATAGTCTGGGCTTGGAATAAGAATCTCGTCGCCGCAATCAAGCAGCGCTTGCATAGAAAGGTTAATCAGCTCGGAAACACCGTTGCCAGTGTAAATATCTTCCATTTGCACGCCTGGAATGCCCTTAAGCTGATCGTATTGCATAATCGCTTTGCGCGCAGAGAAAAGTCCGCGGCTATCCGAGTAGCCTTCGCAGTCAATAAGCTGCTGCTGCATGTCGTAAATCACTTCGTCTGGAGCGCGGAAACCAAAAGGCGCAGGATTTCCAATGTTGAGCTTTAAAATATGCGTTCCGTTTGCTTCCATGCGGTTTGCTTCTTCAACAACAGGGCCGCGAACATCGTAAAGCACGTGCTCAAGTTTGGTGGATTTGTTGAAGGTTCTATGTTTGAGTGTTTGGGAAAGTTCAGCTTCTGTAAGCTGTGGCTGATTTAATTGTGATTCTTCTGCAGACTGGCAGTTTTGCTCGATTTTTGCGCAAGAATGACCGCCTCTGATTCCATCGCCGCTGATTCCAAGAATTTCAGCTAGCATGTTACGTACGTCTTTGCGAGGCTCAGTTTTGCCGCTTAAATACTGGCTTAACTGGCTTTTGCCAAGCTTATGGCCGTTTTTTGCAGCAAGCGCGATTACGTCAATCTGCTTATAGTTTTGTGTTTTCATAGCTTTCTTAAGCTCATCAGCAAAATTCTGTGCCATAATCTTTCTTTCTCGTAAAATCAACATTTATAAATTGAACAAACCGACAACAAACTCATGACAAAATTCACAATAAAGTTCAAAATATAAGTATTAAATTGAATTATTTGCCTAATGCTAGTCGAAAAAATTATTTTTGTATAGTATTTTTTCAAAAAATGACGAAAAATAGTAAAAAATAATAAAAAAACAGTAGGAAAATTGAACTAAAGTATAAGAAATTGAATTTATTTTGAACTTTTGTGAATGTGTTTGGCGGCTTAAGCTTATGAATGCTGCGTGATTCTGCGCTATTGTACGTAGTATGTAGAAGCTCTGTTAGGCGGTTTGCTACCATAAAAACCATGTATTTCTTTACTCCGAAGCGCTGCGAATCTACCCAAAAAATCATGTATAAGAATAAAGGGCAGGCTCTTATGGCAGCGGAGCAAAGTTTGCGAGAGCGCGGCGCGCAGTTATGGGTGTACGCCTGTGAATATTGCGGCTGCTGGCATTTGACGCATAAAAACCCGGTGGATCGCATGTATTCGGATATGCGCTCGCCGGCTGCAAGCACAAAGCCTAAATCTAGAAAGCGCGGGTATAAGCCAAGACGGCGCTAATCCAAGACGTCGTTAAGCTAATGCTGCGCTAATTACGCAACGTTAAATCCCTGCCTTGCAACTTGCTCAACATCCTCTGCCTCATGTTTTTTCGCACTATTATCCGTTGCCAACGCAACAATTTGCGCACTCAAAGCATCAACTGGTCTGCTAGCATTTCGCAAATCGTAATATTGATGCACGCGAGCGTCAAAATCTGCAATATTTTCTAGTAATTCAGCATCATCAGCAGGGTAGCGGTTCTCAAAAATCTGCATTTTTGTACTCATTCGCGGCTTTAATTCCGGATTTTGCGCAGGCTTACCAATTGCTAAGCCGAGTACAGGGTACGTGTATTCAGGCAAATTCAAAATATCAATAAGCTGAGTTCTACTGTTCAAAATTGAACCAAGAATTACACAGCCAAGCCCCAAAGATTCCGCAGCAGTTTCCATTGCGTGAAGCGCCAAAATAACGTCATTTTGAGCTTGAGTAAAGCGGTAACGAGTTTTAAGCATAAATTCGTCAGTATCGGCATCTACGCCATTTTTTCGCGCAATTGCAGCATTTCTGTGCTGATCAATAATAAAAACGTACAGTAATGGAGCTGTAGCAATATACATTTGATTGCCGATTTCGGAGAGCTTCTGCTTAATTGAGCTATCCGTAATTTTAATCGCTGACCAGTCGTTCAAAAATTGGCTGCAAGCAGCGCGCTGAGCCACGGTTTCAAGAGTTGCGACTGTATTTTCGTCAATTGCTTCGTTGCAGAAAGCGCGAATAGATCGGCGGTTCAGTAAAGTATCAATAGTTTCGTTGTGACGTAAGTTTGGCACGTTATTCTTATCCCCTACTATTTCTTATTATTTCGACTATTTTTCGATTATTATTTCGATTATTTATGCATGTTCAGTTCATGTATTCAAAATTAGAATTTATTTTTTCTAAACTGACGTTTTCTTTGCCTTCGTACAATATAAGACAAGGTTCCGTGGCTTACTAAGCGACCAACAATCGTAGTAAGGATTGCAGAAAATACTGCAAATCCAAGAGACATTAGCAACGGCTCTTCTTCCTTAACACGCTGCTTTTGCACAATTTTTTCTTTAGAAAGATTGTTAGGACGATTATTAGAGTTTACATTGATTTTTCTCGTATCAACATGTTTTTTCCATATTACGTGCGCAATCTGTCCAGCAATAAACGTTGCGAAAGAAGGAAGCGCAGCTTTAAGTAACGAATCTCCTAAAGTATTTGGGTTTTTTAATCGGCGCTCGCGAAGTGCGTCAATCTTATGATTGGCTGCATTAAGTCGTTGAACGGTAATTTGAGCCGCGCGATGGCTTCTTGCGGATTTATTATTTGCCGATGGTAATTGCGTCATATTTCTCTATGGTAGTGGTAACGAAATACCAATTTTGGCGGTACCATAGAACAGTAATCTTGATTTGTGGCAAAGCGGCTGCATGTTAGGAGATGCTTATGCGAAGATTATTCGCGTTGTGTAGCGTCCAGCGCGATAACAGGGTACATGGCGCTTGTGAGGAACGTGAAAACTATGCAGAATAACGGTACTCAGGAATCATCTCATAAAAAGTGTGTAAACCTAGAGTTGGCAAAACGGGGAAATTTAGTGCTGCTTAGACATGGCCAAACTGCTTGGAGTGTTTCTGGCCAGCATACTGGGCGTACAGATTTACCGCTTACTGACGTTGGTATGCAGCAAGCATGTGATGCGGGAGAACGTTTGCGTGAGGCGTTCCCTCAGGGCTTTGACCCAGATTGCGTATTGGTGAGTCCGCTTCGCCGTGCTCAGCAAACTGCACAACTTGCAGGTTATGTTACGTATGAGATTTGTAGGAGCGCATTAGAGTGGGATTATGGTGGTGCTGAAGGTCGCACGCGGGGTGATATTGCGGCATTAAGCGGTGTTGACGCATGGGATGTATGGAAACATGGTCCTCAAGTTCTTCCGTCTCATATGATTAGTGACGGCCAAGAGGTTCTCCCTAATGGCGAAGCTGTGGATATACACCGAACTTCCGGAGAAAGCCTACAAGAGGTTTCAGATCGTACACAAAAAATTATTGATGCTGCTATGCCGCAATTAGCACAAGGTAGAAATGTACTAGTTGTTGCACATGCGCATGTATTGCGTATACTTACTGCGCGTTGGCTTGGTGTAAATCCAGATTTCGCACGATTGCTTCGTCTAGATACTGCACATTATTCTGTGCTGGGTGAATATAAAGGTGACAATGTAATTGTGCATTGGAATTGCTAGATTCTGCGCAGTAGTGAATACAGCAATCGTTTGCTGCATGAGCATGAACACATAACATCAAAAATAAAATATTACGAAGATTCGCAACGGAATTATAACTGCGTATCATTTATTACTGCGACACGCTTTAATTGAGTTATGCCATCGTTTGCAATCTTCCGCAAGTTGAGGCATAATAAATATTGTCGATAAGGACACCTAGCGGTGTAGCAGTCCGATGATGGGATTGCTAGCATAGGAGAAAGGTTCGATGATGAATCGTACGATTAAGTCAACAATTGCATTGGTAGCTTGCTCAGCGATGGCGTTTGGTGCGCTCGCAGCTTGCGGTTCCTCTTCCAGCGATAAAGCTGCTGAGAAGGGTAAGGTTTACTTCCTGAACTTCAAGCCAGAAGCTGCTAACCAGTGGAAGGAAGTTGCTAAGGAATATACCAAGAAGACTGGCGTTCAGGTAAAGGTTCAGACCGCTGCTTCTGGTACATATGAGCAGTCTTTGAAGAGTGAAATCAGCAAGGGTGACGAAGCCCCTACACTCTTCCAGATTAACGGTCCAGTTGGTTATGCAAGCTGGAAAGATTACACGGCTGATTTGAAGGATACAGAACTTTATAGCCAACTTCAGAACAAGGATATTGCTTTGAAGGATGGAGATAAGGTTGTTGGTATTCCATACGCAATGGAAACCTATGGCTTGATTTACAACAAGGCTTTGCTTAAGAAGTATACCGAGCTTAAGGATGCTAAAGTAAAGTCTGCTGAAGAAATTAATTCCTTCGATAAGTTGAAGGCTGTTGCTGACGATATTCAGAAGCATAAGGCAGATCTTGGTGTTGATGGTGCTTTCACTTCTGCAGGTTTCGATTCCAGCTCTGATTGGCGCTTCAAGACCCACCTTGCAAATCTTCCTTTGTACTACGAATTCAAGGAAGATCATGTTACCAAGCAGCCTGCAAAGGTTAAGGGTACGTTCCTTGATGGTTACAAGAAGATTTTCGATCTTTACATCACTGATTCCACCACTCCTGCAACTCAGCTCAGCTCCAAGACTGGTGAGGATGCAAACTCTGAGTTCTCCCAGGGTAAGGCTGTGTTCTACCAGAATGGTACTTGGGCTTGGGGTGACCTTTCCAAGGCTGGTATGAAGGCTGAAGATCTTGGCATGCTCCCAATCTACATTGGTGCTAAGGGTGAAGAGAAGCAGGGTTTGGCTACTGGTTCTGAAAATTACTGGTGCATCAACGATAAGGCTTCTGACGCCAATAAGAAGGCTACGAAGGACTTCTTGAAGTGGTTGCTTACTTCTGAAGCCGGTAAGGATGCTTTGTCTAAGAAGATGGGCTTCACAACTCCATTCAAGAGCTTCGCAGACATTAAGTCCGACAATCCATTGACTCAGGCTGCTGTTGAGGATGCAAAGTCCGGTAAGACTCCAGTAAGCTGGAACTTCACTGTCATGCCATCTGATAACTGGAAGAATGATCTTGGTTCTGCTTTGCTTGAGTACGCTCAGGGCACTGGCAAGTGGGATAAGGTCAAGACTGCATTCGTCGACGGCTGGGCTAAGGAATATTCTCAGGCTCACGAAGATGAGGACTAATTTAGTTTATAAATAAATTAAAAAATAGGCGTTACTCCTGCTGACGTAAGCAAGCAAAGGTGACGTAAGCGAATCCGCTAGGATACTGACACACATTAGTGTTAAGTCCTAGCGGATTTTTATGTGGAGCTAGCACTCAATATGCGGTGGTAAGAAAAGTATGTTGAGTATTGTTCTCTTAATTGAGCGTCAGTAAAACAACAGTAAGTAGTGGTTTCGTGTTGTTCAGTTAGTTTCGCGCTGAATAGCTCATAGTAGATACTTGGCAAATGGTGATTTATCGGCGATTGAACTGAATAAGCGATGCAAAATAAATGTTACTCGTTTAATAAAGCTGCTGTACTAGAGCGCACAATAAGTTGTGCTGGCACAATTCTATACGGATTTTCAACTTCCTGACCGTTGATAAGCGCAAGCGTCATTTTTGCTGCGGTAGTAGCAATATCGACAGGATTTTGCCTAATGGTGGTCAATCCAGTTTCATGAGCATAAAAACTATCGTCGAAACCAATAATTGAAATATCGTTTGGTGTAGAATAGCCACTTCGTGCAAGTTGGAACATAAGTGGGATAGCAATTCCATCTTCTTGGCATGCTATAGCTGTGGGCATATTTGTGTCGCCAAGTAATGTAGAAACTATAGCGCTGATGCGATCTAAACCTGTAGTGGCAACGATCTCCACAGGTGTAATACCGTTGTTGTTGCATTCATCGATAAATGAATGGTAGCGTTGCAATACGCTGAAATGTAACGAAACATCACGTGTTGTACGCACGTATGCAATATTGTGATGTCCTAAACCAATTAAGTGACGTGCCATAAGTCGCGCGCCTTGATCGTCATCAATGTTAATGGTTGCGTCAAAATCACAATTTTGCGGATGCAAACAGTTAATGCCAACAATCGGCACACCTGTTGTTTTTAATTGCGCAATTTCGTTTGTATTTACATCAAAAGAACAAACAATAACAGCATCAGCATTGCGTCTTGTTGGAAGCATAGTAAAAAATTCCCGACGTTCTTCACTGCTAGAAATTTGAAAAATAGACAAATCGTACCCTGCAGTGTGAAATATCTGATTAAGCCCCTGTATAACTGATGCGCCAAACCATAAGCGAATTTGGTCGCTTATGAGTAATGCAATTCGCAGTGTTCTTCCGGATTTTAATGCTGCAGCGGATTTAGAGATGGAAAAATTTAACCGTTCAGCGATGGCTAGCACTTTGTTGCGGGTTGATGCAGAAACTAAATTTGGCCGCGTGAAGGAACGAGATACTGTGGAAACTGATACGTGTGCCTTATCTGCCACATCTTGGATATTTGCTGGCATGTGAACTCCTTCATCCGCATACAACCAACTTCTCGTCACAACGTTGTGCTCGGCGCTATCACTATGAATATTGGTGCCAATATAGTCAAAAGTTTGCAACCGTTTCCATTCTAGCAGATTTTATTAATATGCCAACGATAACAAGCAATTTTTTGAAAGAGAAATGAACGATTGCTTTTTATGAAATGCAAAAAATGACAACGTTTGACATTGCTCATTCATGTAGTAGAATGAAGATATTGGTTCGACATCGACGTCTATGGTGGCGTCGCACTCAAGGAGGAGAAAGTGACGAGTCATGATTAGTATGAGTGGAAAAGCAATACGTAAATGGTGGGCGTTGTTCGCTTTGCCAACGTTTGCGGCTTTTATTATTGGTTTTGTTGTGCCGTTTATTATGGGCGTGTATTTAAGTTTTACCAAATTCCACGCTGTTACGGATAGTAAATTCATTGGCGTTCGTAATTACGTTAAGGCGTTTAAGGATCCACATTTCCTTCATTCGTTAATGTTCACTATAGCGTTTACTGTTGTAACAACTATTCTTATTAACGTGATTGCTTTTGCAATTGCTTATATGCTTACTAAGAAGTTCAGTGGATCAAACGTTTTCCGCACTGTGTTCTTTATGCCAAATCTTATTGGCGGCATTGTGTTGGGCTATGTTTGGCAACTTGTACTTAATGGTATTTTGGCATACTTCGGTCGTTCTATTACATATTCTGCCGTATATGGTTTCTGGGGATTGGTGCTGCTTATTTGCTGGCAGCAAATCGGCTATATGATGATTATTTATATTGCTGGTTTGCAAGCTCTTCCAGGAGATGTTATTGAGGCTGCAGCAGTTGATGGTGCAACCCCGATGCAAACGCTGTTTAAGATTACCATCCCACTCATGATGCCATCTATTACTGTTTGCACGTTCCTGACAGTTACTAACGGTTTCAAGCTTTTCGATCAGAACTTGGCTTTGACGAACGGTATGCCTTCTCATAAGTCTGAAATGTTGGCATTAAACATTTTCAACACGTTCTACGGGCGCACAAATGGTGAAGGCGTCGGTCAGGCGAAAGCAGTTGTGTTCTTCGTGATTGTAGCTGTTATTGCTTTGATTCAGAATATGCTTACTAGGTCTAAGGAGGTAGTGGCATGAACGAGAAAATGAAGCATCCGGTACTTTGGACAATCTTCTTTACTGTCGTAAGCTTACTTTGGATTTTCCCAATCGCTATAGTTTTTATAAATTCCTTCAAGTCGAAGATTTATATTGCTAGCGAGCCTTTTAGCCTTACCCCTAAGTCTTTTATTGGATTTGGTAACTACTACCTAGGCATTGAGCGAACGAATCTTATAATGAGCTTCTGGTGGACTATAGTGATTACCGTTGGAGCTGTGATTTTAATTCTGCTTTGTACATCAATGTGCGCATGGTGGATTGTTAGAGTCAACAATTGGTTCGCTGTAATGCTTTACGTGCTGTTCCTATTTAACATGATTGTGCCATTCCAAATGGTTATGTTCACCCTTTCCGACATCACTAACAAGCTCGGATTGAACACTCCATGGGGATTGTGGATTATCTACTTAGGCTTCGGCGCCGGTCTTGCAGTGTTTATTTTCACTGGCGTGATTAAGGGCATTCCGCAAGAGCTTGAAGAGTCTGCAATGATTGATGGCGCTTCTGTGCCGCGCATATTCTTCCAGATTATTATTCCAATTATGCGACCAGCGATTGTGTCTGTGTCTATTCTGCAAACTATGTGGATTTGGAACGACTTCCTGCTTCCGTACCTTACCTTGGACTTGAACAAGTACAAGACGGTTTCGATTTCAGTTCAGTATTTGAAGGGTGGTTATGGTTCCGTTGAAATGGGTGCCATGATGGGCTGCTTGGTTCTTGCCATTCTTCCAATTATTATCTTCTACCTCATCTGCCAGAAGTATATTATCAAAGGCGTTATGTCAGGTGCGGTAAAAGGCTGAGATTTCTTCTCCTCCAAAATCTCAAGTGGCTAAAATAATGGTGGTGACTACGGTCGTAAGATTTGTAAGTCACCACCATTGTATTGTTGGTAGGGGTATTGTTAGTAAGTATTGCTAGTAAGTCAGCTATAAATAGCGCAAACAAAGCGTAAAGGAGATATATAAATGTTCTCATTTGGAAGCCCGGATTCAAAGTTTGCGCAAGGTATGGAAACATTTGCTAATACAGTGTGGCTTACCATACTTATGATTGTTACTAGCATACCTTTAATCACCATTGGTGCAGCTGTTAGCGCAGCGCACGATGCTGCAAGACGTGTAGAAAATGCTGAAGGACACATGACTTCTGCATACTTCCGCGCTTTTGCCAGTAACTTTTTGAAATCAACTGTAATTTGGATTGTGATGGCTCCATTTTTGGCTCTTATATTATGGGCTTGGATTGCAGTTAGAATACCACCGCTTTTAATACCGCAATTTGCAATAAGCATAATCTGGATTCTTATAGCAGAATGGGTTTTTGCATTACAAGCGCGTTTTGAAAATTCTATTGGCAAGACTATTCTGAATGCTTTTATTTTCAGCGTTGCATACTGGCAAGCAACGCTTGGAATGATTATTGTTGACGCTATTTTTATAGGCCTTGTGGCTGCATCAGTTATTTACTTTCCGCAAGGTTTACCTTTGCTATTATTCATTGGTTGGGGATCGACTATTATGCTTCACACGCCTTTGTTGGAGCGTGTTTTTGCAAAGTATATTAAGAAGTGATTTATGCAAATAATTAATGAGGCGAGCATCATCGTAGACGCTCGCCTCACATAGGACATCATTGCAATCAATACTTTTGATTTGCTACTATGCAAACCGTATTTCTTGCGGGGGATTGAGTCGGTTCACAGTAAACCAACACTTTAATTATACTCACTTCTGTGTATTTTCGCCGCGCATAACTGCTGTCATAGAAAGCACTCGTGGCGACTTAAATACTTCATCAGTGTGGACTACGCGACCTTCTGCATCAGCAAGTGGAATACGCCAATTTGGATACTCCGTACTAGTGCCAGGCTGGTTTTGAGAGCGGTGCTCGCCAACAGCATCAACCAAAGCAACCTGCAACAACAACGATGGGGAAGTGCGCATAATCGCATGCAGAGCTTCCACAATCTCTTGCACATGGCCTTCTACGTCTTCAGCAGCCTCTCTGCTAATCCAGCCGCCGTCAAGAAGCATCTTCATCATTGCATCACGCTCAGCTTGAGCTGTCTCTTGGAAGCTTTCTACGGAGTCTGTAAGAAGGTGAAGCTGTTCGCGAAGTTTTACGTGCTCAAACGCAAGATAACCCGCTGTAGGCGGCATATCGTGCGTTGTAACAGAAGCGAGTGCATACTCGCGGTACTTAGAAGGATTAGCAAATATAATCTGCTTCTTTCCAGCTTTCTTTGTTGCAGCCTCAGCTTCGTCGTCGTGAATAAACCACTCAACAACAGTGCCAAGCACGCCGTGAGAAGCAAGCACCTTAGAAACATACTTCGGCACAGTACCCAAATCTTCGCCAATAACAACACCGCCTGCGCGAGTTGCTTCAACTGTAAGAACTGCAATCATTGCGTCTACGTTGTAGTACACGTATGCGCCGTTTCTTGCACTCTGGCCTTGTGGAATCCACCACAGGCGGAAAAGCCCAAGAACATGGTCAATGCGTGCAGCTCCAGCATGCAAGAATACGTTATGAACCATGTCTCGGTAAGCAATATAGCCTGTTTCGTCCAGGTAATTTGGATCGAATGGAGGCTGACCCCAATCCTGGCCCTGCTGGTTGTAGAAATCAGGAGGAGCGCCAACGCTTACGCCGTTAGCGAATCGTTCCGGACTCCACCAAACATCGGCTCCGTAGCCGTGCACGCCAACAGCCATGTCTTGCATAAGACCAATTGCCATGCCTGCAGCCTTAGCTTCAGCGTGAGCTGCAGCAACCTGCTCGTCCGCAATCCACTGAAGCCAACGATGGAACTCAAACAAATCAGCATGCTCGCGCTTAAGTCGTTCAATTTGCGGAGTTCCTTTACCAGTAGTGTCAAACCACAAGTTTTCTCCCCAAGGAGCGCCCCAAACTTCAAAAGCAACACACCAAGTGGCAAAAGCATCAAGATCTTCACCGGAACGATGTTTAAACTCAGTAAACTCGCGCTCGCGTTCTGCGGAGCGAGGCTGCTTGAAGATTATGCGCAGAGCAGGAAGCTTAGCGTCCCAAGCAGCGTTAATATCCATAGGATTTGGATTGTTGTTTTGATGAGCGATAGACTCATGCAATTGCTCTACTTTAGCAAGATCTTCGCTACTTAATTCAGCATATTCTGGAATATCTTGAGGGCGAATATACGTAACATTTAAGAACCTACGAGACTCAGGTAAGTACGGTGAAGGTTCAAGAGGCGTTACTGGGGCACAAGCGTGAATTGGATTAATCAGCATAAAATCAGCCTTGCCAATTTCTCCAGCATCCTTAAGTAGTCGACGCAAATCGCCGTAATCACCAATACCCCAAGAATCCTTGGAACGCACGGAATACATTTGCGTCATAAAGCCCCAACGGTGACGTTCTTGTACGCTTTGCGGAAGAGGAATGCGTGCAGGAGCTGCTATTAAAGTAGCGTCTGAGCGCGAAGTAATATCTCCATGATTCCCAAGAACTTGGGCGTGCAAAGTGTGATATCCCATTGGCAAATCGTCAGGAAGTTCAGTGTATAGCTCGCCGTCGTCCTCAGTTAGAATATTTCCTAATTTGCCCTCATAATCAGTGCCGTCTTCAAGCGTAAGCGAAAGTCTAATATCTTCCGGCTTGGCATCTCCAGCATGAATTGGTACACAAGTTTTTGTGCCGTTAAATGAAACTACAGTTGGAGGAAGTAGTTCACTGGCTCTCTTGGCTTGCACTAGCTTGTACGATGACGCTATATTATCCTGAGTGTCAGCAGGCATTCCTAATGCGTCAAGCACTCCAACCAATGCTTCATCAGTAATTTCAGTGTAGCTTCCTTGCTGATCAATATAAAAAGTGGCAACGCCGCAAGCTTTAGCAAGTTTAATCAGCGGCCGCTCAAGGCGCTCTGCGCTTTCTTCCATAGGCTTATCAGCGTCAGCTTTGCTAGTAGCTGTTGTAGTCATGGTGCTCCTTCTATCTTGTGATTGGCACATCCCTAACATCGTCGTAAGTGTGCCAAACGTGCAACTATGGCGAGAGAGTGCAACCCAATACATCTCTGGACTGAAATACACCCTGTTTGTCAATTATATAAATACCTGATATCGTTTGCAAATTAGCGTTGCGATATAACAGGCTAGTTTTACTGCAAAATTGCAACTAAACGCAATTGTTGCGATTATATTGCGCTTAGTTGCAATCAGCTGTAGTTTATTGATACTTATTCAAACAATTACTTATTGCTCAGCACAACGAAAGTGCGTATTGGCAAATGTAAAGTAGTAGTGCTGCCTTCTGTAACAATAGATGCTTCAGTAGCTGGTTTTTCGCCAGTCCACTTGGCATAATAATCGTTTGAATTAAGCACGCAGTGCCACCCATGAGATTTTGCGCTATGAATTACTGGCAGCTCAATCTTTGCATCTTCATGATACATAGGATTGGCACAAACAATGAGATTATTACCAACACGTGTTGCTAAAACAGTGTGGTTAGAAGTTGTTAATTGCTTGCGTTTACCATTATATAATGAACTATATTCTGCGCGTAGTGCAATAAGTGCTCGATACCACTGAATGAGTGGCTGGAATTGCTGAGTACGAGCCCAATCGAGCTGATTCAGCAGCATTCCGCGATTATAGGAATTATCGCAGCCATGTTTAGTGCGACCAAATTCTTCACCACTGAGCATAAATGGCATTCCGGCGGAGCATAGAACCATGCCTGCAGCAAACATATTAGCGTTCATAATATCTGCAACAGCTTTTGCATCCTGAGCATTAAATTCAGCTTCACCAGCGTTATCTCGCATAGAGATGCAAAGCTTATCCCATAGAGTCAAATCATCATGAGCGGATATGTACTGCACAATTTGACCAACTTCTTTACCAGCAGAAGGGGTGTCGCGCCAAGCATCTAACGCTTGGCGAGCAGCATCAGAGCACCAGAACTCATTACCGTTAACATAACCGCGGTCACGATGATTCATAACATTGCCTTTAAGGGAATCGCGTGATTCATCGCTAAACCAGCCAATACGTTCGTGCAATAAGTCGCGACCATCTTTATCTGCCAGTGGCAACTTTTCGTCAACAGCAGGATCCGAAGCGCCCCAAGGCTCACCATACATAAGAATATCTTTTCCGCCAGGAAGTTTATCTAATGCAGCTCGTGCCTGGTTCAAAGTTTCAACATCAGTTAAGCCCATAAGATCAAAACGGAAACCGTCAATATGGTAAGAGCGAACCCAATGCAGTAAAGATTCAATAATAAACCTACGGAACATTGGATGCTCAGAAGCCATCTCAGTACCGCAGCCTGAGCCGTTTGCAAAGGAGCCATTCTCTTCACGTCTGCAGAAATAGCCTGGAGCCATGCACTCAAAAGCATTTTCTGCCGCCTTATACATGTGGTTGTATACCACATCCATAATTACTCGCTGACCATTAGCATGTAATGCAGCAATCATTGCCTTACACTCACGAATACGTGTCGTGCCATCATATGGATTACTGGAATATGCACCTTCTGGCACATTATATGCGTACGGGTCATAGCCCCAGTTGTACAAAGAGTCTAGTTCTTCTGCTGAAGCTCCATTCTTACGAGCTTGGTCAAGCGCTATTTCATCGACAGTAGCAAAATCGTAAATAGGTCCTAGCTGTACATGAGTGACGCCAAGTTGCTTTAAATAATCTAAACCTGTAGGAAGAGTATTATTAACTGAATCTGTGTTTGAAACAGTAGTGTGTTCATCAGTAAAAGCAAGATACTGGCCACGATGTTCAGGTTTAAAACCGCCACGAGGGTCATTGCTAAAGTCGGCAACATGTGTTTCCCATACAACTGTTGCATGACGGACAAATTTAGGTGATTTATCTTTATGCCAATTAGTTGGAGCAACGCGATCCTCATCAATAACAAGGCTGCGTTCGCCGTTAACGCCGCTAGCAATGCCCCATGGATCACTCGTACGATTTACTGTGCCATCAGGAAATTTGACGAGATAATCGTAATACATGCCATCCAAGCGTCTACGGAAATTAGCTTTCCAAGCACCATCGTGCAAAGGCTTCATTTCGTGTATTTGTGTCGGCTCGCTGTTATTGCCGGTTTCAAAAAGTCGTAAAGTTACGGTTTGTGCTGTTGGCGCCCAGACAATAAACGTTGTAGATTTAGCATTTAAAGTAAAACCGAGAGATCCTTCATATACAGGCCATGTTGCTGAGGATGGAATTGTCATGGAGATTATCCTTCTTCTTTCATTATGTTATAAATATTGTTGTACTGTGCTAATTATAGTAAAAATTATACTAATTCTAAATTTTATCTTTAAGTTATTATTCTATTATTGAAAATATTTTATTGTGGAACACTATTTGGCTCAATACGGTAGGGTTGACGCAACTAATATCATCTTGAGTCGAAGAGTGGTAAAACTTTGAAATTATGTTTGTATCAATATGTAATCCAATAAAATTCATCGAAATTGCTTGTATTTGCGAGATATGACAAATATTGAACACTGAGAACAAAAAGGCCGAAACGCTCGGAAAGCGCCTCGGCCTTCTAGGATTTGCAATCTGAAGATTACATCATCCCTTAACAGAACCTGACATGGATTCTTCGTAGAAGCGTTGCATCACAATAAACAGAATTGCAATTGGAATGGAAACGCACACAGCGCCAGCGGAGAAGCGTGCGAACCACTGATTGATGTACTCCTTCTGTAGCATCTGCCACAAGCCCAATGCAACTGTAAAGTTGTCTTGAGTGCGAGCAATTGCCTTTGCAAGAACGAAGTCAAGCCATGGTCCCAAGAAGCCAACAATAGCCTGGAATACAATCATTGGCTTGCAGATTGGGAGAATAATCTTATAGAATACTTGCCATGTTGTGCAGCCATCCAAATAAGCAGCTTCATCCAATGACTTTGGAATAGTATCCATGTAACCCTTCATAACGTAGAAGCCGGCGCCACTACCTGCAGAGTATACAATAATCAAAGAGATGAGCACTACTGAGCCATTCGTCAGACCAAAAGCCTTAAGAATGAAGTAGATTGCAATAACAGCCATAATGGATGGGAACATACCGAGAATCAAAGCAATGTTCATGAAGGTGCGACGTCCACGGAAGCGCAAGCGAGACATGCAGAATGCCACAGCAAGCACGAAGAACAGTGAGATAATGCACACAAACACAGACACAATGAAAGTGTTCATAAACATTCGTGGGAAATCAAGCACGTTGCGCTCAGTAAAGAGCTTAACGTAATTGTCAAACGAATATTCGGTTGGGAAGAAGGTCTTCTGATAAGGAGCCTCATGCTTGTTGAAGCTTTCCAACAATACCCATGCAATAGGTGCTAGCCACACGATTGCCATAACAATCAGGAAAAGATGTGTGACAATATCACCTATGATTCGGCGTACTCGCTGGTCGCGGAACAAAGGAACGCTACGTTGACTGTGTACCATTCCATTGGAAACTTTCTTATTACTCACCGGAATCCCTCCTCGTTCTTATAAGAGCCAGAGTTGCGGTAGGTTATCAATGCGACTACCGCCAGCACGATGAAGGTCATGATGCCGATTACTGCACCCATGCTGTAGTTATCCTTATCAACAGTCAGCTTATAAAGCCACGTGATGAGCAAATCGGTCTTACCTGCGGAAGATCCGACCGGCGTTGGCTCGCCGCTTGACAAGAGGTAAATAACATTGAAGTTGTTCACGTTACCGGTGAAAGTGGTGATTAAGTAAGGCGTCATCACGAAGAAGATGTAAGGCATCGTAACGTTCATGAAACGCTGCCACCAGCTAGCACCATCAAGCTCTGCGGCTTCGTACAGTTCGGCAGGAACATTTTGCAAAATACCAGTAATTTGCATGATAGTGTACGGAATACCAACCCAAAGATTGATAAGAATTACGGTGACGCGAGCCCAAGTTGCATCTTCAAAGAATGGCAGTGGAGAATGAATCCAACCGTATTCCATGAACAATCTGTTAATGGCACCATCGTGCTGCAACATATTGTGCATAACAAGCAAAGAAACGAACTGAGGTACTGCAATAGTCAGTGAGAAGCAGGTACGCCAGAATCCCTTAAGTCTAGTGGTTCGCCTGTTAATAATCATTGCCATGAACATACCAAAGAAGAAGTTCAAGAAGGTAGCAAAGAATGCCCACACCAAAGTCCAAATCAGCACGTCGATAAACATGCCTGCGTTGATGGTGCCGCTAGTGGAGCCAAGAATCTTGAAGAAGTTCTTTAGACCAACCCACTGGAAAAGTGGTGTGTGATCGCGGTCATAATTAGTGAATGCCATAGAAATCATGAATGCTAATGGCAAAACACTGAATACTATAATGCCCGCAGTTGGCAATGTCATTAAACCGACGTGTGCATTGCGGTCAAAGAGTGATTTAACATCTTGAATAAAATCAATTGGCTTCTTGCCGTCCACTACGCACTTTTGTGCCTTATACGCACTGCGTAGTGCCAACGTTGCCAAATAAACAAGCAAAATAATTGCTGCAATAGACATAACGCCATACAGCAAAATTTCTACAGAACTATCGCCGGCCTGATAATGCCAGAAGCCGTTGATTTTTACTTTACCCTGCTTTTTGGTACCAAGCGTACCAAACTTTGGAAGATACTCAGCGCCGGTAGTGAATAAGAATCCAAAAATAGCAGCTTCAGATGCAAGGAATACGAGACCCTTCACGTATTGGCGACGGACGAAATTGCCAAAACCAAAAATAACTACCGAGACCCAAGCAAGAATATCTGCATTCTTCGCAGCCTCCTGCAAAGAATACGGCGAAGGGGCAAAGCGTTCAGAAGCCGGCGCTTTCTGGCGCTTTCCTCGCTTTGTGGATGTCGTGCCAGTCATGACATACCTTTCATAAATGGTGGTGCTCTACTTACGCAGAAAGGACGCCCCGCCCCGTGCACATGAGGTGGGGAGCGGGGCGTCCTTGCCGTATGCTTCAAGGCATTCGCGCCTTGTTAGCATGCTTAAAATTAATTTTTACAGCTAAGTTAATTATGTAATTAACTTTTATTACTTCTTAAGAGCTTCAGCAAAGCCCTTGGCCCAATCTGCAGTCTTAGCAGCAGCATTACCGTCGTTGATTTCCTTGTGAGCAAGGGAAGTGCCGAAGGTCTTGGTTGGATCCCAGAAGCCACCCATTTCAGGAACGGTTGGCTGCAGTACAGAAGTATTAGCGATGGTGTTCATCTGAGCAACTGCAGCTGGATCGCCCTTAACAATGTCAGCAAGAGACTTGTCGGAAGGAATCGTGTTCTGCAACTCGTAGTACTTCTTCTGGGATTCCTTGGAGCCAAGGAATGCAGCAAACTTAGCAGCAATCTCTGGAGCCTTGGAGTTAGGGTTGTATGCAACAGCCTTAGAACCTGCGAAGGACTTCATCTGGAATTCGCCGGCCTCAGTCTTGAACTTTGGAAGCTGAGCAGCAGCGTAGTTATCGCCCAAAGCCTTCTTTACATCGTTTGCCTGCCAAGAACCAGAGAAGAATGCATCTGCAGTGTGGTTCTGGATTGCAGCCAAGCCGGCGCCTTCATCATTATCCATGACGAAGTTCTTGTTCTGGATAAGCTTTGCAACATACTTGGTGACTGCTGCGGCCTTATCGCTAAGCTTAATGCCAGCCTTGCCGTCATTGCTCTTTGGTCCAAAGAGGGTCATGTTGCCATCAAGGTAGAAGCCTGGGAGATACCAAGCGTTAGCGATGTTGAAAGCAACCTTGCCCTTCTCAAGCATCTTATCGAGGGACTTAACGTCTTCGTCCGTGAACTTGGACTTATCGTAGTACATGAACCAAGTGTTGCCAGTGAATGGTACGCCATACATCTTGCCGTCTTGTGCAGTTACGGACTGGATGAGTGGTTCAGCATCCTGCTGCTTTACCTGAGCGACAGCATCATCGCTTAATTCGCCAATGGCACCAGCCTGTACCAAATCACCCAACTGATCGTTAGCGAACAAATAAACATCAGCAGCAGCCTTAGCGTCCTGCTTTACTGTCTTAGAAGCATCTGGTGGTGCAACGACAGCATTCTTAAAAGTAATCTTGTATTCTGGATGAGCCTTCTGGAAAGCCTTCTCCATAGTTGGCAACCAAGAATCACCCTTGGCTTGATCTTCAGAAGCTGCCCAAACAGTAAGCTTAGCAGTCTTTGTATCGCTGCTAGCTGTGGAAGTAGTGCTAGAGCCGCAAGCTGCAAATCCAAACAATGTAGCGACTGCAAGACCTGCACCCAGCATCTTCTTAATATTCGTCATCCTTGACCTCCTATATCATGCCAGAAACTGGCATATCATTTGGTGGCGTAGTAACGGATTAATTGTGGCGCAACATCGCTATTGCTGCGTAGAGCAGCGTCACAAGTCTCACAAATCCGTTCGTAAGCACTGTGTAGTATACACGGATATTATGTCGTTTGCAAATGGGTGGCGGGTTAGCTTGTGTATATCTGGGCAGTGAAAAATCTTCAAGTATTTTAGGTAAACTTCGTATATTGAATTGAATTGGGAAGGTGGAACAATGGGACTATATAATCATGCTGATTGGTTGAACGATGCTATTTTTTATGAAATTTACCCGCAGAGTTTTTATGATGCTAATGGTGATGGCATTGGTGACATTTTAGGAATTATAAAAAAATTAGATTATGTAAACTCGATTGGCTGCAACGCGATTTGGCTTAATCCTTGTTATGATTCACCGTTTAAAGATGCTGGTTATGATGTGCGTGATTATAAAAAAGTTGCTGCGCGCTATGGTACCAATGAAGATTTGCAACAACTTTTCAGTGAGGCTCACAAACGGGGAATGCATATTCTGCTTGATTTAGTGCCGGGACACACAAGCGAAGAGCATGAGTGGTTCCGTAAAAGTTCTTGTGCTCAAGAAAACGAATTTAGTAAGCGTTATATTTGGACAGACAGTGCATTTTCTGGGTATTCAATGCCGTTCATCGGCGGTGAAACTGAACGTGATGCAACATATATCCTCAATTTCTTTAAGTGTCAGCCTGCGTTAAATTACGGTTTTGCGCATCGAGATCGTGCTTGGCAGTCTTCCCCTGACTCCTCAGAAGCGGCTGCAACTCGCGCTGCAATGGTTGATGTAATGCGATTCTGGCTTGCGTTGGGTGCTGATGGTTTTCGCGTCGATATGGCGGATTCGCTCGTAAAAAATGATGATAATAATGGTGAAGGAAGTCTTGGTAAAGACAATACAATTCGCGCTTGGCAAGAAATGCTTGGGGCTGTCAAAGAAGAATATCCTGAAGCTGCTTTCGTTTCTGAATGGGGTAGACCTCGTCAGGCGCTTGCTGCCGGTTTTGATATGGACTTTTATTTAAGCTGGCGATGGGATGGAAATCCTAATGGTTACGCGCGTTTGCTTCGTGACGTTGACAACGCTTTAGATCATAATCCGCAGCATGATCACAGTTACTTCTCGGCGCAAGGTGGAGGAAGTATTTGCCCGTTCTTGGACGATTACTGCCCGCAATATGAGTCAACGTGTCATCAAGGTTACTTTAGTTTTATTACTTGTAATCATGACACGCCTCGTTTGGCTCCACGTCTTAGCGATCGCGAGCGTCGCGTAGCTTTTGGCATGTTGTTAACAATGCCGGGTGTTCCATTTGTGTATTACGGTGACGAGATAGGCATGAAATACCGCGATATTCCAACAAAAGAAGGCGGTTATGCTCGTACTGGAACGCGCACGCCAATGCAGTGGGATGACACAAAAAACCTTGGCTTCTCAACGGCTGCAAAGTCGAAGCTCTATTTGCCGGTTGAAGCGCAATCGGATGGGCGCACTTGCGCAAATTCGCGAAAACAAGCCGTCGCAAATGGCGAAATTCCAGCAGTTTCTTCTCAAATTAATTGCAAAGATTCTTTCCTGTCTTGGGTGCGCTCGCTTATTGCACTTCGTCATAGTCGCGCTTCTTTGCAAGCTGACGCGTCTTGGCGTGTGCTGTATGCTCCTGTTGATGGTCGTGGTTTTGCATATGAACGTTGTGCAAGAACTATGGATCATGGTGAGACCCAGCGAAGTATTGTAATGATGAATCCTAGCGTGCATGATGAAATAGTTCCGTTGGAAGCGCTAGCGAATCTTACACAAGAATCTGTGAATAATCCATTACTGAAAATTGGTGAGATATCAAGTAATGGCAATACTCTTACGCTCGGCGCACAAAGTTTTGCAGTATTTGATTTGTCATATTAGTGCGCAATATTGCGATACAATAAACATGTAGAAAAAACATGTATAAAGCGACGAGGCTGCAGAAGTAACCAAACTACGCAAATAACGTCATAGGAGTAGAAAACAATGGATGCGGTGACGCCAAAAATTCGAGCAGATAAAAATATAAAACTTGGTATCACTTTGCGTAAGTTCAAGCTGCTTGGTGCTGTTATGATGACGCTTAGTGCTTTTAGCGCCCCCGTTATACCTCACTTATTTGGCGGCCTTAGTGATAATAATATGTGGGCGCTTACGGCTGCTGTGGTGTGCGAAGTGGTTAGTTGGACGGCGCTCCCGTGGTATGCATGGATACTTGTGCGAGGATACCACAATACGCATAATGTGAATTTTTATACGTTGCGCTTGTTGATTTTAGCATTGATTTGTGAAGTTCCTTATGACATTACCACATCTGGTTGCGCTGTTGATATGCGTTCACAAAATCCTGTATTCGGGCTTGTTATTGCGTTATTTGTGCTTTCTGGAATCGATATGATTCGTACTCGACTCAGTGGTGTTTCGCGCGTGATGGCAGGAGTGGGTATTGTAATTGCCGGGTTATTGTGGAATATTATCGGCAAAGTTGGTGTGCGTCAGCATATTTTTTGGGGTGGAGCATTATTGCTTGGCTTTGTGCTGATTTTTGAGCTATTGCAAAAACATGAAATTCGCATGGAACTTATAGCAGGCATGTTTGGTGCTATGTCACTGCTTGCTCCAGGTGTGGGAGTGGCGGTGTTGCATTACCGTAGCGCATATGGTGATGGTCATAAGAATTCGCGAGTATTTCGTTGGGTTATGTATGCTTGGTACCCGATTGTGCTTGCGATTGCTGCATTGTTTGCAGTATTCGTCAGATAAAATCGTGCGCTAATTAATAAAAGGCAAAGGTGCAAAAATGGACTCTTCCAAGTCGAGAATTTTTTATAAGTACGCATCAGACTCAAACGCAAAGGCGCAGGATACTCAGGTAATTAAAGGCGAAAAGTGGCGCATTACGGTTATTACAGATTCGCTTATTCGTCTTGAATGGAGTGATGACGGAAAGTTTGTTGACAATCCTACGCAAACCGTAATTTGCCGAAATTTTGCTTACAAAAGCGCGGACACTCAGCCGCAATTTAGCGCGCGTAAAAACGAAAACGGATGGCTGGAAGTCGAAACTGAAAAGTTGCACCTTGTCTATAATTGCGAAGCTTTTAGTAAAGAAGGCTTAAGTATTGTTGTGCGCGGAGTACCGTGTACTCAATTTAATACGTGGCATTACGGCGACGACTGCCCGGGGAATCTTCTTGGTACTTTTAGAACTTTGGATCAAGCGAATGGTCCGGTAAAACTTGGTAAAGGCATACTTTCGCGTGACGGATGGTCTGTTTTAGATGATTCTGCAACTTGCGAAATTGTGCCAGCTGAGGAAATAAATGGCAAACCGAACCCGTATGGAGCTTGGGTTAAGTCGCGCGCGCAAAAAGTTAGCGAACAAGCTGGAAGATATAAAGATTTGTATTTCTTCGGCTACGGACACCGCTATATTCAAGCAATTCAAGACTTTTATAAGCTTACAGGCGCTCAGCCGTTGCTGCCGCGTTTTGCGTTAAGTAATTGGTGGAGTCGCTACTATCGTTATCGTCAAGACGAATATTTGCAATTGCATAATCGCTTTAAGCGCGAAGGCATACCTTTTAGTACGGCTGTTATTGACATGGATTGGCATGTGACGGATGTTGATCCGAAGTATGGTTCCGGTTGGACGGGCTACACGTGGAATGAGGAGCTTTTCCCGGATCATCGTGCTTTTTTGCGTAAACTTAACGTTGCTGGATTGTCTCCAACTTTGAACTTGCATCCGCGTGACGGTATGCGCGCATTTGAAAAAGACTATCCGCAAGTTGCGCGAGATATGGGAATTGATCCTGCAAGCGGTAAAGCTGTGGAATTTGATTTAACAAATCCGCAGTTTGTTGAAGCTTACTTCAATATGCATCATCGTATGGAAGATGAAGGTGTGCGATTCTGGTGGATTGATTGGCAGCAGGGAGGAGTGACGCGCGAGCCTGGATTGGATCCGCTTTGGATGTTGAATCATGTGCATTATGGAGATGCTGCGCGCGAAGGCCGCTGGCCTCTTACGTTCTCTCGTTATGCTGGCCCTGGCTCGCATCGCTACCCGGTTGGATTCTCGGGAGATACTGTTACTACTTGGGATTCGCTTGCTTTCCAAACTTACTTCACTGCTACAGCTTCCAATATTGGCTACGGGTGGTGGAGTCACGATATTGGTGGGCACATGCTTGGCGTTAGAAATAACGAGTTAGAAGCGCGATGGTACGCTTTCGGCGCATTGAGTCCTATTAATCGTCTTCACTCGACTTGCTCGCCATTCGCTGGAAAAGAGCCGTGGAATTTCCCTCAGGAAACTCGCGAAGCAATGGTGAAAATGCTTCGTTTGCGCGCGGAACTTTTGCCATATGTTTATACGATGAATTATCGCGCAGCTTTTGAGGGCAGACCGATTGTTGAGCCAATGTACTGGCAGTCTCCGGAAGTTGGTATGGCTTACGAAATCCCTAACGAATACCGTTTTGGAAGTGAGCTTATAGTAGCGCCGATTACTTCGCCTAACGATGCGACTACTTTGCGTGGGTGCGCTGGAGTTTGGTTGCCTGAAGGTGATTGGTATGATTTGTTCGACGGGCGTAGGTATGTGTCTCGCGGTTGGAATGGTCGCAGATTTGAAGCGTGGCGTGCACTTGACCGAGTGCCGGCTTTCGCTCGTGCTGGTGCAATCATACCAATGCAAGTTTTGCCGGAGATTGCAGATTGCGCGCGTAGCGCTGAGGTCGCTGAATCGGTTAATAGTATTGAAAATCCTCACGATTTGCGCGTTCTTGCGTTCCCTGGAGCTGACGGCGAATTTGTGATGCGAGAAGATAATGGTGACTTTGCTGTTGCATCTGCTGGTAGCACTGCTGATACGAGAATGAATTTTGTGTGGCGAGATGGCAATGGTTCTTCGCAATTTATTATTTCCGGTGTAGAAGGTGCGGAAGCTGCTGTGGAATCTGTGCCACAAAATCGCAGCTGGAATGTGGTATTTAGAGGAGTTGCTTGCGCAGATTTTGCTCACGTGCGTGTATTTGTAGGAAGTCGAGAGCTTAACACAAGCGAGTTTGCAATTTCTTACGAAGGTGAAGAATCGACCTTAAGCTTGTCGGTTTCTGTAAAAGACGTGCCAGCTCGTTCGGAAGTTTGCGTAATTGTTGACGGAGGATTGCAAATTGCTGATGATCCTAAAGTTGGCGACGCTTACCGATTCCTGTTACAAACCCAGGTACCGTATCGTGGCAAAGAAATGGCTTTTGATGCAATTCGAGAGACTGGTGGAAGTGCCAGTGCTATTACTGCACTTTCAGCACTTGAATACGACAGTGACAATGAAGCTGTGAGTCAGCGTGAGAGAGTTGATATGCTTAATGCTTACGCAACCAATCAACCTTCAGTAGTGAAGTGGGCGCAGTGGCGTTGTACGTTGCCGGTTGCTGTAAAGCGAGCACTTGAGGAGATTTTGCTGCGCTCAGTTGAGTGATTTCATCTGCGTTTGTAGCGTTTGCCTAAATCGTGAGTTTATTAATGTGTGCGCGTTAGTAACAAAATTGCTTAGTTTTGCGATTTGACATGCCGACTTAATTAACTAGTTTTTGTCAAAAGTGCTAGAATACTGCACGGTAGTGTGACGAAAATCACATAATTTCGTTACGTCTATCTGTAGCGTTTGTAATATCGCTAAAGTTGGCAATATTACAGCGTTTTACAATCGCAGTTTTGAAAGTCAAAGCTACGAAACGCGGGAGCTTGTTCTATACAGGCTGAGAGGGCGAAAGCCGACCGTAAACCTGATGCGGGTAATGCCGCCGTAGGGAAGGAGTATGTATGCGAAATATTCGTATTATTGGTGCAGGTATTATTGGTTTAGCAACAGCGTGGAGACTTACGGAAGCCGGCGTAAAAGTTAGCATAATTGATCCAGATCCAGTCTCTGGTGCTTCTCATCATGCTGCCGGCATGTTAGCTCCTACCGCAGAAATGCAATATCAGCAAGAAGCGTTGTATCCGCTTATGTTTGAGTCCGCAACCATGTATAAGGAATTGGTTGATTCGGTTGCAAAGTACACCGACAAGCCAACCGGCTACTTAGAGTGCGGCTCTTATGTAATCGGCGGCGACGCTGCAGATAACGAGCACGTCAACGAGTTGCTAAACTTGCAGCACCGTTACGGCCGTAGAGCTGAGCATATTTCTGTGAGTAAGCTTCGTGAAATTGAGCCTGCTCTTTCGCCAACTATTGCTGGCGCTGTAAGTGTGCCGGACGATCATCAAATCAACCCTCGTCTTTTCACTGCAGCTATGATTGATGCACTCGAAAAGCGCGGTGTTGTTATTGAGCGTCGCGCGAGCACTCCAGATGATTTAGGTCCTGACACAGTTTTGGCATCAGGTTTGGGTGCCAAGGATATGCTTCCGCAGCTTAAGCTTCGCGCTGTGTGGGGTGATATGATTCGTATGACTATTCCAGAGCCATTGCGTCCAATTTTAAGCTCCGTGGTTCGCGGTTTTGTGCACGATCGCCCAGTGTATTTGGTGCCTCGCGCTAAGGAAACAGGTGAGCTTGTGCTCGGTGCTACTTCTCGCGAAGACGATCGTGATATTCCAAAAGTTGGCGGCGTGCTCGACTTGCTTCGTGATGCTGCAAGCGTGCTCCCAGGCATTCAGGAATGCTCAATTACTGAGGTTACCGCCGGTGGCCGTCCTGGAACTCCGGACGATTTGCCATTCATTGGTATTGATCCTAAGACGCATACCACGATTTCTACTGGCTACTTCCGTCACGGCATTTTGCTCACTGCTTTGGGTTCTTCGTTGACTACCAAGCTTGTGCTTGAGCAAGAGTTGACTGAGAAGGAAAAGGGCTTCTTGGAAAGCTGCGATCCTGCACGTTTTTAATAGCGTAAGTTTCTAGTTACGCGAGTTTTTAGTAAACGTTCTAGTGACACAAGTTTCTAGTAGCGCAATTTTAATAGACGTTAATAAAGGTTGAATTATGCAAATCGTCGTCAATGGTGAAACTGTTGAAGTTCAAGATGGGTTAACTGTTGCTGAGCTTATTGCTCAACGCTACGGTTCTGACGCTGGTCCTGGCATAGCTGTTGCGATTGGCGACGATGTGCTTAAGCGTGCGCAATGGGCAGCGACCGCCATCTGCGAAGGTAATCAGATTGAAATTCTTAGCGCAGTGCAGGGCGGCTGATGCAAAATTAAATTGCATCTTGTTGGTCACGTTTAAATAAATGCGTTTAGATAAGTGCGTTTAAATATTTAATCTTAGATACGATATAAAATATTAAATCTTAAATAAAAGGCTTAAAATGGCAGAAAATAATTCTGAAAATAATGCAGAAGAAAGTGTTGATACTTGGCAACTTTGCGGCAAAACTTTACATTCAAGGCTTTTGCTTGGCACGGGCGGCATGACGAGCATTGATATTATGGAAAAGTCGCTTGTGGCTTCGGGTGCGGAAGTAGCTACTGTTGCTTTGCGCCGCCATGCAAAAACAGGCGTGGATATTTATGGAATGCTGCAACGCCATAACATTAACGTTTTGCCAAATACTGCAGGATGCAAAACAGCTCATGACGCTGTGCTTACTGCAAAAATGGCTCGCGAATCTCTTGGAACTGATTGGATTAAGCTCGAAGTGATTGCTGATGACGATACTTTGCTCCCAGATACTCGCGAAGTGTTGCTCGCTGCAGAAAAGCTCGTTGAAGAAGGATTTAGCGTGCTGTGCTACACGAATGACGATCCGATTGTGGCTCGTCGCTTGGTTTCGCTTGGTGTGAAGGCTGTTATGCCTGGTGGCGCTCCAATCGGCACTGGTCTTGGTATTTTGAATCCTCGAAATATTGAGCTGATTGTGCGTGAATGCAAGGAAGCTGGCGTTCCTGTGATTTTGGATGCTGGCGTTGGCACTGCTTCCGACGTTGTTAAAGCTTTTGAAATCGGCTGCTCTGGCGTGCTTCTTGCAAGCGCTGTAACTCGCTGCCCAGATCCAGTGAAGATGGGTTGCGCAATGGCTGCTGCTGTAACTGCTGGCAAGCTTGCTCACGATGCTGGGCGTATTCCAATGCGAAATCATGCTCTCGCTTCCTCGCCTGTTGAAGGTCGCGCTTGGGCTGATTCTGTACTGTAAATTTCATACTATGAATTTCGGCATAAGTATTTAAGCATGACGATTAATAAAATTTACGACAACCTGCAGGAGCTTGAGGCGGAGCGTACTTCTCGCCACTTGCTCCTGCCGGGCTTTACTCTTGAGCATCAACAAATGTTGCGCAATGCAAAAATCTGCATGGTTGGTGCGGGCGGACTTGGTTCTCCGTGCTTACTTTCGCTTGCTGCTGCAGGAGTTGGAGAAATCACAATTTGTGATGACGACGTTGTTGAGCTTTCTAACTTGCAAAGGCAGACTTTGTACACTGTTGATCAGTGTGGCCAATCTAAAGCCCAACTTGCAGCTAAACGCTTGCAGGCGCTATCTCCGGGCTTAAAAATCAACCTTGTGAATAGGTTTAATGAAGATAATGCGAAGCAGCTTGTAGAAAATCACGACTTGATAATTGATGGTTGCGATAATTTTGCTACGCGCTTTTTGATTGCGGATGCTGCGTGGAGTGCAGGAATACCGGAAGTTTATGGCTCGGTGCTTTATTACGAAGGTCAGGTGAGCGTTTTTGTGCCGGGGAAAGGACCTGGCTTGCGCGACTTGTATCCTTGCCCACCTCCGGAAGAAACAGTGCCAAAATCGGCTGTATTGGGCGCAACCGCAGCTATTATTGGCGCAATGATGGCAACTGAAGCAATCAAACTTATAACCGGCATTGGCACACCGCTTATTGGTGTTTTGGCGCGTTATAACGCATTAGATAACTCTTTGCGCCACTTTAAGTTCAGTGCGTGAAACTTGCGTAATTATGACTTGATTTACTGCTTTTGTTTGCTGTGGTGCGAGTTTTAGGTGGTGTTTGGCTGGTGTTTTTCTTGAGTGGCGATTTTATTTTGCGTTATTCTTGAGTATCGTCTATGAGTTTTGGCTAA
>NZ_KQ956852.1:36574-47930 GCF_001546485.1 Gardnerella vaginalis | reverse complement strand
GCGAGAGAATCATCTCGCATTTGGAGGGTTTGGGGTTGTGCAGCACTCCAAACACGGGGAAAGCTTCTCACGTTTGGAGCGTTGACACTACTTTTGCGCTCCAAACGCGCGCAATGCTGCGCTCAGGCAGATCGTTCGCGCAATTTTCGCAGCACACTACGCGACACCGCCAGCAGATGCTTGCCGCGCACATCAAGCTCCCCACGCTTCTTACGCACAGCTGCCATAATCATCGTCGTCAAAACAGTAATCGTTAGAATCATAGCGAGCACGAACAGCGTCATCCACAGAGGCCACTGCACACGATCTTCCGGCGCCTTCACCGGATCCGGCAGCACGCGATAACCAGTCACCAGCAACCTATGTGAGTTCACGCCATACGGGGTACACGTAAGCAGCGTCGCCAAATCACGCCCCTTCTCGCGCTGCAGCAAACTAATATCATGCGGTTCCACTACGCTAATACGGAATACCTTATAGCGCAAAGTCTCACCTTGCACATCAAAGTAGAAGAAATCACCCTTCTTCAAATCCACCAAATCATCAAACATAGTCGCGTCAGCAAGCCCAGTATGCGCTGTAATAACCGTATGACGATTCTTACCACCCACAGGCAAATCCGTACCATACAAATGGCCGGCGCCGCGCGCCAAAACCTCCTGCGAACTACCGTGGTAAATCGGTAGCTTCACGCCAATCTTCGGGATTTTTACGATGCCCATAATGCCCATAGGCTCATCCAGTTGCTTCACGTACTCCTTATATTCCGGCGTTTTCATGTAATCAGTAGTGCCGTTATAAGGATCCGCGGTAATAATCGCCTTATGACGCGCATTGTAACGCCGAGCAGCACGCAAATGAGCACGACGCACATCACCAGCTTGATCGTGATTATACTTATCGTAAGCTGCAGAAATTTCCTTAGAAACGCGATTATTCCAAAGCGTAGAACACACCGGATACGCAAAGCACAACAAACCGGCGAGCACAAATGCAATAGGCTCAATGATGCGGCGGAGCTTAGATTTTTGCTGAGATTTGTGATTGCTTACGGCGGATTTTGCTTCGGTTGCGTGGGTTTCAGTTGCGGGTGATTCGGTTAAGTTAGTTTGGGTTGCGGTTGATGAGGTTGCGTTGGTTTGGTTTTTGAAAAGCTTGTTTTGGGAGATTTTGTTGAGAAAAGCATATACTTTCGTAACGGCGCTGTTTAATTTCATGCTTCCTCGTTTCGTGGGATAATTTGGCTTAGATTGGTTAGGTTATTTTATTTAGTTTATTTTTTCTTTAGATATTCTTGATTATCGTCTATGAGTTTTGGCTAATGTGTTTGGTTTTTAGTGTTGTGAGGTCAAGGAAATTTCAGCATCGTGCGTTCCGTCGCTGCGCTCCTCTTTTAGCACTCTGCTCGAAATTTTCTTGACCTCTACTTCGCTAATCTCTAACACAAAACTCATAGACTTGTTAAGTTTGTTGCGTAAGTGCGTGGTTTGCTTAGTGCAACTCAAGTCGCATAACTAAGCTTCGGGTGGGTGCGTGGTTGAGTGGGTTTGGCTTGGCGTGCGCAGCAGCTCGGATGTTAGTGTTCACTCATCAACAAATACTCAGCATCTGCAGAGCATGAATGTTAAAGTTCCATGAATCAACAAGTACTCAGCGTTAGCAAAGCGCTACTGCAAAGCTACAGAATCAACGTTTGCAGAAGCGCTACTGCAAAGCTACAAAAGCAACGTCTGCATTTAGCGTAAAAAATCTCAAATCTCTACCACACTAATATTCATACAGTTAAAGTTATTCCTACAGTTAAAGTATGCAATCGTGCGATAAGACTTTCGCCGCGTACCTTAGCGATTAAATCTTATTGAATGACTAATAGAATTAAATATGCTTATTCTCTTTGGGTTAGAATGTTCTCCAATAGTTATTTCATCAAACTCTTTACTATCGTCTAAATTCTTAAGTGTTTCTTCAACAAGCTTCATTTTTTCATATGAAGTATTTGCTGTACGCAAGAAAATTGCTTGAACCACTAAAATAATTATAAAAATTATGGCAAGCGCCCATAATCCAATATAGTTCTTAATATTTTCAGGAAGAACCTTACCAACTAACAACGTAATAAATGCAGCAAAGAGGGATACTATATATCCTGAAGCAAAGCCATTCCAAACATTGTAGCTAAATCTTACTTTTCTAAGTTCTGCTTTTAATTTTCTCTCTGCTACATCTCGTTTGTTGTGGAGCATTACTTTTACCGTATGTATACGATAATAATCGATTCTTGTTCTTATGGAACATATTCCTTTCCACCAAGAAACTTTATCTTCATCTGGATCTTCGTTTGACATAGCAACTTCTTCTCTATAAAGGGTTAATTGTTATTGATTAAAGTTTTTTCTGAACTGAAAAAAGAAAGAATAAGACAGCAGACTGCGCTGCGCGGAAGAAAGAGGGATACTCGCGCAAAGCGCGAACACAGCGCAGCCTACTGAGTTTTTAGTTATAAGCCAGGCGATTAAAGTTCCGCAGCGCAACAACACACGCACTGAAAAACTCAATCGCCTAGCGAATTGCAATTCCTAAGAATTGCGAAGAATCATGCAGCCTGCTGCTCTTCTTCCTTCTTGCGGTTACGCATGAAGACGAAGATGCCGAAGCACACCAAGCACACGCCAGCCAATGCGAAGATCACAACGCCAGCAGCACCAGTCTTTGGAAGCTTGAACCAAGAACCATTATCCTTGGTTGGCACGTTAGCAATGTCAACAACTGTAGGGGCTGCTAATGTTGAACTTGCAGCAACAGTTACTGCATGAGCCTGATGATCACGCTCATAGTTAGCTGGAGCTTCAGTCTCAACAATATAGAATTGATGCGTTGAATCATCGATAACAACCTTTGCAGGAGTCTTGAACTTACCACCTGCAATAGTAGTGAATTCGCCAACCTTTGAAGCTTTATTGCATGCAGTTGCTTTGGTATCCATTGCACACGCGTCAGCATCGGACTTCTTAGCGAAAAGCTTGAACTTAGCGTCAGCGAGCTTGGACTTAGCGTCGTTACTATCTTTTGCAAAAGTACCGTCGTACTTGTTCACCTGCAAGAAGCCGTAATGAGATTCAACTTGTGAACCCCCATCGGTTGGAACTTCAGGTTTTGGTTCTGGCGAAGTATCGCTCTTGCCAGGAATAAAACCAGACTTGTTGGTGAAGCTGGTGGCAGTACTCTTCGAAGCATCAGCAATAGTGAATGCAAATTCAATTTCTACCTTCGCCTTAGAATCAGCTGCAGCTGCTTTTGCGATGGATGCTAATCCAGTTTCATTGAAAGCAACTTTAATACGTGTTGCTACGACATCATTTGCATCTGAACCAGTACCACCTTTTTTGATTTCTTCGGTAGTAACAGAGATATTATTAGTAGATTTATCTTTCAAAGGTACAGATTTATCTGTAGAGTTTTCTTTATAAACCACGTTTGCAGACTGAACAACGGTTTGATCATACTTCTTGAACGCACCTGCAGGAGCCTGATCGAATACGGTGTATCCCTGCAAATCAGATTTCGTCCATTTTGCACGATCAGTAGCAGAAGTAGAAAGCACATCTGCAGAAATCTTGTAGGTCATGGTATCACCATTACCAACAAACTCTGTACCATTACCCTCGGTGCGAACAAGAGTCTTCGTAATCCTATTTGCAAGGCTCTGGTTCTTTGGTCTTGCAGTTACATTGTAGTCATAGGTAACTGGCTTATTTGCTTCATGAGTGATTTCTGGAATCGTCATGTAGAACGGTGTAACGTCGTTAGAGTGACCAGGCGCTGGCTGTGTTTCTTCTACCTTGTAAAGGCCGATAGCAAGTCCATCGAATTTCTTCGAACCATCAGAACCTGTTTCACCTTCTTGCGTATTCTTATCATCGAATTGCATGCCTTCAACATCAGGCTTATCGTTAAGAGATTTCACCTTAGTAGCAAGAGCTTCCCAATTCTTGTAATCTGTGAGGTCTGTGCTTGTGGTATCAGAAGTAGAAAGCTTCGTAACTCTTTGTACCTTGAACTTAGCGCCAGCAAGAGGAGTGGATGTATTGTTTGGACCCTTATCCTCATACTTCTTGATGGTAATGGAACCCTTCAGCTTCTGACCTTCAGTAGACCAAGGTGCTGGCTTAGCAGCTTCTTGAGTTGGACTCGTAGCAAATGCCACGTTATTTGCAACCACGGCGCCGGCGACGCACAGCGTGCCAGCCATTGCGAGCGAGGCGAATGCCGCCACGCATTGTTTAGTGAATTTATTCACTTTCTTCTCCTTTATATCAGTGCCCTTTCGGGCAGGTTTGAGGAAAATACGTTTTGTTTGGGGAATAACCCTTTGTTTGGGGAATAACCCTTTATTGTTATTGTGTTGCGCACGGTCGGCGGAGTCATCGCAAAGCCGCATGAACTCTGTCGGCGGCTACGATTTGCGCCGCGCGCAGCAAGATTAAATCCGAACCATGCTCCAGTAATTTGTCGTTACTGCGTAACGCCACTGCCAGCACATGGAACGTTAATACTGCAGTTTTTAAGCTGCAGAAAATTTTCATCAGCATCGCCACCTTTCGGCAGCCCACCTTCCGACGCGCCTCAATACGGCACGCAACCATCCGGTGACTTTGCGGACAAAATCTTTTGCGGACGCAGAATAATCGTCAAATCGTCTAATATCCTTGACTTTTTTGACTAAACCGCGCCAAATTTCGGAAATCTTACTGTTACGGTTACGGTTGCTGTTTTGCGTGATGTTGGCTTGCGTAGTGCGAGCTTGCGTGATGTTGGCGGTCATTCCGCGAGCAATTCCGCGCAAACCACCCATCATGCCAGCAGCCGCGCCAGCGAGCATCGCGTGACCCCACTTCGTCTGATCAACGAAGAACGCGCCGCACATAACGCACATGCCGATCATTGCCACCACCAGCAGCGCCATACTCATCCCCTCGCCGCCGGTCTTTGGCAGAGTGAATTTGTCGACCACAGTTACTGGGAAGAACTTTGCAGCGTAGTCAATGCCCTCAGTATCGGTAAAGCCCATAGCCTCAGCAAAGTTATTATTAGTAACGCTAATCTTGCTGTTCTTAATAGCATTCTTATACTTACCCAAATCCGTAAGCTTCATCGCAAGCACAACGCAATAGTATTTGCCAGACTTCGTAGGAGCTTTGTCGCTGGTGATAGTTCCACGCGCACGCTCCATCGTTCCGCCAGTGCTATCGAACAAAAGATACTTACCTTCAGGATTGCAGCCATCACCTTTCTTGCCACTCTTACGGCAAGTTTCCTGCTGCTGGAAGTCCGCATGATCCCAAGACTTCTGCCAATTAAGCTTGAAGAACAGATTATCGAGATTCTCACTCCAGATATGAGTTGTATTCTTTTTAGCTTCATCACTGTCATCTCTACACAAAGCTCTAAGCGTAATGCCTTCAGGCTTTGCTGTGGACCACGAGTCAATGCCCATATCCTTCAGCAAGCCAACGCCTTTCATAACAGTAATGCCATTCACGTCGTCTACATACCCAGTAAACTTGCCATTTTCATACTGCTTGTAAACGTTAAGATGCAAATCGCCGCTGTCAATAGCTGGTCTAGTAACCTTCACCTTTGCATAGATAGGGTGATTCTTGTTAATTGAATCATCGTCGTCCGAAACAGAGCCGTCCGGGTAGTGAACCCTAACCTCAGACCAATACTCGCCAGCAGACTGCCACTTATCTGGGCGGAAGGTGACGGAGCCTTTGCCAGTGGCGTTACTATCTTTTGCTTCCTGCTTACCGTCAGCTTTGTTATCTTCGCCGTCTTCAAAGTTAGCCCAAGGCAAACTGCTTGCTTTCGAGTTTTTAATATCGCCAGCCTTAACAAAGCGCTTAATCTCGTACCAAGTGCCAGGAGGCAAAGCGCCTTCCTTAACGTTCGCCAAATCCTCTTTTGGAACGCCGTTGGCATTAACCTCGGTGCTACCCTCGGTAACCTTCTTCTTGCTTTGCGGAGCGTCAGAGCTTATATCAGCCTTATTGCCTTTCTTAAGATTCTTGTCATAAGTGCTACCCGCCTCAATCGTTGGAATCTCGGTGTAGGTCGGGTTGTACTTTTGGTTGTCTTTGAGCTTGATGCTAAAATGGAGACTGCTATCATTCCAATCTTTACCCTTTGACTTCTTAATATCACCATCATTACCGTAATTGGCGAATACCATTTTCTTATAAATAACACTTCCACCAGTGTCATTGCTAATCAAATTATCGAAACCATTCAGCCTATCAGCACTGTTAAAAGCAAACACGCGACACTCGTATTCGCCACTTTTCTCAGGCTTTCCAGTAATAATCGCGCGAGAACGAGCCATAATATTCGTGTTATACTCGTCTTTAGTTAAATGCGAGTACTTAAAATCATCAAGATTACAGTTTTTATCATTCCTGCACTTGTTTTCTTCCTCTTCCGTAGCAATCTTCCATTGATGGAAAGCAGTAAACTTTAATCCGTTAACATCACCAACGGACTTGTTTTTCTCTTCATCCCATTTAAGAAGCGTATAATTATCCTTATTTTTTTCGTGGCAAATAGCACGGAATGTAATCGGAGACTTGTTGTTAGCAGACCATGCGTCAGGTATAAGAAGCCTACTACTATCTATCCGCTTATCTTTATCAAGATTTGTGTAATGATCCGTATGATACGAACCATAAGTAATACGGTCGTCATACTTACTACCCCAATCGTGCATACCTGTACCCTCGGCAATAGAAAAACCTAAGTCGTTATTGCCTATAGTAAGTGGCGTTACTTTAACGTGAGCATAAACCTGACCATTATCCTTAGTGCTTGAACCATCAGGATAGTAAGCAATTACAGGAGTATCATAATTCTTAGGATCTTGAGGTTTACTTGGAGTAAAAGTTACTTCACCAGTACTAGCATTCGTTATTTTTGACCAAGAAAGCACTGGACTAGAATAATTATTATTTGTACCAAGCTCAAACCTAGTGCCTTTAGGAAAATCACCTTTAGTGATCCCCTCGTTTTTTGGAACTGACGTAATTGAGTTTCCAGCTTGTACCTGTTTTTTATCATAATCTGGATACACAGGCTTATAAAAATGAGACATAGGCCAAACACGGAATTTAGCGACAACCGTCTCTGAAAAAGGCTGATTATGATTACAGTTGTACTTATTTGGATTAGGGTATGTTACTTTAATCGGTATATAGACTATATGATTTTTATGCGAGTCTGCTGGGTTAAAATACACTTTGCCTGTGGACTTATCAATCCACGCATGACCTTGTTGTAAAGGCTCTGGTTTCTGATTATTAGGATCATCAAAAGTAACTTGAGCATTGGAACTCTTATTGTTATCAAAATAAGCGTTACCATCAATGGAATAAATAAGATTCTTAGGAATATTATTGTACAGCTTACCTCTTTTACCGTCACTGCCATAATCAGGAACAAAACTACCCTTATTATTGTAGTAATCATCACCATTCTCCTGCCAGTGACCATCATCAGTATAAGCTCTTACAGAAGAAGCTTGACGAGGCTGCGAATCCTCCGACTCCTCAAAATGCAATCCACCAGGCTTAGTTGGATCGGTACTATTATCCCACTCAACGTTGTCTGGTATGCCATCACCATCATGATCATAAGGACCATAAGTTGCATAATGACGCTCATGAGATTGAGCATTAGTAGATTGGTATCCAGCAATAATAGGCATGTAACGAATATCAGTACCATCTGGCACATCTGCAGTAATAACCCAACGGTAGCAAGTCGTAGAATTAGCACTCTCATATGAACGCAGCATTATACCAAAGTCGCCATTATCATGCCACTTCTTTATTTCGCATAAACTGTAATTCTTCGTAAAATCACGCGCTGTAGGATCAGTATCCTGATTATATCCACAGCCAAAATGGCCATTACCAACAGTGTCTTCCCATTGATCATTGAAATCTGTATTGCCATATGTATAATGCCAACGAGAAATTGTTCTAGTAGCACCCCAATACTTATCCCAAGTTTTCATCGTTTCTGGGATGTTTTTATCATTCTGGGTTGACCATTCATTCCACTTTTTCTCGTAAACATTTCGCCTATCTCTTTTCACTCTAATAGTGTCCGTAATAAGCTGTTTAGGAAGATCTACATAAAAAGTGACTCGCGCTGGCATACGCTGCCTAGGCTGGTTATCTAGATGCTCAAGAAAAGCATAGTTAAAATATATTTCATACTGCACATGAGTACCATTAGAGTCCTTAGTAATACTTGGCGTAATATGCATATTTTCAACAGCATTACCAATACCATTACCATTAGCAGTAAAATATCCATAACCGCCATACGACCACATAACCTGAGCTGCGTTTGCAGGCTTAGCTGGAACGATAAGCATTGCGAAAAGTGTGGCGGCGGCTATGAGCATTGCGAAGAGTGCGCGAAGCAGGGTACCGGAAGTGCGGACGCTGCGATAAGCAGAAGCATCAGAGTTAGAGTTAGCGCTGGCGGTAGCGTTGAGCGCTCCATCGCACTCGCTGGTCTTATGCCAAGCCAAAGCGCGCGACGCAAGACGACACACGCGTGATGCGAATCCACGGAACTTTGCTGGTAACATTTTCCCGCCTTCCTCATTCTTTGCAGCCACAAAAGCCACAGCTAATCCAAATCCAAGCTCGTTACGTTCTGAGCATTACGTTCTGCTCAGTTACGTTCTGAGTGTTACGTTCTGCTCAATCACGTTCTGCTCAATCACAATCTTGTTGAAACCTTAAACTCTTAACGGATTACGCAAAACCAACTTGAGCATTCTCAAAGATGAAGCGCTCAATGTACAGCAGACTCAAGTCGCTGCAAACGTTAAACCGCCTTAAGTTTTTTAAAGCCTCAACTAGCTTCAGCTACTTGAGATACCTGAACTGTTCAAGTAACTCGAGTGCTGTAGGTTTAAATCATAAACTTTCGCAATACACTGTCATCTTCCAAGTGCACGAAGAAAGCTCATACGCTCTACCAAAAAACGCTTACGTGCGTTCATCAGTAAACCAGCGAAATCTTCAAACCTTTAGCATTTATACCCCCCCCCACGAAGGATTTCAAGCAAAACACCTATCATAATCGTGGACGTAAAAAAATTTCTATAATTCGCGAATATCGCTAAAAAATCTCTTTTAAAACGCATTTTTGCTGAATAATTTTCAGCGAAAAAATATAGAAATCGCATCTTCGGCGTGTCTAAAACTGCACAATTCCCCAACCTAAAGTACTACATGTTGTTATAACGCATACATCGCACCACTATATGCCGTGCGCGATTCGTCGCTGTACACTGTGGTAGTGATTCACTGCTGCATGCTGTGTGAGATTTATCACTATATTTGTGCTGCTATATGCTTCGTCTCTATATATACTGTGTGCAATTCGTCACTATATGTTGTGCTGCTATATATACTGTGCAGCACAGCGCACACAAAACACAACCGAATTCCCAATGAACTACCACACGAACCTGCCCTGCCTTCGTCTTTATTGACGAAGGCAGACCTCGCTTGCGTTGAAAGCACACTGTGCTTTCAACCCTGAGCAAGCTCGGCGCTCCGAATTGCTTTCGCGCGCTAAATCGCAGCGCGAAAGCAGGTCGTCGCACACGTTTGGAGCAAAAAAATCGGGGCAGATGCGCTCTCGCACTTCCGCCCCCCAAAACCCTAAGGTTTTCAAGCATTTTCAATTCTATCTTTCACATATCCAACTGTCAATAACAGTACAAATAAAAGCAAGCAATGAGTTAAATTTACTCGCTTTATCATACTCTTTTGTGTACTCAGATGCCTTTTTTATAAATCCCCCTGCAATGTATCTAATAATGCTTTTTTAATCATTCACGCATTCATCACATTGATAATTCCTATACAGAAATTTCTTATACATATATGCAGTTATCACTATTTCTTTCATCTTCGCATTACACATATTCGATCGCCTCGCGCGCTTATTGAACCCTACAGCTTCAATAGCTTTACTTACTTCTTCAAGCAAAAGCACGTTGTCAAAACTTTTTCCAGTAATTCCATCCAATATTGAATTAGAATGAGCACAAGCATTACGTACGGATTTTACCCTGCACAATAAGTGATGCTCCTTCTGCATCTCTCTACTACCCCATCTTTTTGCGCAAAAACGATAAAATCTTAACAATGTTCCAAATGTAATACCTTCAACAAATACCCAAATTGGCATTCCACCTGTATACTTTGCCGCCGATTCTCTGCTATATTTCCCATCTTTAAGTCGTTCTAATTCAGCAATTAGTATTTTGCGGTCATCGTTATAAAGACTAGACATGTAATCTTCAACAATGGAGTATCCATCTTCTTTAGGATTTTCAGTAAACATTTTCATTAACTTAACTTTTGCCTCATGCTCTCTATAGCTAAAGTTATTAGAAGCAAAAGTATTTGAAACATCCTATTAAGCTGCTCTATTTTGCATAATTGATCAAAATCCAAGTCAATATACTGGCCATCCCTAGATCCACCAACTCTCTTGCTAAACAATTTTTTATATGAACAAGTCTCAAAATAGTATGAGAAGGTTGAAAGGTAGGAAATTGCAGAATCTTCAGATTGTTTGTTAAAAGTTATACCTTGCTTTTTAAGATGTTCTATCTGATTTATTGACGAAAGCTTTACAGGTAATTTATTAATTACACGTGCTTTCTTTATATCCGAATCGCATTGCTTATCCATTACTACGTCTTCCCCTTTTCCAAACTATGGATAAATATCGTTTATTTTGCGAATACTACCCCAATAGCATTCGATGACTCTTTAAATGCACCAGCGCATATGCAAATATTCTACAACGCTACGGGAAAAGCAGGGAATAGGCAGGCGAGACCAAAGCGACGATAAGTAGAAAATCAAAAGTGGGCTTAATGGGGTTCGAACCCACGACCTTCTGCTCCGGAGGCAGACGCTCTATCCACTGAGCTACAAGCCCGCAACTCGAGAAAGTATACACGCTAGTGAGGATGCACTGCAAGAAAAGCTGCGCACGTTTGGAGCAATAAACCACACCAAACCCTCCAAACGCGAGATAACACTCGCGCTATAAGCGCTCGCTTACGAAACTCGCGTTGGAAGTCCACTGGACTTCCAACTTGAACGAGTTTCCGCTCCGAATTGCTTTCGCGCGCTAAATCGCAGCGCGAAAGCAGGTCGTCAGCGCACACAAAACACAACTAAATTTCCAATAAACAACCACACCAGCCTGCCCTGCCTTCGTCAATCGAAACGAAGGCAGACCTCGCTTGCGTTGAAAGCAC
>NZ_KQ956852.1:28655-36474 GCF_001546485.1 Gardnerella vaginalis | reverse complement strand
TTGCGTTGAAAGCACACTGTGCTTTCAACCTTTAGCAAGCTCACGCTCCGAATTGCCTTCGCGCGCTACGCTTTAAGCGCTTCGGCAGGTCGTCGCGCTATCACGCGCCACCAAGGAAGGCGAAAGTGCCGAAGTAAAGCGCTGCCGCAACAGCAACCGACGGCACAAGCGCACACACAACCAGGAACCACCAGTCACGCGCATGAACGCTACTCACCCTCGCATGTGAACGCGCTCCAACTCCACCAAAACCGCGCGCTTCCATAGCCGTAGCAAGGGTTGTCGAACGCCTAATCGAAAGTACGAGTAATGCAAACGACTGAGGGAAGAAAGCCCTCACGCGATGCTCATCACCCAAACCGCGCGAACGCCTCGATGCCGTCAGCGCCGCCCAATCATCCTGCAACACACCAAACAGCCTGATTCCAGCCAAACCACCATACACGAAGCGGTCCGGCAAATGCAGCACTTGGCTAAAAGCATCCGCTAAATCTGTAGCATCCATGCCAATCACTGTTACTATCGCAGGAATACCAATCGCCAAAATCCTCAGTGACGTTGCCACAGCCAGCATTGCTGAGCGATCCGTAGCATGCATTAGCCACCACTGGAACCAAGTATTTCCACCACTTTTACCGTATAACAGCACAGTGAGCGCGGACGTTGGCGCCCCCACCCACACAGGCCACGAAAGGCGAATCACACGCCAAGGCGGAAGCTTTATGCACGCAAAAATCACAAATTCCAGCAGCAAAGCTATAGACGCTGAAACACAATCAAGAGTAAATAACAGCGGTATGGAGGCAATGAACGCTCCAAAAATGCGAAATACAGGGTTCATTGACGCAAGAAGCGGTGAACGACTAGAAAGTTTCGCTTCCTCATTGCGATTATTGACAGCGCTCACTTTAATGCGCGAAATTTCAGTTGCGCTAGTAGTAGCAGAAAGTGCGGCAGACGATTTACGCTCACCACTTACTCGAGTTTTTTGGGAAGCAACAGCAACTAATTCCCCACTCACAGCATCAGAATCTACTACAGAAGCACAATCTTCCCCACTTTCGTTAGCATTCTTGCTTTCGTTAGCATTCTTGCTTACTTCAGTATCCGCCACCAACTCAACTAAACGTGCTCCAAGAGCCTCAACCAACTCGCGGTCGTGCGTCACCACAATAATACTCACGCCTTCGCTGCGAAGGCTTGCAATCAAACGAATAATCTGCAACCAAGTTTTATGATCCTGACCAAAAGTCGGCTCATCCAAAATCAGCACACGCGGAGCCGCAGCAAGAGAAGCTGCCACAGTCAAGCGTCGTTTTTCACCTCCCGAAAGCGTGTACGGATTCGCCTTCGCATAACGAGCCAAACGGAATCGCTTCAGCAACTCCTCAGCCTTCGCGCGCGCCTCATCCGCTGAAACCCCTGTGCGAAGCGGTCCTAACATAACCTCATCAAGCACCGAACCACACGCAAACTGGTGCTCTGGATTCTGGAAAACGTAAGAAATTCGTTTCGCTAAATCTGGCGATTTCCACTTCATTGGATCCGTGCCATTTGTACCTTCAGCAAGAGCATCACTCGCCACAACTTCACCGCTTACTGCCGGCAAAAGACCTGCCAAAGTGAGCGAAAGCGTTGACTTTCCAGCACCGTTCGCACCAACCAAAGCTGTAATCTGCCCGGCTCTAAACTCAAGATTGATGTGCTTAGCAATCGGCTCACTATTATGGCTGATTGCGAGATCCCTTGTGGAAAGCAGCACTTCTCCGTAGCCTTCTGCCGGATCGCAGTTTTCGTAATATTTTTCAGAAGATGCTGCATTTTCGGAAGATTTACTTGCGGAAGATTTACTTGCGGAAGATTTTGCGTTGCGCTTGTAACGCTCCGGAAGCCAAATACCAAGATCCTCAAAATCTAAATCAGTGCGCGTAAACACATCGTCTGGCGTGCCGTCCGCCACAATCACTGTGCGCGAAGAAGCAGCGCGCGCAATATCGTCGTCGTGAACGCTTTCGTCGTTCGCAGCTTTTCCGCTCGCAGCTTCATCATTCTTAAGCCCAAGCACTACCACGCGGTCAATCATATCAATCCACGGCTCCGCGTGATGCTCCACAAGCACCATTGTGGCACGCGTCGAATCCAAAACCGCGCGAACAGCACCCACAATCTGCTGCGTGCCATCCGGATCCAAATTCGCAGTCGGCTCATCCAAAAGCAACACGCTCGGCTGCATAGCAAGCGCACCAGCAAGTGCCAAACGCTGCAACTGGCCGCCGCTTAAATGAGCAGTCGCACGATGCAATTGCAAGCCATCCAAGCCAACTTTTTTAAGACTTTCGCGCACACGACTCCAAATCTCACTGCACGGAACGTTCATATTTTCCGGACCAAACGCAACGTTATCACCCAAACGCTGGAAAATTGCCTGTGCATCCGGATCTTGCAAAACCAACCCAACTCTGCCGCGCGCCTTACGAACTGGTATACCATCAACCAGCACGCATCCCTCGCTCACACCACCGTCAGCGTCTTCAACAAGCACAGCCCGCTGTGATTTCGCAGAAACCATATTATGAGCAGAATTGTTTGAAGAACTAGAAGAATTAGAAGAACTAGAAGAACTATTAATAGCACTGCTTTCAAGACTATTCTTAACTACAACATCATTGCCAATCAGCCCAGCAGCACCACTTAAAATCGTGGATTTACCAATGCCTGATGCACCCAGCAGTAGCACACGCTGACCAGCATGAATTGTGAGGTTTAATCCGCGCACAGCAAAGTTGCGTCGGGAAGCATGACGATAACCCCAATTCTTAAAACTAAGCTCAGCATTACTAGCATTACTACTATTACTAGCGTTATTATCGCGCGAAGCTGTCGGAAGGAAAGTTTCAGCTTTACGCATGCAAGATGCCTTCGCAGAATCTGCAAAATTCATAGCATCCGTTTCAGCAACTGCTGGTTGAGCAGCATCAGGCATAGTAAATCCTTTATGGCAATGATAGGTGTTTAGTTTTTAATATTCAGTTATAATCTTTAGTTTTGTTATAATCTTTAGTTTTAACTTCTCTACTTCTTAACTTTTCTTTTTAACTTCTCTACTTCTTAGCTTCTCTTAACTTAGCAATTTTGCTAACTTCTCATAGTACTAACTTCTCATAGTAAAAACATTGTTGCATTCGCTTCTACGCAGCGAAGAAACTTTCGTTTTTTATATTGAGTTATAGAGAGATTTAGTAATTAAGTAGTTAAGTAATTAAGCGCGAGCTTCACGACCAGAAGCAAACTGATCAAGTGCGCCAGTTTTAGCAATTCCCAAATACAGGAACCACATCAAAATACCAGCGATAACAATGCCGGATACCACAGTGCTGACGAGGTATGGGAGACCATACTTACCTAAAACGTCAATACCCTGCAACTTGCCGAGGAAAGTGTAGCCCCAGCAGCCAATACCAGTCAATGCGCCAGAAAGAATCATGGTGTTCAAATTCCACTTTTTGTAAGCAAAAATAATGAAAGCAATCTCAGCAAAAAGACCCTGCACCACTGCAATAGCGAAGGTTTCAGCACCACCCCACTGGTTGCCCATCAAAGCTTCAAGCACACCAGCAACAACTTCTGCATAAATGGCAGCACCCGGCTTACGCACGATAACAGCAGCTAAAGGAGCGGCAAAAAGCCAAAGACCATTAATAAGACCGCCAAAACCTGGAACAATGTTGTCGAGTGCAGCCCAAGGAACAGCATAAAATACAGCGACAACCCAATAAATAAAAGCAGAAACAACACCAATAACTGATGCAACTGCAATATCAGCAACACGCCACTGCATATTTACTTGATAATTTTCTTCTGACATAAAAAATGTGCCTTTCTTGTTGTGTGCTGCGGTACACTTTGCAACACCTTTTCAGGCACGGGAAAAATAGACCTCCGTGCGCCGGTACTACCCGGATTCACGTTCAAGCGGTTTCTTCTCAGCTCTGCGCAAACGAACACACACAAACGCGTTAACACAAAGCACCCGTGTCGATTGACGATTGTACGGCACTGCGTCGACGCCAACCCTCCAAACATGAGACAAATCCCCCCCCACATTTGGAGCGCCACACAACAAATAACCCTCCAAACGCGAGACAAATCCCCCACGCTTGGAGCGATAAGCAACCCCAAACTCTCCAAATGCGAGGTAGATTGCGCACATTTGGAGCAATGTACAACAATAAAAAAACGTGCGTAAGCACCGAACAAACAGCACTTACGCACGCTCATCATCCTATTTTCAAAAAACTCACTTACCGCGCATCGCACGACGGCTAATACGCTGCGGACGAGTCGGATCAATACCTTTTGGAATACCGAAACCACTCTTGCTTTGCAATGTACGCAAACGCTCATTCAAAATCGCTAACTCTGTTTTCGTGAGGAAGAAGCGGCGGTTTGGATGAATCTTATCCATCAAAGCGAACTTATGTTTCACAGGTTGTAAGGTTTTTGCACGCAATACTTTTCCGCGCAATTCCTTAAGCTTCACCTGGTTTTCACCATTGCCAACAGCCATACGGTAGACAGGTATATTGGATCCTGCAGTTACGCTTTTTATAGCATGCTCTTGACGATCCATCGCATGCATTAAACGCTCATAATTGCCCTCACCAATAAGGAAAATTCCATTAAAACCAGTACCGCGCCAAATAGCATCTTTCGTGCGAGGATCCACCCACACAGGTTGCTGTGGAAAAGTAAATCCACCCTTGTTAATAGCTGAAACAATGCCAGCTGCCGCTCCTGGGCGACCCTCTAACTTTGCGTAACCAACTTTATCTGCGCGCTTCGTAAGCACAAACGTAAACAGCAGCAAACCAACCATCACCGCTGTAATAATCATCATAACCCACGTTACTATTGACCAGCGCAGCACCAAGCCAGCCACTACAGCTACAACTATTGGCACCACAAATGCCACAGCCAGCCATAGCGGCAGTTGCTTATCATCCGCATGCGTGTACTTGTAAATACGGATAATCTGTGAAAGCATACCCTGCTTTTTTACAGATTGCTTCGCATTTTGTGATGCACCTTGTGCTTTACTTTGTGCTTTACCTTGTGCCATGCGTTTATCCCCTGATATTCGCCTATTCTTGAGTTATTGAGTTATTGAGTTATTGTTGCGCGCTTATTTTTGCGCTTATTTTTTACACTATCTCAAATAATAATAGTCGATTGTGCAAATATTAATAAATTATTGCATACAATATCGTTACATTATTGCATACAATATCATTTATTTTCGCTTACTTTTGCTTATTTTCGCTTACTTCGGCCAATTTCCGCGCTTTGGGCTGCTCGGTTTCGGCAAACGCCAGCGCCTCATCTGCATCGCACGACTCCACGCATACATACCCGATCGCGACTTACGAGACACTGCAACATCACCAAAACGCTGAACCAATTCCTTACGCAACTTGCGCCACATAATGAACATGTCAATCACCGAAGCAAATAAATACGTATATAACAGCACAGCGAGCACGATGTACACCGTCATAAACTGCGAAAATGCAAATAAGCAAGCCATAATCACAACTGCAACTGGTACGAAAAATTCACCAATATTAAAGCGTGCATCCACATAATCGCGAATATATACACGCCATGGAAGCTGCTCTACCTTTGGCATATGAGCCACATCTCCGGTACGCATTGCTTCATATTGAATATTTTCGCGCTCCCTTATTCGAGCGCGCGCTTGCTTTGCACTCGCCTTACGATCAGCAGGAACAAGCGGACGAAGATTTTGTGCCTGTGCCGCACTACGCTTAGGAGTAGGCGCATTTTTTTCGCGAGATTTCGGAGCTGATTCCGATGCTGATTCCGAACGAGTCGACGCGCCGACTGTCGTTTCGTTGGCTGCGGATTTCTTTGCAAATGGATTCCATGTCATGTTTGCAGATTACTCAACAGACTAGACGCATACAGGCGCGACGGAAACGACATAAACTTTACGCACGTGTAAAGAAAAAGTCGGTTACGTACGAAAAAGCGGCAGAAACTTTACAGCGTTGCAAAGTTTATGCCGCCTACGCGCAAAATTAGCCAGAATTACTCGCCCAATCGATCCAAAAGCAGAGCTTCAGTAACAATATTTCCGCGCAATCCCGGCAACGAAATCGACTCGTTCGGACTGTGCGCATTGGACTTAGGATCTTCCGGACCCGTCACCAGCACCTGCGCCTTCGGGAAGATGCGCTGAAGCTCCGGAATAAACGGAATCGAACCACCCTCGCCCTTATTTACCGGCTCCACACCGAAAGCATCGCGCATAGAAGCGAGCGCATCCTTCGTTGCAACAGCATCTGGGTCCATTGCCCAGCCCATGCCGTTATCAATCGGCTCTGCAGTAACTTCTGCACCAAAAGGCGCGTGAGATACCAAGAAGTCACACAACGCTTTTTGCGCTTCTTCCGGACGCTGCGAAGGCGCGGTACGAAGCGAAAGACGCAACTTAGTTTCGTGCGCAATCACATTAAAACTGCCCTCAACAGGATGCGCGTCCATGCCGATTACCGTAAGGCTCGGCTTAGTCCACATGCGCGCGGCAAGAGAGCCGGTGCCGGCAAGCTTATAAGAATCAACAACGGAAGCGTCGGCACGCACCTGCGCTTCGTCTAAATCGCGCTGCAAACCGCCAACTGGCTCCTCTGCTTTAATTCCAGGCACAGCCAAGTCGCCAGCCTCGTTGTAAAGCGATGCAACAAGCATGGAAGCTAACGTGTAAGCATCCAAAATTGGGCCGCCGAACTGACCGGAATGTACTTGATGGCCAAGAACTTTAACTTTTACGTCCACGTCGGTATTTCCGCGCAAACTCGTTGTGAGGCTTGGGATTTCGGCAGACCAGTTACCTGAATCAGCCACGATGATTACGTCGGATTCAAACTCATCTTTATGTGACTCAATGAACGGAATGAAGCTTGGCGAGCCCATTTCTTCTTCGCCTTCAATAAAGACTTTAATATTTACGCGCAAATCGTCACTAAGTGCGCACAAAGCTCCGTAGTGAATTGCGATTCCGCCGCCATCGTCTGCAGATCCACGTCCGTAGAGGCGACCGTCAATCTCCTTGCCTTCAAATGGGTTCGTGTTCCACTCAGATGGATCTGGCACTGGTTGCACGTCGTGGTGAGCGTAGAGTAAAACCGTTGGTGCACTTGGGTTTACAATGCGCGAGCCGACTACTTCAAAAGCACCTGGAGTGCCGTCCGGATTTGTGGACTGCTCGACGCGCGCGTCAATACCAACTTCACGCAATACCCCGGCCACGTATTGCGCGGACTTGCGCATATGCTCACCATCAATGCCCTTAGCAGAGACAGCAGCCAGCGAAATCTTCTTATTCAACACAGAAACTACGTCATTCCAAGCGTTTTGCACGCGAGCGCGCACGTCTTCGACAGCCAAACCTGCCATAAATCCTCCCGAATAAAAGTAACAGAGCAGTAATTGATGCCTGTAAAACTATATCTAAATTATACCCAAACTATGCACGCAACTATGTCCGCAAACATGAGGAAACGCGAGAAAAGTTGCGCGCGTTTGGAGCAATATGCCAGACAAAACCCTCCAAATGCGAGAAAAGTTGCGCGCATTTGGAGCGATACACCACGCCAAACCCTACAAACACGAGAAAAGTCGCGCACGTTTGGAGCGCTTAGTTTAGTTAGCCCTCTCAATGCGAGCAGCAACCCAATCAACGATATAAGGCGCGCACTGCTCAACCTGATCCATCGCAACTTCAAACTCGTGCGGGCCG
>NZ_KQ956852.1:0-28555 GCF_001546485.1 Gardnerella vaginalis | reverse complement strand
CGTACCACGGATCTGCCAAGTCGAGCAGCATCTCGCGACCAGGCTGCGGCTTTGGAAGCGACGGATCAAAAGCACGATACATATGCACCAACTCGCGCTTTTCTGCAGGAAGTAGACGCAATAACGATCGCATATGTGATGCAGTCATTGGCAAAAATAAGTTCGTTTCCGCAATTTCGTCCGCTTCAATACGATGCGCAAAATGCGAAACCGGCAGCCTGTATCCGCGCTTTGTAAGCTCACGCTGAGCACGTCTGTCAATCGGATTCCCGTATTCTTCGTCACTAACTCCGCTGGAACGTACCGCCACAACGTCACCCAATCCCCTCAACTGGAATTCGTTGCGCAGCACAATTTCCGCCATAGGCGAGCGACAAATATTGCCCGTGCAAACCGTCATCACTGTGTATGGGTGACGCGCGTCTACTTTGATTTTGCTTGATTCTTCAGTCATATTTCCTCGTTTACTTTGCGATTTATAGATTCTTCGTGATTTATAGATTCTTTACATTCTGCAGATTACTTCACGATTCCTCGTTTACTGCGCAGGCTCATATACCATAAAACGATATCGCGCAGGATTGCTTTCGCCACCAACCTTCAGCGGCGCTTCCTGCCACTCACCTTCGCGCGCAACATGCCATTTTCCGGCATCAACCAACGCATGAATGTTCGGAGCAAACGTGTCCGCTGCAACTTTCGCGTCGATTTGCGTTACGTAAGCTGCGTCCGCGTGGTAATTTGCAAGCATTTCTCGCAAAATTGCAGCTCCGCCAATAACCCAGATTGCTGGACCGTCTAAAGGCGAGTCTTGAGTTGCGTCTTGAGATGCGCTTTCTTTATTTTCCAGCTTTTCCTTATTTTCCAGCCATTCACGCGCGTAATCCAAAGCCGAATCAATGCTAGTAAAACTACGAGCGCCATCTGCTACGAAATCAGGATTTCGAGTAACCACAATATTTTCGCGACCCGGCAGCGGACGGAATTTCGGCGGCATCGAATCCCACGTACCGCGACCCATAATCACAGGGCAACCGATTGTCATCGCCTTAAAATAGCGCAAATCCGGCGAAAGTCGCCACGGCATACCGCCGTTCACGCCCATCGCGCCTGGCTTGCCGTCTAAACCGAAAGCCTCGCCCCAAATCAGTCGCACCGGAAAATTATTCAGCGCACTTACGCTACTTTCCATTTTCGCCCCCTAAAAGCTAAATCACGCTAAATCAAAGCTAAATCGCGAATAAATCATACGAAAATCAAACTACATCACACTGCAACCGGCGCTTTAATCGTCGGATGATGCTTGTAATCAACAACCTTAAAATCGCTGTAATCGTAATCAAAAATCGAATCCGCTTTACGAATTTCAAGCTGCGGATACGGGTATGGCTCACGCGAAAGCTGCTCAAGCACCTGCTCAACGTGATTATCGTAAATATGGCAGTCGCCGCCCGTCCACACAAATTCGCCCGGCTCAAGACCCGCTTGCTGAGCCATCATCATCGTCAAAAGCGAATAAGACGCAATATTAAACGGCACGCCGAGGAACATGTCGCAAGAACGCTGGTAAAGCTGGCAGGAAAGCTTGCCGTCGGCAACGTAGAACTGGAAAAGCGAGTGGCAAGGCGGCAACGCCATATGCTCAACTTCCGCAGGATTCCAAGCGCTAACAATCATGCGGCGAGAATCTGGATGATGCTTCATAAGATCCAGAACGTTTGCGATTTGGTCGATTGTGCGGTTTGGATTTTCCGCCGTCGGCGCCGGCCAACTCCTCCACTGCACGCCGTAAACAGGACCTAAATCGCCGTTTTCGTCCGCCCACTCGTCCCAAATATGAACGCCATTTTCTTGCAACCAGCGCACATTGCTTGAACCTTTAAGGAACCAAAGCAACTCGTACGCAAGTCCTTTGAAAAACACAGTTTTTGTAGTGATAAGCGGAAAATATTTGCTAATATCAAAGCGGATTTGCTGACCAAAAAGTGAGATTGTACCAGTGCCGGTGCGATCTGATTTTAAAGTGCCTTCCGTAAGGATTTTTCGCACTAAATCCTCGTAAGGAGTTGGAATGTTGGAAAGCGGTTTTTGTGGTATGCGCGCGCGAATTGCGGCAAGTTCTTCTTCTGTTAAAGCCATGCTGCCATGGTAACAAAGCGATAATAAATTTAAAGAATCGCGCTCGTAAAACCATATGCCTACCGCGCAAAACGCTAACTTCGACAACTGAGCGCAAAGTTACAATCCTTACGATAACATGAAGAAACACGATTGCAGCAAAGGAGCAAAAATGTCTAGAAGATTGTGGGTTGAACGTAGCGAAGATGGCACATGGGAAGCACACAGCGACGATGGTGCGAGCCTCAAGTTTGGTCGCGGCGAAGGCATGTTTACTCCAGTTGAACTATTGCAAATTGCGCTAGCAGGCTGCACTGCACTCAGTAGCCAGTACGCTGTAGAACACGCGGTCGGTGAGGGTGCTGGAGCGCGCGTAGTAGTAAATGGTACGTACGATGCGGAAGAAGGAACTTACTTGCGTTTCCAAGAAGACGTTACAGTCGACGCAACCTCAACAAAACCAGCACTCAATGAAGAAAACGCTGCCGCACTGAAAGAGCGTATGGAACGCCATATTTCCAAAGGTTGCACTGTTAAACACACACTCGAAAAAGGTGCTGCAGTTAGCGTAAACGTTACCATTCGACACTAAAATCAAGTAAAAACGCGAAAAAACAACTACAAATCACCAAAATCACTAAAAAATACTACAAAATTAACTCAAAATTCACCACATGTGGCACAATTGAGTACACAAGATACTTACGCAATACTGATGCTATGTATGCGTGTATGCAACCGGAGGAAACTTTGAAAATCGCGATTTTTACTGAAACATATCCACCATACATTAATGGCGTTGCAACACAGTCTTACATGCTCAAGAAAATGTATGAGGAGCTTGGTCATGAAGTGCTGGTTGTAACAGTCGGCTCTGAAAAACAGCGTAAAACTAAGCTTGAAGACGGCGTCGTCTATGTTCCTGGCATCTTATTGAAAAAGCTTTATAAATATCGCGTAGCACTTCCAATTGGCAATATGCGTAAAAAATTCCCGCTCAACTTTAAGCCAGATGTTATTCATATCCAAAATGAATTCGGTATTGGTGAAATCGGCTTGGAAGTGGCTAAGAAGGAGCATATTCCTGTTATTTACACACTTCACACAGAGTACGATAAATTCCTGTTTTACATTGGTTTGAAGCATTTTACTGAGTTCTCACGCAATCTTTCGGCGAAATATTTTATGCGTTTCTCAAAGAATGCCACAATTATTACAAGTATGTCTGCTAAGGCGCAAGCTTATATCGACCGTCAGAAGGTTGATAAAAAAGTTGTTGTACTGAACAATGCAGTAGAATATAAGCAATTCTTACCTACCCCAGAACGTCTTGCCTTCCGTAAAGCTTTCCGCGAAAAATATGGTGTTTCGGACTCAACTAAGCTGTTCGTGTTCGTTGGCAGAATTGGTGCTGAAAAAAATATTGCAGAACTGATTGATAACTTTATGTATTGTGATTTTCCTCGAGAAAAAGCACGATTATTTGTGATTGGCGGCGGTCCGGATTTAGAGTCGTTGCGCGAACGCGTATCTTCTAACGGGTTTGACGATAGAATTTACTTGCTCGGACCAATTGCACATACTGAAATACCAAAGTATTTGCATGCAATGGACTACTACACTACTGCCTCACTTTCCGAGATGCATTCGCTTTCCATGCTTGAAGCAATGGCTTCCGGCTTGTTTGCACTGGTAAAACATGATTTACCGAATGAAAACCAGATTATTAGTGGTCAAAACGGGTATCAGTGGGATACTCGTGAAGATTTTAAGACTGTTTTTAGTAAAGTTTTAAATATGAGCGAAGCTGAGCAGGCGCAGCTTAAGAAGAACGTACTTGAGTATTCAAAGAATAACGATTTTAAGAGTCAAGCGCAGGAATTGCTGAAAATTTACGAGCGCGCGATTGAAATGAATAAAGAAGATCTTGCTAAGAAAAAGACGGAACGGGATGCTCGATACGCACGGTTTATGCTCAAAAAGAGCGAGAACAACAATGACTAAACTTGCGTTATTTGTAGCAAAGGCTTTAAACAACAATGCCGCTTGCTGACAGCGTTCTCGTAGCTGTGCAATACTGTTCCTGCTGATGACGAGCATCCGACTTGCAGTCGCACTTCTGCACACGCTGCACCAAACTAAATCACAACTACCAACGCCAACTAAAACTAAACAAAACTGCAGAAATCGTCAATTAATTTTCAACTAATTCTTAACTAATTCTCAACGCTTCTACTCGAGTGTTCCTAAATGATGCTGCGTTGCATCAGCACTCGCGTCATCAAACTCCCCTGCATCGGCCGCATCTACCAGAGCAAGTGCAGCGTCCACCAAATCTGGTCGCAACGCATCCAGCCAGTGAATACGCGCATCTCTACCAAACCAGCCCATCTGCTTGCGAGCAAGTCGCTTCGTCTTTTGCGCAATATCCGCAAAAGCCTCATCCTCACTCCAAACGCCGTCTAAATAATCTATAATCTGTTGATATCCGAGCGCGCGAGCAGCAGTCACGCCTAATCGTCCACGGATTGCACGCACTTCGTCCACAAACCCCTGTTCTCGCATTAATTGCGTCCGTAATTCCACGCGTTGATCTAAATCTTCACGCTGTAAATCCAAACCAATTTGCACACAATCGATCACATACTTGTACTGTGGAAGCGTTGCAGAATAAGGCTTACCAGTAAGTTCAATCACTTCAAGCGCTCGAATAGTGCGTCGAGGGTTGCGAGCATCCATATGAGCTGCCGCCACAGGATCTTTCTGCCGCAACTCTGCAAATAGCGCATCAGCCCCCTCTTTGTGCTCTCGTTCTTCTAAAGCCGCACGAATAGTCGCATCTGTACCCGGGAATGTAATATCGTCCACAGCGGCGCGCGCATACAATCCCGAACCGCCAACTAAAATCGGTCTCACTCCGCGTGACTGCAAATCATGAATGCATTGTCGCGCTAATGTTTGAAAGCGCGCGACTGTCATTGTTTCTTCCGGATCAATAATGTCAAGTAAGTGATGTGGTACTGCTGCCTGCTCTTTAGCACTCGCTTTCGCTGTGCCAATGTCCATATGCCTGTACATTTGGTATGCATCTGCGTTGATGATTTCCGCACATACACCGCATTCATGTAATCTTTTTGATAAAGCAATACCGAGACTTGTTTTGCCAGAAGCCGTAGGTCCTACGATTGATATCACCTTCGGTACGTGATGATACTTATTTTCGATCACAATATGCTCCTCGGATTCGCACGCAAACTTACGGTGTAGTACATAGCGTTATAGAGTTACTGTTACCAGTGCTACAGTATCGCTAGTATCGCTATTCTACCGCTATATTATCGACACATACCCCTTTCCTGAACGTTTCATAAAACATTTCGTAAAACATTTCGTAAAACATTTCGTAAAAAGCTAACCAAAATATTGTGTAAAAGAAATGTTTGCCGCAATATAGTCGATGCAATGGTGAGTTTAAAAAATCACGCATATACGTTACTGAGCAGTGTCGCGAGTATGATAGAAAAATGTGATACTTGATCGTCATAACCGTGTAAACGCAGCAGAGCTGTACGCTCGTCTTCATAGTAACGAAACAATGAACGAAGCAAACAGCAACAATACAACCAATACCCATAATAACACTGAGCATCATTGTCCTCAGTGTGGTAAAAGTAATGCGCCAACACTGCCGGAAGATCAAATCGACGAATTTGTGAACATGATGCAAGTGTACGAAGGCGCGATGTACGAAATCAGCACGAAGCTTGAGATTCTTGACAGTGAGTTTCAAGTTCGTTTTTCGCATGATCCGATTCATCATATGGAACGTCGCTTAAAATCTGTACACTCGATTTTTGAAAAGTTACAGCGTCGTCATCTCGACATTTCTACTCGTTCTATACGGGACAATCTTTTCGATGTTGCAGGCATCCGCGTTATCTGTAACTACCGCGATGACGTGTATTCTGTAGCACAATATCTTTCTAAGCAAACCGATATCCAAGTATTGCAAGTTAAGGATTACATTAAAAATCCTAAGCAAAATGGATATCGCAGTTTACATGTGATTTATGCTGTGCCAGTATTTTTGTCATCAGGAGCACACTACACGCCAGTCGAAGTGCAGTTCCGCACAATTGCAATGGATTATTGGGCTAGCTTGGAGCATGCTTTGCGATATAAGGCCGGTTTGCCAGATGCTAAGTTAGCTGAGCATTCGCAAACTTTGCTTGACTGTGCACGTAGCCTGCAAAATATTGAAGCGCAAATGCAAGGTATTCATCGCGACATTAACGGCGCTCCTCGTGTTGAAGAAGCACCAAATAGCAGAGTGTAAGATTATAAGATATAGCTCAACTGTATGGCAGGTGTTTATGCAAACATGCTTTGCATAAACACCTTTTTACGAGTGCGTTTGTTTGGCACAAATGTAGTAAATTATGGTGCTATTTTTAGTATTTTTTAAGATGTATTAGTTAGAATATTGTGAGAACGTTGTCTTGACAGCGTTTTATTTCATTGCTGTTAAGGAGAAACAATGGCAAACTTTACACAAGATTATTACAGGAGCAGCACTCCTGAAGTCGTCGATACTCAAGCCACATATGCTTTTGAAGAAGCAAAAAGAGTTTCGGTAAGCCGCACTTACGGAGAAATGACGCTCGGGCTTATCGTTACTGCACTTGTTGCAATGCTTACGCAAACTACGGATTTATTCTCTCAGTTTATGATTGCAACTCACGGCTGGGGTTGGATTTTACTTATCGGCGCACAAATTGTTATATCTATTTTCATGGGCACTCGCATTATGAAAATGAGCACTACCACTGCACGCGTTCTGTTTTATGCTTATTCAGCATTAACTGGATTTACACTGAGCACTATTTTTATGGCGTTTAGCCTTGGTTCGATTGCTCTCGTGTTTGCATTAACTGCTGGATTCTTCCTTTGCTTGACGATGCTTGCGCTTACTACAAAAAAGGATTTGCTTAAAGCAGGACCAATTCTTATGGTTGCGCTTGTTGTATTAGTTATTACGCAAGTTATTTTAATGTTTGTGGCTCCTGGTGCAGGCGTATTACGAATTGTTGCGGCTATTGGAGTTCTTATTTTTGCTGGTTTAACTGCCTACGATGCGCAGGCAACTCGCTCACTCCTTGAGCAGTATGCAAATCAGCCAGAAATGGTGAAGAAGCTGTCGATTTTCTGCGCTTTCCAGCTTTATTTGGACTTCATTAACATGTTCATTTATCTCCTCCAATTGCTTGGAGATAGTAGAGATTAGTAGTTCTGATTTTCTAAACACAAAAACCCTGCTGATTCGTTCGGCAGGGTTTTTCTATTATGCGCTCAAGCAGGCGCTTTGAACGAGGTTGAAATCAATGGGATTTCAACCTCCTTCAAAGCGTGATTTGGCTCAATTGTGAAGCACAGTGTGCTTAACGCTCGCGCGGGTAACGCGCTCGCTACTGAGCTTGCGTTGAAAGCACACCGTGCTTTCAATTTGAGCAAGCTCAGCGAATCGAAGTGACTTCTCGCGCATTATGCAGCTCGAAGTCGTCGATTCGCAAATCAGCCGAACGGCTATGCCGTGAGGAATAAGCGCGAAAGCAGTTCGTCAGCGCACACCAGTCACAACCTAGTTCCTAAGTATCACCACACGATTCTGCCCTGCCTTCGTCAATCGAGACGAAAGCGGACCTCGCTTGCGTTGAAAGCACACTGTGCTTTCAACCCTGAGCAAGCTCGGCGCTCCGAATTGCCTTCGCGCGCGCTACGCTTTATGCGCTCAAGCAGGTCGTCGCGCACGAAACAACAAAAGACCCCACGAGTTTCCTCGCGGGGTCTTTGTTAAGCCTTAGCTAATACTTTCAGTTAAGAAAATACTAGGCAAGAATCTTGGTCACACGACCAGAACCAACGGTACGGCCACCTTCACGAACTGCGAAGGTCAAGCCCTCTTCCATTGCGATGGCCTGGATCAACTCAACAGTGAATGTTGCGTGATCGCCAGGCTGAACCATCTCAACGCCTTCTGGCAAGGTGATAACGCCGGTGACGTCGGTGGTGCGGAAGTAGAACTGTGGACGGTAGTTGGAGAAGAACGGCGAGTGACGGCCACCTTCGTCCTTGGTCAAGACGTAAACTTCGCCTTCGAACTTGGTGTGTGGGGTCACAGAACCTGGAGCAGCCACAACCTGGCCACGCTCAACGTCGGTACGGTTGATACCACGGAGAAGAAGACCGGTGTTATCGCCAGCTTCTGCCTCATCCATCTGCTTGTGGAAGGTCTCGATGGAGGTAACGGTGGTGGTCTGAGTTGGACGCAAACCAACAATCTCCACTGGAGTGTTGATTGGGAGCTTACCACGCTCAACACGACCGGTAACCACGGTACCACGACCGGAGATGGTGAACACATCTTCGATTGGCATCAAGAATGGCTTGTCAAGATCGTGAACTGGGGTTGGAATGTACTCGTCAACAGCCTTCATGAGTTCCTTGACGGTCTCTACCCACTTCTCGTGATCTGGAGCATCATCGTGCAAAGCACCGTAAGCAGAAGTACGGATGACTGGGCAATCGCGATCGAAGCCATTTTCTTCGAGGAGGTCACGAACCTCTTCCTCAACGAGGTCGATAAGCTCTTCGTCGTCAACCATATCGCACTTGTTCAAAGCAACGAGGATTTTCGGAACGCCGACCTGCTTAGCAAGCAACACGTGCTCGCGAGTCTGAGCCATAGGACCATCGGTAGCAGCAACCACGAGGATTGCGCCATCCATCTGAGCAGCACCGGTGATCATGTTCTTCACGTAATCAGCGTGGCCTGGAGCATCCACGTGAGCGTAGTGACGCTCAGCGGTCTGATACTCGATGTGTGCGATGTTGATGGTAATACCGCGTTCCTTCTCTTCTGGAGCGGCATCAATCTGATCGAAGTCATACTGAGGGTTCAGATCAGGATATTCGCTGTGCAGCACCTTAGAAATAGCCGCGGTCAGGGTAGTCTTACCGTGATCAACGTGACCAATGGTACCAATGTTAACATGCGGCTTAGTACGCTCGTACTTTTCCTTTGCCATGTGTTTGTCCTCCTGGACGTCTCGTAGTTCGCCTCACACATATATGTGAAGCCTTCACGCTACATATTACTGGGTTTCTGGGTTAGGTGCCACTTCGGTGCCAGAACCCAGTCAACGTAGGAAATTTTAGCGTTGACCGGGGACAGAAAACACCGAAGTAGCGTGCGCTTTATTCGCCGCGCTGAGCCTTAATAATCTCGTCCGAAACAGCCTTTGGAACTTCCGCGTAAGAGTCCATCTGCATGGTGAACATTGCGCGACCCTGAGTCTTGGAACGAAGGTCACCAATGTAACCGAACATTTCACTCAGCGGCACCTTAGCGTCGATAACTTTCACACCGGTTGCATCAGTCATAGACTGAATGCTACCGCGGCGAGAGTTCAAATCGCCCATGACATCGCCCATGTACTCTTCTGGAGTACGGACTTCGACTGCCATAATCGGTTCGAGAATTACCGGATTAGCCTTTGGAGCAGCTTCCTTGAAGCACATGGAACCTGCAATCTTGAAGGCCATTTCCGAAGAATCAACATCGTGAGTCTGACCGTCGGTGACGGTTGCCTTAACACCCACAACTGGGAAGCCAGCTAATACACCGGATTCCATAGCTTCTTGCACACCTGCGTCGATAGAAGGAATGAATTCCTTGGTAATGTGACCACCAGTAACTTCGTTGAAGAACTGGTAAGTTTCGCCGGATTCTGTGTCGAGAGGTTCGAAGTTCATCAAAACCTTTGCGAACTGACCAGAACCACCAGTCTGCTTCTTGTGAGTGTATTCCTGGTTCATAACAGCCTTACGAATCGTCTCACGATAAGCAACCTGTGGCTTACCAACGTTCGCTTCGACCTTGAACTCACGGCGCATACGATCAACGATAATGTCAAGCTGAAGCTCGCCCATACCGGAAATCAAAGTCTGACCGGATTCTTCATCAGTCTTAACCTGGAATGTAGGATCCTCGTCAGAAAGCTTAGCCAAAGCCAAGCTCATCTTTTCCTGATCAGCCTTCGTCTTTGGCTCCACAGCCACCTCGATAACAGGATCTGGGAAGGTCATGGATTCCAAGGAGATTGGGTTCTTTTCGTCGCACAAAGTATCACCAGTGCTGACGTTCTTCAAACCAACGAAGGTGTAGATGTTACCAGCTTCAGCTGAATCTACAGGATTTTCCTTATCAGCGTGCATCTGGAAGATCTTACCAACGCGTTCCTTCTTGGACTTCGTGGAATCGTACACAGAATCGCCTGGCTTAACTTCGCCAGAGTAAACGCGCACGAACACGAGCTTGCCGTAGAACGGATGAGTAGAAATCTTAAAGACCAATGCTGCGAATGGATCGGTGTTCACTGGCTTGCGGTCGATTTCAACGGATTCGTCGCCTGGCTTGAAGCCCTTAATGGATGGAACATCCTCTGGGCTTGGAAGGAAGTCAACAACAGCATCCAGCATTGGCTGAACACCCTTATCCTTGAATGCAGAACCGCAAGTTACTGGGAATGCCTTACGCTCGATAGTAAGCTTACGAATACCAGCGCGCATTTCTTCTTCAGTAAGTTCGCCAGATTCGAGATACTTCTCAACCAAATCATCGTCAGCTTCAGCAACTTGATCCATAAGCTCTGCACGATATTCTTCAGCGCGTTCCTGCAAATCGGCAGGAATGTCAACGGTGTCGTAGTGAGCACCCATATCGTCCTTAACGTCGTTCCAGACGTAAGCCTTCATGCGAATCAAGTCAACAACACCAATGAAATCGTTTTCAGCACCGATTGGAAGCTGAATAACGAGTGGGGTTGCGCCGAGCTTCTCCTTGATGGTCTTGACGGAGTAATAGAAGTCTGCGCCAAGCTTATCCATCTTGTTAATGAAGCAAATACGTGGAACGCTATACTTATCTGCCTGACGCCACACGGTCTCAGACTGAGGTTCCACGCCTTCCTTACCATCGAAGACTGCCACTGCACCATCGAGAACACGCAGGGAACGCTCCACCTCAGCGGTGAAGTCCACGTGGCCTGGGGTATCGATGATGTTGATCTGGTAGCGGTCATCAACGTCATGAGTCTGACGCTTCCAGAAGCAGGTGGTTGCAGCAGACTGAATAGTAATACCGCGTTCCTGCTCCTGAGCCATGAAGTCCATGGTAGAAGCGCCATCATGAGTTTCACCAATCTTGTAATTCTTACCAGTGTAGTAAAGAATACGCTCGGTGGTAGTAGTTTTACCAGCATCAATGTGCGCCATGATGCCGATATTACGAACCATATTCAGGTCGTTAAGCACATCTTGTGCCATAATTTTATCCTTAGCTCTTTAAGATACCGATTATCTTGTGGATTACCAGCGATAGTGAGCAAAAGCCTTGTTTGCTTCTGCCATCTTGTGGGTATCCTCGCGGCGCTTTACAGAAGCACCCAAGCCATTGGAGGCATCGAGAATTTCGTTAGCCAAACGCTCAGCCATGGTCTTCTCACGACGAAGGCGGGAGAAGTCCGTAAGCCAGCGCAGGGACAAAGTGTTTGCACGAGCAGGCTTAACGTCAACTGGCACCTGGTAGGTTGCACCACCGACGCGGCGGGAACGAACCTCAAGGCTTGGACGAATGTTATCAAGAGCGCGCTTCAAAACAGAAACTGGCTCCTGCTCGGTCTTAGCTTTCACCTGCTCAAGAGCGGTGTAGACGATGTTTTCTGCAATGGACTTCTTGCCATCGAGAAGAATTTTGTTAATCAACTGAGCCACGACGGTCGAGCCGTAGATTGGATCAGGAAGCAGCTGATGCTTTTTTGCAGGTCCTTTACGTGACATGTTTTACTTCGCCTTCTTTGCTCCATACAGGGAACGACCCTGCTTGCGGTCCTTAACACCCTGGGTATCAAGCGCGCCACGCACGATGTGGTAACGCACACCTGGGAGATCCTTCACACGGCCACCACGCACGAGCACGATGGAGTGCTCCTGCAAGTTATGACCTTCGCCTGGAATATAGGCGGTTACTTCAATACCTGAGCTGAGGCGCACACGAGCAACCTTACGAAGCGCAGAGTTTGGCTTCTTAGGAGTGGTGGTGTACACACGGGTGCACACGCCACGACGCAACGGGCTACCTTTCAAGGCCAAAGTCTTTGACTTCTTCGGCTTGGCCTGACGTCCCTTACGGACGAGTTGTTCAATCGTAGGCAACTTAAGTTCTCCGATTCATTACTATGTTCTATTTGGTGAAACCGCCACACTGCAGCACACCTTAACGCACGAATCGGTTAAAGAGTAAAAGCCACAGTCCACCGGCCCGATGGCCCTTGCACCTCCAGCCACACATTACTGCGCGCTATCTTTGGCACTTGGGATATCCCAACCCGCACGCCTATTACATAAGGCACGCCGTTGGCACACACGAGTTACTATTATACACCAAAGCTTGACAATATTATTATTGAAGCAAATAACAAAGCTCACACTACTTAAGAATCGGTCGCACAGGAGCTGAAACATCCAGACGCTGCTTATTACCAATCTTGCTAGAATCATCAATAATTTTAGTAACAATAGCTTTTTTTAACTCAAGCTGTGAAGCATTACCCCACACAATAGTTCGCTTTACATCACCAAGCTCAGTTTCAACAGAATCCTGCGTTTTTGCACTCACCTTTGTAATGCGCGAACGCAACGATTCTGGCAGCGAACTTACGATTTTTACAGCTTCTAGCACGGCACAATTATTCAAACTGCGCTGCACATCGACTACTTCAATTACTGGTATGCCTTGCGTAGAAGCGTGCGCTACAGAATTCAGCACGCGACCTTTAGCATCAACAGCAGTGAGCATAGTATTATCAGATGTTTTCAACATTGCTGCAGGACGTTGCGCATGCACTGTAACATACAAGCTATGAGGAAAATCTTTTACGACCTTCGCTTCAGTAACACCAGGAATGTCGTTAAGCTGGTTGATTACTTCTTGAGAGGATACTAAAAACAGCGATTTGTTCACTTGGGTTGAAGCGATTGATGCAATCTTTTCTTCACTCACCCACTCGTTAGAGCCAGCAACACTAATATCATCAGCAGTCAGCCGGAACAGAGGCGAGAAAAAGAGCAGCCAAACCATAATCGATATGGTGACAATAACGAGCAGTATAGCAATCAGTCGACGAAACGTGAAATGCAAATAAGTAGATTTACGTTCTTTTAAACGTTCACGAAAATCAACGATATGAGGACGAGTCATCATACCGAAAGAACCGGTTTTCTGGCTCAAAGTTTTTTTCACAAAATCAAGCCCAGGCAAATTTCGCGCATCTACAAACTTATCTTGATGCTGTTCATGATGATTATGAACAATACGCATTTGCGTTGTGCGCTGACTCATCATCTGACTATGAGCACGCTGCGATTTACGTAATGATGCGGCGGAACGAGGTTGAGCAATATGAGTATTAGTAGTATGCGATTTGAATATGCGTGATGCAATATTACGCGATTTTGCGTTGCTTTTTTCAGTAACGCGAGATTTCGTGCTATCAGATTGCGCACTCCGAGGTTTTGAGCTCAAAGATTTTGCTGTACGAGACTTTGCAACACGAGACTTTGCTGTACGAGATTTTGCACTACGAACTAAATTAAGGCTGGAAACGGTACGATGATGCGAATTATTTGCAGCAGTATCATTCGATTTACTTACTACTACGCGACTCATACCGTTACCTTTCATAGCAACCTTTTTACAATTTACGTTACCAATATACTCATAGTGACTGCATGCAGTATGGGCAATATAACACGTATACACAACGTATATACATTGCTACTTACAATGCTTCAAGCATAACAGATGTCATAGCAGTAACACTTCCAGCACCAACAGTGAGAAGAACATCTCCAGCTTTTGCACGCGCGGTCAATTTCAATGCAGCTTCATGCATATCGTCAATTGCTTCAATGTTGATATTAAGATTTTGCGATTTTGCAGCGTCCACAAGAGTTTCTGCATGAATATTTGGAAAATCTTCCTGCTTTTCGCGAGCAGGAAAAATTCCTGTAACGATTACGTCGTCTGCTAAAGCCAGCGCTTGTGCAAATTCGCGAGAAAATGCACGAGTGCGCGAGAATAAATGTGGTTGGAAGAGAACACGCAGTTTTGCTGAAGGATACCGTCTGCGCGCAGCATGAAGCAGAGCTGCTATTTCAGTTGGATGATGCGCATAATCATCCACCACCGTTACGCCATTCACACAACCACGAATATCAAAACGTCGAGAAGCACCACGGAAACTTTCAGCACCGCGCGCAGCATCCTGCGGATTCATTCCAAGCAATACTGCAGCAATAATAGCAGCGGACGCATTACGCGCATTGTGCAAACCTGGAATAAGTAACTTTACTAGCACACGAGATTCAGCATCAGCAGTTACCATACTTTGAGGCAAAACTAGCGTAAATACTTCTCGCCCACTGCCAGCCTGCTCACTTTCATGCATGATTTCAGCGAACTTTGCTAAAGTTTGCACACGATCGCTAGTTTTCGCACGCCATGAATCAGCATCACCATACGCGATTGTTGTACGTAAAATCGAATCTGGTAATGCTTCGAGTACTTTTCGAGCACCTTCATCGTCTGCGCATATTATTACGTGATGGAGAGCGTGACTTACATGCTCAACAAAAGCTTCGCGGTAATGTTCACTCGAACCGTAATGATCAAGATGATCAGCTTCTGCATTTGTTACGATTGCAATACTTGGGTGATATTTTTCAAAACTGCCATCGGATTCATCTGCTTCAGCAACCATAATGTTGCCTTTTCCTGCATGACCACCGTCAAGAACTGTGCCGTCTGCTGCTTGTATTGAGCCACCAATAGCATAACTTGGATCAGCTAAAGTACCAGTACCAGTAGTGGTTAATATATGCGCAAGAAGCGAACTGGTGGTTGTTTTTCCGTGTGCGCCAGCAACAGTAACTCCAGTTTTTGCAGCAAGTAATAATGCGAGAATATCGCTGCGATGCACTAACTTTATACCGTGCTCGTATGCTGCCACAATTTCTGGATTTGTTGGTTTGATTGCGCTTGAGTATACAAGCACATTTGCATGCTCAACATGCGAAGCATTTTGCCCAATTGCTACTTCAATACCTAATGCTTCTAAACGTTGAGTGTGATCATTGGCTTCGCGGTCGCATCCGCTAACACTTACACCTTCTTCGTGAAGCATTTCTGCTAGAACACTCATACCAGCACCGCCGATGCCAATAAAATGTACTCGCCCTAATTTGGATATAGTTTGTGAAGTATCAAATGCGAATTTTACCGGGTTTAAATCAATATTATTAAGCGATAAAGTTGTATTGCTATGAAGATTCGTCATTACTTTCTGCTTTCTGTTGCGATTTCAAGAATACGCTGTGCCATAACGTCTGCAGCGTTACGAATACCGTAGTTCCATGCTTGCTTACGCATAGCTTGTAACTGTTGCTTATTTTGCAATAATGACAGACCTTCGTTGCACAACCATTGAGCATGAAAATCAGCGTCGTTTATCATGATGGCTCCACCAGCCTGAACTACCGGTGCTGCATTAAAACGTTGCTCACCATTACCAATAGGCAACGGCACGTATACAGCCGGTAAACCAAGTGCGGAAATTTCAGCAACAGTTCCAGCTCCAGCACGACAAATAACTAAATCCGCACAAGCAAAAGCCCAGTCAATACGCTCTAAATATTCTGCAATATGATAATCACCTAATCCAGCATGATTTGGATGAATATCGTTTATTCGTGATTCTCCAACATTTTTTGCAACTATACTCCGCACTTCTTCCGCTTTTGCGCGACCAGTTAAATGTATGACTTGCGCATGCTGCAAAATTTCTTTAGAAGCTTGAGCTACAGCCAGATTAATGCTTTTTGCTCCTAAAGAACCGCCAGTTACAAGAATAATTGGGCGGCGAAAATCGAGACCAAGCTGGCGAGCACCTTCAATTCGAGCTGAACTATAATCCTGCTCAAACTGTTCGCACAACTTTGCGATAGCGGAACGCAACGGTAACCCAACGCGTTCAGCTTCTATTCCTTCACTTGTACGCAAACCTGTATGCTCATACACTGTTCCAATTGCTGTAGCCCAATGCGCGCCTAAACGATTTGCCATACCCGCTTTTGCATTTTGCTCATGAATAACAATGGGAATATGTTGTGCATGCGCCTGAGTGTATACAGGAGCGGCAGCATAGCCGCCAAATCCAACAACAATATCTGCTTTACGCTGAGCTAAAATACTGCGCACTTTACGTTTTTCACGAATCCAACGAAATGGAAATGTAAGCGCGTCTTTATTCAGCTTACGAGGAAACGGTACTTTTTCTATAGTGTCAAGTTCATAACCTGCTGCTGGCACCAGATCTTTTTCCAATCCAACAGCTGTACCAATAACACTGACATGTGCTTGTGTTTCCTGCTTCTTCAACGCATCTGCAACAGCCAGTAATGGATTAACATGACCTGCAGTTCCCCCTCCTGCAAGCACTATATGCACTTCTTGATGATGAGCATTCTTAGCATCCATTGTTACCCCCTATGTTTACCTGTACTATCTTGACATTACTACGCAAACACGGCAAAATCACTACTATTTTGCTGCAGTCAGCCGTGGATTAGCGCGCATTAAACCGTCCGCTACACCAACTGCAACTAGGCACATCACCAGCGAAGATCCGCCAGCAGATACAAACGGCATTGGTACACCCATTACTGGCAGCAATTGCACAACTACCATAATATTCACTAAGCCTTGTCCTACAATCCACGTAGCAATACACATTAATGTGATAGAAATAACTTTTGATTCTGTTTGCAATGCTGAAGCTAATATGCACCATCCGATGATGATATACAGCAAAATTACTGCAGAAGCAACTAAAAATCCCATTTCTTCACCAATAATAGCGAAAATAAAATCATTATGAGCGTATGGCAAATAATTCCACTTTTCTCGAGAATTACCTATACCAACACCGAGTAAACCACCGGAAGCCATAGCGTATTGCGCGTGGATTGCTTGGAAGCACACCCCTTTGGCTGCTTTTGCATCACAACCATGCAAGGTGGCAAGAATACGTCGCATACGATTTTGACTAGTCAATACAAGCAACGCAACCATAATGCTGGCAACAATCATGCCTGTTATTAACCAGCGCGTAGGGAACCCACCAAGATAAAACGCTATAAGAGCAATAAGAATAATAATAAGAGCAGTACCAAGATCCTTACCGGCAATAACAAGCAGCAACGATATGCCAAGACCCACAGCTACCGGAATATAAGCGCGCATACGCACGCGTTCATACGCTCGTTTTGCAGCAAGAAGCCCTATTGGTAGCCAAATACAAAGAGCAAGTTTAGTAATTTCTGCAGGCTGTAAAGTAATAGGACCAAATGCAATCCAACCAGCGTTACCATTAACTTCTCGACGTAAACCTGGCACAAACGTGAGGAACTGCGCTACCGCAGAAACGGTATAAATAATAGCAACATACCTGCGATAATATGCAACAGGCACACGAGAAGCGAATATGTATCCCATCATGCCCAAAATGCAATATAGCGTCTGGCTTATGCCTTGACCCCAAGGTGCTACACCGTATGTAATCATGGTGACAGACGAGCTAGAAAACACCATAAATAAGCCAAAAATCGATAAAACAATAACCGATACCCGCATACCGTATAAGCACCATAGTGGATTAGTCACACTACGCCAACCAATATACTGCTTAAATACAGACTCTTGCGCTTGTTGTAAAGAAGATTGCGAAGACGAATCTTTTTTCGTTGCAAAGATATGAGCAAAAGTACGAAATGGATTTGCGCGACGATACAACGTAGCAGGTTGCTGAGCAGACTTAGTAGACTTAGCAGGCTGAGTAGGCTGAGTAGGCTGAGTAGATTGACTGGTAGGTTTAGGTGCTTCTGCCGGTTTCATCGGCGTATCAGTGCCTGCATGAGTACGAGTTGATTTTTTAAACGACCTATTTACAAAAGTCCGCATGGAATTTACCCGCTGTTTACGAGTATTGCTTGACTTGGAAGTATTGTCTTGGCGAATGGAGTCAGTATCAGCCTCAATATGATCGTGAATCATAACTTCTGACACTTTATGCCCTAGCGAAAGTAACCCCTGCTTGAGCTTCTTACTATTGAATACCATGATTACGTACCCATCGTTGAGATTCTTGAGCAAAGCGATTGCCACGATCAGCATATGAAACAAATTGATCCATAGAAGCACATGCTGGAGCAAGCAGCACAATATCACCAGGTTTAGCATAGCTGCCAGCAGCTTCTATAGTTTGACGCATAACAGCTTCACCAAATGAAGAATCAGCATTCATAAGCGAACGGTCTTCAACTTGCGCACACACCAAATCATCCACACTGCTATACGATTGCGCAGACGAACCATCAGGAGCAACAAGTGTTACTGGCAAATTCGGCGCCTGCGAGTGAAGAGCTTCAACAATAGGGCGCTGATCCACACCAATAACTACTGCAGCCTTCATCACATGACGCTGACGCGCTACCAAATCTTCAAAATGACCACCTTTAGCTAACCCACCAGCAATCCAAACAACTGAATTATTAGCAAAACTTGCTAAAGATGCAGCAGCAGCATGCGCATTAGTTGCTTTAGAATCATCAACAAATCGAATATTATGCGAAGGATTGCAATCTTGAGCCGGCAAAGTTGCAACAGTTTGAATTCGATGCCCACCTGGAGCAAACTCACATAAAGCACGAACTGCAGCATCCACATTCCCAGTTAAACCAAGAGCCAACGCTAAAGCAGTAAGCGCATCAGCCAGTAGATGTGGATATACTGTGCCATCAGGTTCACATAAATGCTGCAAATCACGTAAAGCAACAATACGCTTCAATACTCCAGGATCTCCTCCAGCAACACCACTGTTGTCAACAATCCAGCCATCCTGTACGCCAATTTCACCATCTTGAGGCTCTTCTAACGTAAAACCAATCTTTTTACAACCATCAGCTACTGTTGCTGCAGCAGCCAACGAGCTTACACGCGCATCCTGCGCATTATAAACTAAAGCTTTACGAACATTATGAAATACTTTTGACTTGTCACGAGCATACGCTTCCATACCGCCATGCCAATCCAAATGGTCGGCAGCAATATTGGTAATAGCAGCACAATCGAGTGCTAACGAATCAGTAAAATGTAACTGGAAAGAACTTAATTCAACGCATAAAGCATCATGACGAGCTTCTAAAGCTGCGCGAGAAACAGATTTACCAATATTACCTACTGCCGGAGCATCCAAACCGCAAGCCGTAAGCATAGCAGAAGTCATTTCAGTAGTAGAAGTTTTACCATTCGTACCAGTAATACCAACCCAAGAAGCAGGATGATTTGTGCGCTGAGAAGGCACACGCAACCGCCATGCTAATTCAACTTCACTCATTACTGGAATATGATGCGCTGAAGCTTCTTGCAAAAATGGCGTACGCGGATTAAATACCGGAGAAGTCACCACAGCATCAATAGCAGACCAATCGATAGCAGAAAAATCATGAATATCAGCTTCAGGCTTATGCTCATCAACTGTGAGAAAATCAACACCAACCGCACGCAGCACGTCAACTGCACCACGACCAGAAACACCAAGACCAGCTACTAGCACGCGTCGGAACGGAAATACACGATTACGCGCACACAGCTGCGATGAAATAGATGCATCATGATTCATAACAGTATTCATACTGAAACCTTCCGATTAGTTACCATGTTCACAATGCTGCATGCGGCACTGCTTGCGTTATAGTATTATTTCTTTTTTCAAGCATATGAATATTTGCCGTACTCATTACGCTCAGTATGCGTCAAGTCAGATTAAATAAGTAAACCTGAACGTCCAGCCCAATCAGCATAAAACATCATAAGCGCAGAAAGCACAAACATGAGCTCAATCATCCAGAAACGCACAACAACCTTCGTTTCCGTCCAACCAAGCAATTCAAAATGATGATGAATAGGAGCCATTTTGAAAACGCGCTTATGAGTAGCTTTAAAGAAGCCAACTTGTATAACATCACTAGCTGCTTCCATAACGAATAATCCGCCCAAAATTACTGCCAAAAATTCTGTATGCGTAGCAATAGAAAGCGCCGCAAATAAGCCTCCCAATGCTAAAGAACCAGTATCGCCCATAAACACTTGCGCAGGATTAGAGTTAAACCACAAGAATCCAAAGCAAGCAACAGCAGCACACACAGCAATAATCGATAAATCAAGAGGATCAGAAACAGCATAAGAGAAACCAAAATGACCGCCACCACGCACATGATAGCTTTCCCAAAAAGCAATCAACGCATAACCAGCAAAAGCAATCATCGAAGATCCTGCAGCTAAACCATCAAGACCATCAGTCAAATTTACAGCATTAGACCATGCAGCAATAAGAAAATTCACCCAAACAATAAATACAACAATACCCACGCCTCTACCAAGCATTGAAAAATCAAAGAACGGTCGCTCGATAAAACTCATACCTGCCTGTGCGCTCGCAATACCAGATTGTGTCGGTAACAATAATGCAAGAAGCGCATAAATGCTAGCAAAAATAATCTGACCCATAAATTTAGCATGCACAGAAAGACCCAAATTCTGCTTTTTACGAACTTTAGCAAAATCATCAATAAAACCAAGCAAACCCATAGAGAGCATAGCAAATAACACCAGCACAGCAGACCAAGAAGGCGTACGACCTACAGACAAGTAGCGGTATAACGCTGAAGCAGCCCAACCTGTTACAACTGCAAGATTAATAACCACTCCACCCATGGTTGGTGTGCCACGTTTAACGAGATGAGATTGTGGACCATCCTGACGAATGTACTGACCGTAGTGCAAACGATGCACCAAACGAATAAGCAAAGGCGTGCCAACAATCGTCACTACGAGTGACACCACAATTCCTACAATAAGCGCAATCACCGCTTAAACCTCCGTTTACTGTTTCGTTTGCTTTGTTATTTTGCTTTATTATTTTGTACTATTATTCTTTTATGGTATGTTTCGTAAACATACTTACATGTTCATTGTGAACAGTGAGAGTGTGCATCATCTGAAAGTTTTTTCCAACACTCAGCTAACACGCTTAATCCTGAAGCATGTGAACCTTTCAATAACACAACACTACTCGAATGACCAGCCACAAGTTTCCAAACACATGCATCAGCTTCATCCGCACTGTGCACCCAATGTACTGCATGAATAGCTGAAAGTTGCTTATGCTGCCACGAGCTTTGTGCACCTCGAGCAATACATTGAGCTAATCTATCTAATTCAGCATCCGTTTGAGAACCAACTGCTACAACCGCATCAACAGTCGATTGAGCAGCATACTCACCAATATCCGTATGCAATTCATCTTCATTACTACCAAGCTCAAGCATTGAACCAAGTACAGCAATGCGGAAAAGACTATGCACTTGCCTATCTGCAGTATGCTCGTATGCGCATAAACCGTCAATACCGGCCTTCATAGAATCAGGATTAGCATTAAACGAATCATCGATAAGCGTGAACTGTTCATCACCATGCGATACCGTGCTTAATTGCATACGATGAGGACTAATATGCGAAACTTCGCCCAATACCGCAGCAATAGTTGATAAAGTCACGCCTAAAGATCGAGCAACATTCGCTGCAGCAAGCGCATTCATAACATTGTGTTCACCTTGTATAGCAAGATGAACTTGAGTTGCATGAACGCAATCAGAAGATACGCGTTCTGTAAGAGTAAACATCGCTTTTCCAAAGGAATCTAACGATACATCACTTGCTAACAATTGATATTCATCTTGACGCGCTGATTCAAGCATCTTATGGTTAACATTTCGACCAAACCAGCGCACATGCTTATTCTCAACAAGATGAGCCATTGCAGCAACGCGAGCATCGTCAGCATTCAACACAGCTACACCATGAGGCACAAGTCCTCGCACAATTTCACTTTTTGCTTGTGCAATGCGCTCAACTGAACCAAATTCACCTAAATGCGCAACGCCAACCTTCAACACTACGGCAAGATCCGGCGGAGCAATACGCGTTAAATTAGCAATCTCACCAACATGGTTAGCACCCATTTCAGCTATCAAAAATCGAGTCTTACTCCCCACTTGCAACGCTGTAAGTGGCAATCCAATATTATTATTGAACGAACCAACTGGAGCAACAGTTTCACCCACTGTACTCAACAAAGCGTGCAACATATCTTTGGTTGTTGTTTTACCAACAGAACCAGTAATACCGATAATAGTAAATGGTTGTTCTAATGCGCGACGACGTTCCAAATTATGCTTGGCAAGAAGCCCTAATGCTTCAACAGAATCAGACACTACAATCTGAGGAAACTCAACACCCTCAACTACATGCTCAACAATAGCTGTCACAGCACCTGCTTGTTCCGCACGCTGAACGTAATCATGGCCATCTACATGCTCACCAGCAATAGCAACAAAAACAGCACCATGACGCACTTGCCGAGAATCACTACAAGCTGATGTAACAACAATTTCAGCAACACCAGTATCAGCAACCGCATGACTACTATTGTTATTACTAACTGTGCCGCGTACTGCAACAGCAATTTCATGAACTGTCATCGGCATCATATTCGCGTGCGAAACCTTTTCATGATTATTCGCACACGAAACTTCACAACTCATAACATCCTCCAAAAAAATAATTATTCATAACATCCACAATTGTCACAGCACCATCATCACATAACGCAACATATATCTACCGTAACTCATGCGAAACGCGCAATGCGCTTTTAATAGTCCCCTTACGCACACCAGCAGCAAGTACCATAGCAATAGCTAAGGAAAGATGTCGATGAACATCACGACCACCAATTTGATCAGCTAATTCGGCTAGTTCATCGGATTCAGCTGAGCGATAAACACAATATGAGTGCTCTCGACTCATAAAACCATAACGTTGACGCAATGAATAAAAACTCATTGTCGGTTTTGGTGGCAAATCGAGCGATGGTACAGGAATTTTCGTAACTTTCGCATTGGCAATAGTTGCTTCACTAGAGGCATCATTGGTTAATGCTGTTGACTTTACTTTCGCAACCGTAGGTGTAGTACTAGCACTCTTATTTTGTTGAGTAAGCTCGGCACCAAGTACATCAATATTTACTGACTGTAACGCATTCTTTGCTAAAGTAGCAGCATTAAGCGCAATAACCACAGCAGCCGCACCATCTTCTGCACACACCGACAACGTGTGCTGAACATCTGCAATATTCAGCGGGTATTGCAAAGATAATTCGCGCTGTAACGACATAGATCCAGCGTCGCTCATAATACCTACTGGATTGCCAAGCATATGCAAGAAATCAGCTAAGCGTAACACATTAGCATGGATTTCATCGTCATCATCTCCAGCAACAGCAAATGTTGCAACGCATGAAGAAGGATCACCGTTAATATCACAAGCAAGCTTCCCCAACGCAACAGGATTAGCTGACGATACTAATAATGGCAAACCAAGTGTAGATGCTTCACTACGAATCTCTGGAGGAACTAACGCAGCATACGCTCCAGCATCACGTGCAGCTTCAATCTGGCGACAATCAACATGACCAACTGGCACAAATAAGCAGCCGGGACGCACTTGACGCACATCATGAGCGAGTGAAGTAATAGTTACTCCAGCAGCAAAAGCTGGAACAACTTCAAAACCATAGTTCTTAGCAGCAAAACCTAAGGTCACTCTTACTCTTGCATATTCATCAACAGCATTCATCGCACACCCTACCCTACGTATAACAAATATTGTAATACGTGCATCACCAATTTACTGCAACTGGATTTGTGCGCGGAGTCGAAGCTGGAATATCATACTTCTGCATAAGGAATTCACCAATGGTCTTAAACAATGGACCTGCAGTCATACCACCATACACACCTTGAGGATCACGCAATACAACAGTAATAACAAAACGAGGATTATCTGCCGGAATAGCACCCGACCAGTCACTAATCGTAGAACTGAGTCGACCATCAGCTCCAGCAACTTCAGCAGTACCACTCTTTGCTGCAACACGATAACCATCAACTCCAGCAAAGCGGTGATAATGTTCACCAGAATTTTCCAAAGCATTCATCATCTGTGCCGCAACATTTTCATCCAAAACACGCGTTGCTTCAGGACGAGCAGGTTTTGTGACATGACCATTAGCATCAATAACTGACTTTATTAATGATTGACGCAACTTAACACCTTTATTAGCAATAGTTGCCATGGCATTCGTAAGTTGCAAAGCATTCACAGCATAACCTTGACCGAATAGTACCGTATCTTTTTTGCGACCATCCCAAGATTGTACGCTAGGAAGTAAGCCGCGAGATTCACCTTGCAAATTCAAACCAGAATATTGTCCAAGACCGAACTTAGCAAGATATTCATAACGCTTGTCCAATGGGTACTTTTCACCAGCCATTACCATGCCAACATTTGAAGATTCAGCAAGAATACCAGCTAACGTCCAACGTTCTACACCATGATCAACAGCATCATGATACGTTTGCCCATTTTTATTAAGATTATTCGGTACTGCAAATTGATCGGTAAGCTTATGCGCACCAGTTTGCAGCATACCCGACATTGCGAAAGCTTTACCAATAGAGCCAGGTTCAAAAGTTTGACTTACTGCACGTGAAACGTTTACTTTAGCAGCAGTGGTACCGGCTTTAATATCATCAGTATCTTCCAAAGCAAGAATTTCACCAGTATGAACATCCTGTACTACAGCCACACCCCAAGCTGCATGATACTGTTTCTTACCGTCAAGTAACACTTTTTTTACATACCAATCAACATCACTATCGATAGTAAGCTTAACGTCGCTTCCATTAACCGCAGGTTTAGACTCAGTTACAGTACCAGGAATTTTCTCATTGCCCGCGTTATTGCCTTGGTAACGCTGATACCCATCTACACCATTCAGTGTTGAATCATGCGTAAATTCAAGACCAGTAACACCAACTTCGCCTTTACGACCTTTCATACCTTTACGGTTAACTTCATCCGCATGAGTTACAGCACCAATAACAGAACCAAGAATTGGTCCACTAGAATACACGCGTTCACTACTATTTTCGGCATAAATACAGCCGGAAAGATTAAGCTTATCGATAGCACGCTTCACAGCCGGAGTAACGTTGCGTTTCAACAATACGTAACGGCCAACACCAGCTAATTTGCCACCAAGTTCTACAGAACTCATATGCAACAACGGTGCAAGTAAACGAGCAACCGCCACAGCACCCGTACCTTCCACTGGCTTGCCATCAATCATGTGACAATTACCCTCAGTTTGTTTCGTGCATGGCGTCGGTTTAAAAGCCTGCGCATTAAGAGGGTCACCAATAATATTAAATCGTTCTACACTTTGCGCCAAAACAGCGCCATTAGCGTCCAAAATCCGCCCACGTCGTGCAAGAATCGGCCGCACACGGCTACGCTCTGCTTGTGCTGCTTGTGCCGTAGAACGAGCGTTAACCAGTTGAATAAAGCTCAGCTTTACTATTGCACCTATACTGATAAATGCAAAAATTATGGCAATAACAGTGCATTTACGAACAAAAATCTGCTGATTGGCGAAACGTTGTTTCATGAAGTGACGCATCAATGTTTCTCCTGTTTTACTTGATTCTGCTGATTCTGCTGTTGATTGTGCGAAGTGATCTGTTTGCTTGATTGCTTACGATCCGCTCGATTGCGTTTTCGTTTCGCAGCATAATCACTAAGATCAATAGCAATAGAACCTTGCTGCGGAACCATACCCATGCGTTGTGCTCTTGCTGGAAGTTCCGCCTCTAAAGTATCTAATTTCGCTTGCTTTGCCTCTACATCTTGGCGCAAACGCGCAATACGTGACTGTACTGCTGTTTGTTCAAATGAAAGCTCAGCCATCTGTGTACGAAGTAGTAAAGAAGTTGACAATGTAGCAACCATTGCAATTACAACAATCATGCAATTTATTAACGGCACTTTACGCGTGTTGCTCCACACCATAACTTTGCGAAAACGGTTGCATACACCTGAAGATTGAGATTGCACTGAGCTAAACACCGCAGACGTTGAGTTATGTGCATAATCTTTACGAACAGACGCATCTTTTGAACGACCTGCAGGAGCCGATGTAGTAGATGAATGCAATACACGATTTTTCATATTCAACACCATGTCAACAGCCTCCGTTGCGAAGCGTACGACCGACTGCCTCATCTTCCAACCTAGACATCCAACGCTCAGGAATAGGACGGCATAATTCAACTGCGCGTAAACGTACTGAGGAAGATCGAGTATTATGTGCAATTTCTTCCTGAGAAGCTTTCATTGCGCCGCGAGTAAGTGGTGCAAAAAATGGTTGCGCATCATTAGGAATAACCGGCATATTGGCAGGAACATCAACCGATAAGCCTTGATTCATAAAACGCTTAACTGTAGTATCTTCCAGCGAATGGTAGGATTCTACTACTAAGCGACCATGAGCACGAAGCCGTAGCGCAATCTTAGGAAGCGTACGACTGAGCTTATCTAACTCTCCATTCACTTCAATACGAAGAGCTTGGAACACACGTTTAGCTGGATTACCAGCAGCACGATGAGCTTTAGGAATTACAGCATCAACTAAATTCACTAATTGACTAGAAGTAGTAAGTGGTTGTGCTACGCGAGTTTCTACAATACGACGAGCAATAGGAGCTGCAAAACGCTCTTCGCCATACTCGCGGAAAATTTTAGTTAATTCACGTGCATCGTACGTAGCTAAAATAGTTGCAGCAGTAGTTGATTGCGTAGTATCCATGCGCATATCAAGCGCAGTATCGTGCGAATATGAAAAGCCACGTTCCGTTTCATCAATTTGTAAGCTGGAAAGACCTAAATCCATAAAAGCAGCGTCAATACGATTGATGTGATGTTCACGCAACACCTCATCAATTTCATCAAATGCGGCATGCGCTGGAATAAAACGCTGAACTAAACCTTCATTACGCATGCGTTCTGTAGCTAAAGAAAGCGCTTCAGTATCGCGATCAATTCCAATAAGCGTAGCATGAGGAGCAGCTTTAAGAAAAGCAGTAGCATGACCGGCAAGACCGAGAGTGCAATCTACTACAATTGCACCCTCATGCTGCAGAGCAGGAGTTACTAAATCGACGCAATCTTGCAAGAGTACTGGTGCGTGAATAGTTGTAATATCTGTCATCACATCACCGCCGGAAGCACATCATCAGCGATATCGGCATACCCTTGCTCACGATCAGCAAGATACTCTTCCCAAGCAGACTTATTCCAAATCTCTGCACGCGTACCAACACCTATAACAACAATTTCATCGCCTAAATTTGCATAATCTCGTAACATAGGCGGCACAACAATACGACCCTGCTTATCTGCTTCCTCATCGACAGCACCAGAAAGAAATACGCGCAAATAATCACGAGCTGATTTATTGCTCATCGAAGTACGTTGAATTTGCGCAGTCATACGTTGAAACTCAACCATAGGAAGCACATAAATACAGCGCTCTTGACCACGAGCCATCACAAACCCTTTGCCAAGCTGAGCACGGAATTTTGCAGGAAGCGCCACGCGTCCCTTGTCGTCAATTTTTGGCGTATACGTACCAAGCAAAATAGGTGAAAAAGATGGAAGCGCTGGATCGTAAGATGCTTGCGGAACTTGCGGAGTCTGAGGAATCTGCGCAGACTGAGAAGTCAAATATGATGGTGCAATTGGCATAGCTGTAGTTTGGGCAGCTGAATCTGCAACACCGGATGGAGTGGAAGTGAAGACCGGTGTTGGCATTGGCTGCTGCATGACTGGCATAGCATTTGGTGGCATTACAAAGTAGCCCTGAGCTGACTGCATAGGTTGATGAGGTGCAACAGGCTGCACATACTGCTGTTGCGAAATTTGCGAAACTGGCGTTTGCAGTGGCATCTGCATAGGCGAAGAACCGCTAGATTCCGCAGTCGATTGAACCTGATGTAAAGAATGCTGTGAGGAAGAATCAGCTTCATTCTGCGGTTGCTTGCGAGCAGCACTATGAACCATATTCCACCTCCTTAGCTCAACATGCACTATGCCATTTGCACGTTATTCACCATATTAACCCATTCATCACCAAAAATCCCCACTTTTTTACAAAAATTTTGTTTTTTCCACACTTTTCCACCTATATCAATCAAATAATGAAACAAGAAAGGGGTTATAGGCCAAAAGTGTGTAAGAAATCAT
>NZ_KQ956851.1 GCF_001546485.1 Gardnerella vaginalis | reverse complement strand
CCAGTAACAAAAAAATGCGTCTATCCGTTACTGGCGCAGCGCGACGACTGCGCGCGTGTCTGAATTCGTGTACTTGCTGTGCACTTCAAATGGAAGCCCATAAAAAAGGAGGCGGTTTATGTTTCGTATGATATGCCAACGTTTGCTGCTTTTTATTGCGGCATTATTGTGCATTTCTGCGGCTGTTTTTCTTGCGCTTCGCGTGCTTCCTGGCGATGTTGCACAAGTGATGGCTGGTCTTAATGCTCCTCACGGCAAAGTTGAGCAACTGCGCGCTGAGCTTGGCTTGAATAAGCCGCTTTTTACACAATATTCGGATTGGCTTTGTGGTGTTTTGCGTGGCGATTTTGGTGTATCTATGTTGACTGGTCGTTCTGTAAGCACGACTATTGCTAGTCGCGCGACTATTACTTTTCCGCTGATTTTTTTGGGTCTTGCAATTGCGCTCGCAATCGGTATTCCTCTTGGCTGCTGGCAGGTAACTCGCGATGGAAAGCCAATTCAGGCGATTTTGCGTTTTGCTGCTCTTGCCGCAGGCTCTGTGCCAGCTTTATGGGGAGGTATGTTGCTTATTTTGTTGCTTGGTCGAGGTGTAGGTGTGGCGAACTTACTGCCGACGCAAGGTTTTCCGACGGATGGTTGGAGCGATTTTTCTGAAGCGTTTTTGTCGCTAGTGTTGCCGGCAATTACAGTTGGAATTATTGTTGGTTCTAGTTTTATGCGCTACACAACAGCTGTTCTGGAGAATATTGCGCATAGTGAGGTTCTGACTCAGGCAATGGCTTGTGGTATGACGCGTAAGCAGGCTGTGTGGCGAGTTGGTTTGCGTTTGGCGCTTCCGCAGCTGGTTTCTGTTGTTGGTTTGACTTTTGCTCATATGGTGATGGGTGTGATGGTTATTGAAAACCTATTTTCGTTACCTGGTATGGGTATGGGGATGATTCGTGACGTTGGTTTGCGTGATTTAATTGCCGCTCAGGGTGAGCTTTTTATGCTGGCTGCGTTGTTCTTGCTTATTGGCTTAGTGATTGATATTACGCATCGTCTGCTTGATGCTCGACTATCTGAAGATGCAGTTGAAGGTTAATTTTTGGTGATTATGTTGGTGATTATGTTAGTTGATTATGTTGAGGTTTCAAGAAGGTGATGTTGTGAGCAAGACACAATCCGCAGCTCGTCCCGCGGCTCGTACCGCAGCACAATCTGCAGCTCGTCCTGCAGTGCAATCTGCAGCGCAATCTGCAGCGCAATTCATAGCGCAATCAACTATGCTCCAACGCATCTGGCATGCAACTTTCGGTAAATTCGTGTGCACTACGCTTGCGCTTTGGCTTGCTATTGCTGTTGTATCCTTGTTTTGGACGCCTTACGCTCTTGTGAAAACAAATGGCTACGAAGTGTGGCAGAAGCCTTCGTTTGCGCATTGGCTTGGCACGGATGGCACTGGTGCAGATATGCTGAGCTGGCTTATGGCAGGCTCTAGAATTGAGCTTGTGTTAGTCGTCTGCACGGTGTTGGTGTCGGCTGTCATCGGTGTGGTGTTGCTGAGTTTGATGATCGCTCGTTTTCGCTTGGTTCGCGCCATAAGCATTATGGCAGTGGATGCGCTTATTTCTATTCCGACTGTGCTAATTGCGTTGATGCTTGCTGTGCCAATGGGTGCAAGTGTTGCTGTGATTGTGCTTGCTTGCGGTGTGGGTTATGGTTTGAATTTAGCGCGTATTGTGCGACCAAGTGCCCAGCTTGTTTTGCAATCGGATTACGTTAATTCTGCAATTTCTCAAGGTGCTTCAAGACGTTATATGTTATTCCGTCATGTTTTGCCTAATATTATGCCTGTTGCGTTTGTGCAGCTTTCTCTTTCTGCAGGAACGGTGATTTTAGCGGAAAGTGGCTTAACGTATTTAGGTGTTGGTGTTCCTTCTGGCGTACCGAGTTGGGGGCGTGTGTTGGCAACTTCTGTAACGCTTATTCATGTAAATCCTTTGGCTGTTGTGTGGCCTGGTTTGATGGTGACTGTGGTTGTTGTGGCACTGAATCTTTTAGGCGATGTATTGCGTACAGCATTACATCCTTCTGCGAAACTGCCGAAATTACGAAAAATTACGAAAAATCAACAAGAACTGCCAAAAAATCGCCAATAACTACGAAAGCTACGAAAACTACGAAAGCTACGAAACTGTAAAGCTGCAAAAGGGTAAAGGAATAAAGTAGGCGCACAATGAGCTTAGATATTCAAAATCTTGTGTTACGTCTTGATGAACAACTCATTCTTGACCGTGTATCACTGCATGTTAACGATGGTGAGCGAGTTGGCTTAGTTGGTTCTTCTGGTTCTGGCAAGTCTATGCTTCTTCGTGCTGCTACTGGTTTGCTGCCAGTTCGCGCTCAAGTTTCTGGTTCGTGTGTTCTAGGGAGCATGCAAACGGTTGGTGCTAGCGATGAAAGTCTTGCGCATTTTCGTGGGAAATACGTGGGGGTGGTATTTCAGCAGGCGAATCGCGCATTAAATCCAATGCTCAGTGTTGAGGAGCAGATTTCGCTTCCTTTACGCATCCACTATCATCTTGATGCTGATGATGTTCATAATCGTGTGCTTACTATGCTTGATAAAGTTGGTTTGCCGCAGAATATTGCTTCTCAACGCACGTTTGAGCTTTCCGGCGGTCAGCAGCAGCGAGTTGGTATTGCTACTGCGCTTATTACTTCTCCTCGCTTGATTTTGGCTGATGAGCCTACGACTGCGCTTGATTCTGTTACTCAGCGCGATGTTGTACGCATGCTGGCGTCACTTGTAGACGATATGGGTGCTTCGATGCTTTTTGTAACACATGATTTTTCGGTGCTCTCTCACGCTGCAAAGCGTTGCTATGTGCTTGATTCTGGGCGATTGGTTGATAGTGCAGATGTGCAAGATTTGCTTGAAAATCCACATGTAACTTCAACGTTGCAATTGGTGAGTGCGGCTAAAAAGTTGACGTTGCGCTCGCAAAAATTGGATTCTACGAAAGTTAATTCAATAAAATTTACTGCTGAAAATAGTAATATCGAAAATAGTAATATCGAAAATAGTAATAGTAAAAGTAGTAATAGCGAAAATAATAATACTGAAAATAACAATATCGAAAATAATAATAGAATTACGAAAGATAGTGGAAATAGTACAGATTTAGCACTGATTGTAGCGAAAAATATTCACGTTATTTTGGGGCATGGAAAGCGTTGTGCAGAAGTGCTGAAGGGTGTTGATGTGTGCGTTCGCGCAGGTGAATCGTTAGCGATTATTGGTGGATCTGGTTCTGGTAAAACAACGCTTATTCGCTCAATACTAGGGCTTCAAGAAATTTCTGCTGGAAGTATTGCGTATGATGGGAAAATCCTGCATTCTGTGCATTCGACAAATAATACGAATAGTGCAAATAATGCAAATTGCGTAAGTAATTCTACGGATACTCAGAATTACGTAAATAATTCCACAATCCTCTCGAAGTACAAAAAAATTTCAGCTTATGATATGCTTCGTAAAGAAACTTCTCTTGTTTTCCAGCATCCATTTGCGGCTTTAGATCCGCGTTGGACAGTTCGCTCAAGTGTTGCAGAACCGCTTGAAATATGGCGAAAATCGTTGCGATTAGACAATGAAACTATTTGTCAGCGAGTTGATAACGCGTTGATATTAGTGGGCTTGCCTCCCAAAGATTTTGCTGAACGCTACCCTCACGAACTTTCTGGTGGTCAAGCACAATGCGTTTGTATTGCTCGCGCTTTAATCAATAATCCGCGCGTTTTGGTTGCAGACGAGCCAATGAGCGCAATTGATGTTGCTGAACGCACTCGTATTCTCGACGCTTTTGCTGCTATTAGAAAAGAACGCCCAACAATGTCCTGCATTTTCGTAAGTCACGATTTAGGAATGATTCAGCATGTAGCAACGCGTGTTATGGTGCTTCATGATGGGGAAGTTGTGGAATCTGGCAGCGTTAGCGATGTACTGAATCGTCCTCAACATGATTACACGCGTGCGCTTGTGAACGCAGCAAGTATGTAAACTGAAATCTCTCAACTAACAAATCTTTCAACTAACAAATCTTTCAACTAACAAATCTTTCAACTCATTAGGCGACTCGTCTACTATAGAAGTAGTCAGTACGCTAAAGAGTACGTTGTTTATTGTGTAGTTACATGAAGGGACTATTTATGAGTGAACAGAATGCCTCGCGACCTCGTCCAGAGAGCTTTGAACTCGATCACACGAAAGTCAAAGCACCTTATGTGCGTTATATCGATACGCAACAAGGTCCTCATGGTGATGTTATTTCTAATTATGATATTCGCTTAACACAGCCTAATGAGGAAGCGATTCCTACAGCTGCTTTGCATACTATTGAGCATACAATTGCGGTGTTGCTTCGTGAGCGTATTGACGGTTATATTGATTGCTCGCCGTTTGGTTGCCGTACTGGTTTTCATTTGCTTACGTGGGGTGAGCATAGCACTGAAGATGTGGCGCGCGCTTTGAAGGAATCGCTTGAGTTTATTGCGTATAAAGCCACTTGGGATGATATTCCTGCAACAACTATTACATCTTGCGGCAATTATAGAGATCATAGTTTATTTGGTGCGCGTCAATGGTGTAAAGATATTCTAGCGAAGGGAATTAGTTCGGATCCTTTTGAACGCAAGATTGTGTGAGCAATCTCAACTAACTTTGCGTGACTTGCGTAGTCTTGCGCAATTTTATTTGGTTTCTTTGAGAGGTTGGTATGGAAGATATAACATTAAGAAAAGCAACGCTTGGCGACTTGCGAAATATTGAGCATATTTATGAAAATGCTCGCAAATTTATGCGCATTACTGGCAATCCGCATCAGTGGGGGAATAGTTTTCCGCTTGCCTCAAGCGTTATTGAAGATATTCGTTTAAAACGTTTCTATGTGATTGTTGATGAAGATCCTGAATCAGGTAGCGAGCGTATTCTAGCGCAATTCGCATTATGTGAGGGCATTGATGAAGTGTATGCCAGCATTGACGGCGCGTGGCTTGATGATGTTTCTCCTTACGTAACTATTCATCGTTTAGCATCGTCAGGCATAAAACCGAAAATGGCAACAGCGTGCTTGCATTGGGCGCAGCAGCACTATAGCAATGTGCGCATTGACACGCATCCAGATAACGTAATTATGCAAAAAATAATTACGCGCGCAGGTTTTAGTCGTTGTGGATTAGTTGTTATTCCAGATCGAGCACACAGCGCAACACGCATTGCGTATCAATGGCTGCAATCACGCAATCATGTGCTATGAAATGCGCATATGTTCTTAAAAAAGCTTATGGAGAGTATGCAAAAGAGCATGTAGCATGAAAAGCATACTAAATCAGTTAGGTGAATTATGAGTACAGATGTAAGTAATACGGCAAGTAGTAGTGCAAGTGGTAGCGCAAGTAATGCGGCAATATTAGAAGCGAACTATGCTCGTGCTTTACACACATACCCCGGTCAGGTAATCGTTGATTTGAAAGCACTTCGAGATAATATGCGCACGTTAGTTGCGCGAGTTTCGCAAGATTTGCAACCTGGTCAACATGCGCCGGAAGTTATGGGAGTCGTCAAAGCAGACGGGTACGGTCACGGGCTTATTCCGAGTGCACTCGCTGCTTTAGCTGGAGGTGCTACTTGGCTTGGCACAGCGCAGCCCTATGAGGCGTTACGTTTGCGTGAAGCTGGTATTGATTCAAGTCGATGCCATATTCTCACTTGGCTTACGAGTGCTCCAACTACTCGTTTCGCAGATTTAATTACTGCAAATATTGATATTTCTGTAGGTTCTATTGATTCACTCGACGCTGTGGCTTGCGCTGCGCGCGCTTTGGGAAAGCCTGCGCGCGTACACGTAAAAGTTGATACCGGTTTCGGGCGAAACGGTTTTACTCCAGCCGGTTTTAGCGCCGCTTTAGAAAAATTGCAGCAATACGCTAGCGACGGCGTGATTGAAGTTATTGGGCAGTGGAGTCACTTAGCAGTAGCAGATTCGCCAGACGTTCCAGAATTTGTAGAAGCAACCGACCGACAAATTCAGCAATTCCACGAGTTTACAAAGCGAATGAGTGAAGCTGGTTTAGCGCCTCAAATCCGCCATTTAGCGAATACTGCAGCAACGCTTAACCGTCCAGAAATTCGTTTTGAGTTGGTACGACCAGGAATTGGTTTGTACGGCTATGAGCCAGATCCTGCAATGGGGGATTCACAAACGTACGGATTGCAGCCAGCCATGACACTTCAAGCGCAACTTGGCACAGTAAAAACCGTAGAGGAAGGACATGGAATTTCCTACGGACGTACGTATTTGACTCCACATAACACGAGCACTGCTATTGTGCCGCTTGGGTACGCTGACGGCATTTTGCGTTCTGCTTCCGGATTTGACATGCAAGGTGCGCGTCATATAGATAAGCCGGGTGGACCGGTGCGCGTGGAAACTAACAAGGGTGCGCGAGTTTTGAACGTTTCTGGGCGAGTTTGCATGGATCAGTTCATAGTTGATGTAAAAGGCGATGCCGCAGAATTAGGTGTACGAGAAGGCGATACTGTAACGCTTTTTGGTCCTGGAAGAGGCTTGGAATTTGCTGAGCCAACTGCCGACGATTGGGCGAAAGCCGCGGGAACAATCAGCTACGAAATTATGACTGGAATCGGTGCTCGCGTGCCGCGTTTGTACCGCAATGCTTATGAAGTGCTATCTTCTAGCGATATTGCAAAACTGGACGAGAAAAGTCTTATATAGCTTGTTGCGCTTGTTTTAGAAGGTTAATAAAGTAGCCTTCATTGCAAATAAAAGAGGTGTTGTATGTGCGACGAAGTAATTGATTCAGACAACGAAGCTGTTGGCGAATACGATTTGCACGATACTGAACGTTGGGCGAGCGAACCTCATCACACTCGTGCTAGAACGCCATTCGAGCGTGATCGCGCGCGCATTATTCACTCTTCAGCGCTCCGTCGTCTGGGTGCAAAAAGCCAGGTGTTGGTTGCAGGTTCGGACGATTTTGCTCGAACTCGCCTAACGCATACGCTGGAAGTTGCGCAAATTGGTAGGCAAATTGCAGCAATGCTCGGCTGTGATCCAGATGTAGTTGATTGCGCATGCTTATCGCACGACTTAGGTCACCCACCCTTTGGACACAACGGTGAGCGCGCGCTCGCGGAATTAGCAGAAAATATTGGTGGATTTGAAGGTAATGCGCAAACTCTTCGCCTGCTTACCCGCTTAGAACCGAAAGTTTTTCGTGAAAACGGCAGGAGTGCGGGAGTAAATCTTACTCGTGCAGCACTTGATGCTGCAGTGAAGTATCCGTGGGGGTTAGAAGAAGCTAAGGCACACGACAAAGGCGAGCGCGATTTGAAATTCTGCGTATATCCGGATGATCGTGAAGTATTTGAGTGGCTGAAACTTGAGGCACCACACGAATCGAAGCCGATGGAATGTCAAATTATGGATCTTTCGGATGATATTGCTTACAGTGTGCATGATGTTGAAGATGCAATTGTAACCGGCGCTTTTAACCCCGCTTTAGTGGCAGATACAAGCGTAGTGGATCAGGTTATTAGCGAAATGCATGCTTGGTATGGCAAACAGTGGGATGCAGATAAGCTTTTGGCGGCGTTGCAACGCTTACGTGCGCTTCACATGTTCCCTGACTCGTTTGATGGTTCTAGGCGTGCTTTGGCGCAGTTGAAAAATATTACCAGCGCGTTGATTGGTCGTTTCGCGTGCTCTGTTGAGCGTGCTACGCGTAAGCGTTATGGTACTGAGCCATTAATTCGTTACCGTGCGAATGTGGTGATTCCAGAAGACACGTCGTATGAGATTGTGATGCTGAAAAGTTTGGCTGTGCATTTTGTGATTGAGCCGCGTTCGCACGAGTCTTATGAGCGTGAACAGAAGATGCTGAAGGATTTAGTAGAAGTGTTTATGAGCAAATCACCACGACCGCATGACGCTATGGAAGCTGTGTTTGTTGGTGATTGGAATGAGTGCACGAATGATAATGAGCGGCTTCGCGTGGCGATTGATCAGGTGGCAAGTCTTACGGATGGTTCTGCTGCAACGCTTCACGCGGCTTTGTGCTAAAAGATGCTGGGTGGCTGCAGTGCGCTGGTTAGCTGGCGGTGCGCTGGTTGGGATAGCACTGTGTTAGTTGGGATAGCACTGTGTTAGTCAACTGCTCATCGTGTGCTCATGAATACATACCCTTATTTTATTAAAAATACTCGTATTTGATAGTTGCATCTTTGAAAGATTTATGCACAAATCAGTGAGCTAGTGGAGCGAACGTGTGCACGTTGAGAATGCTTAATCTGAATACTATGCGGAACCACAGTACTGACATACTATGCGGAACTACGATTTACGGTATTTGTCTGTTCTTCATAGCTACTGATGGATGTGAATATACTCTCTTCAGCCACGCTTATTTACGCAGTCTTACGCCACACGGACACGATGGCGTTTTTTATAAAATATCGCTGCTTATTCTTGATTTTTGCCCAGGGTAGGGGGTATGTTGAATATATGAGCCGGCCATTGGTCGGTTTATGACTGTACCGAAATTGCCCCTAATATGATTTCGGTAAGCAAATTCATTGCACGTTTACGCGTGAGAATGAAGAAGAAAGGAAAATTATGTTAAGTAAAAAGGCGATTGCCGCATTCGCTGCTGGCGCTACGCTTGTTTCAGGCTTAGCACTTGCCGTACCTGCGTTGGCTGAAAGCAGTAATGGTAATCAGAATACTAAAGAGACGCTTGCAGAGCAGCGTGGTAAAGCATTCCACGATATGTTTGAAGCTAATGTGAAATATGTGAATGCTTTGAATAAGAATGTAAGGGTGGCTCGGATGCTCCTTCTCCTGAGGAACTTGAGACTCTTAAGAAGACTGCTGAAAGTAAGCAGCAGGAATCTGAAACAGTAGCCAAGAAAGATGATGAAAATGATAAGGCTGCTGCTATTGCTGCGGCTGAGAAGTTTGGTTTGCCGAAGAATGTTATTGATTCTTTGAAAGATTATGCTAAGAGCAATAATGCGGCTGCTGTAGCAAAGCTTCTTGAGCAAGGTAAGAAGAATGCTCTTGAAGAGGCGGCTCAGAAGGCTGCGGCTAAGGGTCTTTCTAAGGACGTTGTAGCGAAGATTCGTAAGGCTGATAGTCTTACTGCTGCTAATGCTTTGACCACTGCTGAGAAGCCAAAGGCATGGGCTACAAAGCTTGAGACTCGTGTGAAGAATGCTGGTCTTCTTAAGAGTGAGACTGAAGAGCTTGTTAATTATGTTAATCTTCATGGATACTTCGCTCTCAAGTCAGCAGATCAAACTGAGACTGTTGAGTATGTGAATTCTAAGATTGTTGAGTATCGTGCTAAGCATCTTGATGTTGTTGGCTTGCATGATCTTGCTAAAGCTGTACGCGATGCTAAAGATTTTAATAGTTCAGTTTCAGCTTTCTTTGGTACTAAAGCGAAGCCTACGAAGGATGAACGTAGTAAAGCTGAAAGTGCTTACAAGACTGGTAAGGATGCTTTAGTTAAGAAAGCTAAAGAAAAAGGTTTTGATTCTGTCGCAAAACAGATTGAAGAATCTCAGTATGATACTTTGGATACTTTGGCTAATTGGATTAAATTAGCTGATAGGTCTGTTATTGAAAAAGTAGCTGTACAGGCTGAGAAGGAAGGCTTGTCTTTCACTGCTAAGTATATTCGTAAGGCTAAGACTGTTGAGGTTGCTAAGGCTCTGCTTGCTGAGGCTGAGAAGTCTGCTATTAAGACTTTGTCGCAAAAGGCTGAGAAGGAACTGCTTCATGAGGCTGCTCAGCAGATTCTTAAGGCTAAGACTGTTGCAGATGCTCGTCAGATTCTTGCTGCTGCTGAAGTGACATTGACTAATATTCCTGCTCCAGTAGTTGATGAGCCTGTTAAGGACATGACTCAGACTCCTAAGGAGGAGGAAGAGCCTACTAATCCGATGTTT
>NZ_KQ956850.1:163261-163486 GCF_001546485.1 Gardnerella vaginalis | reverse complement strand
TCACAACATCAGTTTCAGCTGGCACAGTTTCAACTTCAGGTTGAGATGGAGCAGGAGCAGGTTCCGGCTGCACAACTGGCGGTTCTACTGGTACAACTTCCGACTCTGCTGGAACAGTTTCAATTTCAGGCTCCGCTGGAGCAGTTTCAGCTTCCGGCTTCACAACATCAGTTCCTGGCTTCACGGACTCGGATTCAGCTGGCACAGTTTCAGCTTCAGGTTGAG
>NZ_KQ956850.1:111439-163161 GCF_001546485.1 Gardnerella vaginalis | reverse complement strand
GTTCTGCTGGTGCAACCTCAGTTTCAGGCTTCTCTGGAACAGTTTCAGCTTCCGGCTTCGCTGGAACAGTTTCAGCTTCCGGCTTCGCTGGAGTAGTTTCAGTTTCAGGCTTCACAACATCAGTTTCAGCTGGCACAGTTTCAGCTTCAGGCTGAGATGGAGCAGGAGCAGGTGCCGGCTTCGCAACTTCGGCTTCAGGCTTCCCAACCGGCGGTTCTACTGGTGCAGTTTCAGTTTCCGGCTGAGCAGCTTCGGCTTCAGGTTGAGACGGAACAACCTCAGTTTCCGGCTTTTCTGGAGCAGCTACTTTCGGAGTAGATGTTTCAGGTACTGCAGGAACTGGGACAACAGGATCAGTCTGTTTTTCAGATTCTTTTGCCTTATTATTACCAGCAGAGCTGCTACCATTTTGCTGATTCTTTTGAACTTTTTCCTGTTCCAATTGAGCTTTTAGGGTAGTAACTTTAACTTTAGCTTCCTCAAGTTCCTTTTCTGCGTTGCTTAAAGAATTTTCAGCTTGCTTTTTTAGTTCATTATTCTTGGCTCTTGCATCAGGCTGATTATTTTTTAATGCTTTAACACCAGCAATAGCACTTTTTAGTGATTCAATTTTTTGGCTTAGATTATCCCCTTTGCCAACTGACTCATAGTTTTCAATAATGCTATTAAGACTCTTTATCTCAGACTCTGCTTGCTTTACTTCAGAATCTTTACTGTTAAAAGCTTCAAGTTTTTTGGCTACGTCCTTTTCAGACTCCCCAATTTGGTCTTTAATCTTTTGAAGTTGTTCACTTGCTTGTTCAAATTCTCGCTGTTCTGTTTTGAAATTAGTATCTAATTCGTTCACAGTTCTTTGTTTATCAGCAACAAGTTTCCTATTTTCTTCAACTTTTCTACTAAGTGAAGTATGATTATTAGAGATTTGTCTAAACTGCTCCGCTATAGAATAAATATTACCGCCATTATTTTGATCAGCTTTATCTAATGCAGATTGTAATTCATCGATTTTTGTATCATACTCTCTAATTTTAGCAGAATCACTTGCAATAGATTCATTAAGAGAATCTACTTCTTTGTGAAGATTTGAAATTTGTGATTCATACTTATTTACGTTAGCTTCTGCTCTCTCTTTTACTTGGATTTTTTCTTGTTCGTTACTTTGCAAACCATTGAGATATATTTTTGCATTATCATATTGTTCTTTTGCAGCTTTATATGCTTCTTTTAATCCATTAAGCTCAATCTCTTTTTCTTTTTTGGATCTTTCAAATTCCGCAGCCTTTGCTTTTGCATCTTCTGCATTCATTTTAGATGCCTTTTCAGCTTCTAAAAGTTCATTTTCTTTAATTTTAGTAGCGTTTTCAGCTATTTTTTCAGTCTTATCGATGTTATTTAAAGTTTCGTCAAATCCTGCAACTTTTTTCTTATAGTCTTCAATTTGAGCTTCTAATTCGCGAACACGCTTTTCAGCTTTTTCAATTGCTTCTTCAGTAGGCGCTTTTTTAGTCACCTCTGCTTGAGTTGGTACATTCTGTACTTCATTAGCAGCATCTTGCGCCCACGCTGGCATTGGGCTTTGCATTAACAATAAGATTCCTGCAATTGCTGCGGCAGATTTTTTATTGACCGTTACCATATTTTCTACTCCTTGCTCGTAGCGGCCTTCATGTCTAACTTATGTCAGCAGTCATTTTGAGCATAACAAAGAAATAAATACATTTTCAACGATATTTATTCGGAAAATTTCCAATAAAACTTGTCATTATGAATAATAATCGTATTATTTTTGAATATCTTTAATAAAAAATGCTATTTTTATACATAATATTATAAGCTTCGCATAATTATGCGCATGTTTTAATAAAAAATAATAACGATAATACAAATTTTTTCTGCGTGTCGAAAACGCTTAAGAAAAAGATAATGCCGGCACGTAAAATTTACACACCGGCATGATTTTTATTTTTCTGCAATTTAACTTCTATAGACTATCTTTTTACAGATAGTTTTTGCGAAATTTAGTCCTCCGCGAGCGCAACTACTGGCGAAGACTTCACTGCTCTGCGAGCTGGAAGCACGCTGGAAAGAAGCGCTGCAAGCAAAGCTATGAGAGCAAGGACCGCGTAAATAGCCCAATCAACTACAAATGGAACTTTGCCAAGTATGCTAAACACCATGTAGGATCCAATCCATCCAAACGCTGTTCCAACAATCAAGCCCGAAACAGTGCTTGTTAGGGAAATCAACGTTGCTTCCAACGCAAGAGACCTTCTAACCTGGCCTCTCGTCATGCCTATTGCGCGCAAAGTTGCAGATTCTTTGGTTCTCTCAATAACAGACAAGCTTAATGTGTTTGCAACACCTATTAAGGCAATCACAACAGCTACTGCTATTAAGCCAACAAGCACCATCATCATTGCGTCGATAGCACTCTCCCACTGCGCTCTCTGGAACACGCTTCCAGCAGACATAACCTCCGCATAGCTAGATGTAACATTTCGAATGTTTTTAACAATATCTATAAGATTAGCTTTGCTAGAATCTACCGAAATAAGCAGCATATGCGTTGTAGGCTTAAGGTAGTTATTGAAGTAGGATTTGCTCACAAAAGCAGTATTATTTGAATACACACCAATATTTCGATACGTCTTAAACTGAACTTGCTTTACAGTAATGCTCTTATCGTTATTACTAGAGTCTGTATTCATGCCAGTAAATGGTGTAATATTATTACTGTCTGTTTCATCAGAACTGTACTTTTCTACGTAAGCCTGTAGACTAAGGTTTCCTTTTCTAAGGTCAAAAGGCTCTCCACCTTCATCATTAAACTTAGGCAAAAGCACAGAATCTTTGTTTATATTGACGCCATCAAGGTCAGTGTGCATTACATTTCTAAGTTGATCTGCATTATCAACTCCAGCTGCCATAGCGTACTCAGTTTTGCCCTTAGCGTTCTTAAAAGTCATAGGAACTGCAGGAAGCAACTCAGTATTCTTTATTCCATTAATCTTTGAAATATCGGCAGCTAGAGACTCATCAACATTCTTGCCTTGAAGAATAATGTCAACACTGTAACGGTCATCAACAACACCTTTAAGAGTTGCTTTACCGCAGATTGCGCCAGTTACTACTGTAGAAACAAGCGTTACGCCAATAAGCAAAGCCGTTCCAGTTGCTGCAACTCGTCTAGGATTTCGTTGCACGTTTGCGTTGGCAACTTTAGAAGCAGGCCCACAAAGCGCCATGATTGCGCCAGTTGCCTTCATAGCGAACGGCATCCAGAATGTTGCAGTAACAATAATTCCAATGAAAACAAGCGCACACCCAAACACTGCCCCGAGCAAAGTCATCCAAGAGTCAGCACCAGCATTAGGCGACTGCTGAGCAATCATGCTTGCCAAAGAAGTAGCACTTAAAGCCGTAAATAAAATACCTACAACAATAAATAGAACACCAAGAACAGCGCGAAGAATGCTTGCACGCTTATCTTTCATCAAATCCATTGGTCGCAGCGCTTCCATAGGCGTTACTTTTGTAGCAGATCGAGCAGCACTCATAGACGCAAGAACTGTTACAATCGCGCCAATTACTATTGGCCACACAATTGCCGGAAGTGAAACAATCAAAGGAATCTTAGATAACGGTCCAGAGTTAATATTCACGTTACTAATTGCGCCCATAAATCCGATTGCACAAAGCACGCCAACGCACGCAGAAATAACCCCAAGTATTGCAGCTTCAAGCAAAACTGCCGCATAAAGCTGGTGCGACTGTGCGCCAATTACGCGCAAAAGTGCAAGAGTGCGTCTGCGTTGAGCAACCAAAACTTGGAATGTGTTTGCTATAACAAGCGAAGAAATAAGCAACGCTAGAATACCAAACGATAGTAAGAACATGGTTACAAAATTAGTGCCGTTGGACACATTTCGAACAGCTCTTACACCAACTTCGTGCCTAGACATAAGAGAAAATTGCTCTGGAAGCAAAGCGCTAATCTTAGGAGATAAATCGTTTATTTTAGATTCATCAATACTCATGTACACTTTGCTTTGCACAACTTGATTGTCAAAATTCTTAAGATTGTTGAGTTTTGCACAAAAATCATTCGTTACGCCACCAAGATACGTGCCGCGATTTGAAACTGGTATTTGAGAATGTTCTCCATCGTTTACAAGACCAACCACACGAACATCGTACGATTTTTCTTTATCTCCGCCAGTGTCATCTACTTTAACCAAAGTTATAGTATCGCCAACGTTTGCATGTATTGATTTAGCAATACTTTTAATAAGCGTAATTTCGCCTATTTTTTGCGGATCTCTACCTTCTGTTGATTTATAAACAGGAAGATTTCCATACAAACCACTAGACCAAGCAATACTTGTAACTGATTTATCACCTTTTTCCACTCTTACAAGCGCAGTCGCATCGTCACTGCGAATGCCATTAACACCAGGCATCTTCGATATTTCATCTAAATGAAGGTCCTTATAATGAATTGCACCACTCGGAGAATTGTTAGAACCTTTAGATGAGATTGCATAATTTGCGCTACTGAATTCATTCGTTGCGTTGCGAACCATCAAGTCGTCAACACTATTTACAAAAAGCAAAGTAGCGCTCATAAACATGCTGCCTATAAGAATTGCAATTCCAGAGGCGATGAGCATGCGCACGCTTTTACGCATAAGTTTTAGTGCGATTTTCCACATTCTAACTTCACCACCTTTTATTGCAATTGAGCAGGCTGATTATTAATACCAGCCTCGCTGCGTTCCATAAGCATTTTGCTCATGCCTTCTGCAGTAGGATTTTGTACGTCTTCAACGATTTGGCCATCTGCAAACACGATTGCTCGATCCGCATAAGAGGCTGCAACAGCGTCATGCGTAACCATAATTACAGTTTGACCAAGTTCCGTTACAGACTTCTTCAAGAAATGCAAAACTTCTGAGCTGGAAGCAGAGTCAAGATTTCCGGTAGGCTCGTCTGCAAAAACTACGGAAGGCTTAGAAATTAAAGCTCGAGCGATTGCAACGCGTTGGCGCTGACCACCAGAAAGCTCAGCAGGCCTATGCTTTAAGCGATCTTGCAAGCCAAGAGTATGAACCAAAGTATTAAACCATTGCTTATCTGGCTTTTTACCTGCCAAAGTAAGAGGCATAAGAATATTTTGCTCAGCGCTGAACATTGGAAGAAGATTAAAACTTTGGAAAATGAACCCAACCATTTCGCGACGCATAAGTGTAAGCTGCTTATCGCTCATGCCTGTAATATCTAGGCCATCTACCAAAACTTTTCCAGAATTAACGCTGTCAAGACCAGCCAAAGAGTGCATTAACGTTGACTTTCCAGAGCCAGACGGACCCATAATCGCCGTAAACTTGCCGCGTTCAAAACTTACGCTTACATCTCGCAGAGCGTGAACAATGCCCGCACCCTTACCAAAATCTTTAACAACATGCAAAGCTGCAACCGCAGTCTCACCAATCAAATTTTGGTTAAAATCTGCTCTAAAATCTAAATCATTTTCTTGCTCGTATGAACTTGTTTCGTACGGACTGTTCATAACTGCTCCTTTTCTTAAAAAGTAGTAATCGCATAGTTATCTACTGCTAATACTTAAATTTACGGGAAAAGACTGCTGGTTACCATCGTACGTAAGGCGGAAATTATTGAGAAAAAATTAGCATCTCATCCTAAAGTATGATGCGCAAATTTAAAGAATATACACAAAAAATCGGAGCGCATACAAATACAATATGCGCTCCGAATAAAATGGTAATGGATCTTCAGGAATATTTTTAATGAATAATTTTTACTTTTACTTTCGCTTTCTCTTTTTAAGCAAGTCCTGCTTTACAAACTGCATCAAATCCGCGCTGCAAATCGGCAAGAATATCGTCAATATGCTCAGTTCCAATAGACAAGCGAATAGTGCCCTCATGAATGCCTTGATCTTCCAATTCTTCAGGAGTTTCCTGAGAGTGCGTAGTAGATGCAGGATGAATAACCAATGACTTCACGTCAGCAACATTTGCAAGCAATGAGAAAAGCTGTAAATTGTCAATAAATACGCGAGCTGCATCCCTTCCACCTTTAATATCAAACGTGAAAATAGAGCCGCCGCCGTTCGGGAAGTAGCGCTTATAAAGCTCGTGATCAGAACGGCCTTCAATAGAAGGATGACTTACAGATTCAACTTCTGGCACAGTTTGCAAATATTTCACAACCTTCAACGCGTTTTCAACGTGACGTTCAACTCGCAAACTCAAGGTTTCCGTGCCTTGCAAAAGCAAGAACGCAGCAAACGGGCTAATGCAAGCGCCAGTATCGCGCAAAATAATCGCACGAATACGAGTCACAAAAGCCACAGATCCTAAAGCTTCATAGAAGTTCAAACCGTGGTAACTTGGATCAGCTTCTGTAAGAGTTGGGAATTTTCCAGGAACTTTAGCCCAATCAAAATTGCCACCTTCAACAATAATGCCACCAAGAGTTGTGCCATGGCCGCCAATAAACTTCGTAGCAGACTCAACTACAATATCTGCGCCATGCTCAAGCGGACGGAAAAGGTACGCAGTTGCAAAAGTGTTGTCAACAAAAACAGGAAGATTATGACGATGCGCAATTTCGGCAATAGCTTCAAAATCAGGCAAGTCTGCGTTAGGATTACCAAAAGTTTCAAAATAAACTAGCTTCGTATTTGGCTGAATTGCATCCTCGAAGTTTTGAGGATTCTTAGGATCGACAAAAGTAGTTGTTACACCATCTCGAGGAAGCGTATGACGAAGCAGGTTATAAGTGCCACCATACACATTCTTTGAAGAAACAATATGATCGCCCTGCTGCGTAATATTGCGAACTGCATAGTCAACAGCCGCAGCACCGGAAGCAACAGCCAAAGCTGCAGTTCCACCTTCAAGAGCAGCAATCCTGCGCTCAAAAACATCTTGAGTAGAATTCGTTAAACGACCATAAATGTTTCCAGCATCACGCAAATCAAAACGAGCTGCAGCATGATCAAAATCATGGAACACGTAGCTTGTTGTTTGATAAATAGGAACTGCACGAGAATCAGTTGCCGGATCCGCCTGCTCTTGGCCAACATGCAATTGCAATGTTTCAAAATGATACTTTCCTTGCAATTCTTCAGTAGCGCTCATAATACCCCTCCAGTTTAGCGACTTTTTAAACAGTAGATTAGTTTGCTTCAGCTTACTTTGCGCATCCGCTTACTTTTCCGTTTTCTGTTTACATATTTATTTAAGTGATAACGACAATATGCCACTATGGTTCATTCGTACATACCTGCGGTTATCAAAATTAGCTATAACGAATTAACAGTTTGCAAAAAATAGCGAAATTTGTTTTAGAAAAATACAGAAAATATAGTGAATTTCTAATACAACACGCCGTATATAGCTTTTATCCACAATGCTCAAAAAATCTGGATTACTGCTCAATAAGCACAGAAAATAGCAGCATGATTACACAAAAACATATTATTGACGATGAAATTATCTCGTTTGACGAGATTGACAACGCTGAAACTGCTCAAGTATTTTTGCAAGAAAAACTTGAACAAGTGTCTGACGAACTTCAAGATGATTCTCTTGAAAGTAAAGAGTTGGGAAGACTTGGAGAGACATACGCCGCTTTGCGACTTATGCAAAAAGGGTGGCACGTTATTGACCGAAACTGGCATTGCCGCAATGGAGAGCTAGATTTAGTGATGATTACTCCAGAACAAAAATTGGCATTTGTGGAAGTAAAAACTCGAAGAAGTATACGTTGCGGCACTCCACTTGAAGCAATTACTCAAGAAAAACGTAGCAAATTACGCACAACAGGAATGAAGTGGCTAGAAGAATTCGGAAGTGACATACCTCACTACCGTATTCAATTTGACGCTGTATCAATTCTTGTTATTAACAAATACACTTACCCAGATTCTGCATATGAATTGCAAGCTTTGGAAGAAATTGAAGATAATTCATCAATTCAATTCACACATGTTCAAGGAGCATTCTAATGCATATTGGAAATGCAACATCAATCGGACTTATTGGTCTTAAAGCTTTTACTATTCAACTGCAAGCATTTATATCCGGGAATATGCCAAACTTTTCTATTGTCGGACTACCAGACACTTCATTAAGTGAGGCTAGAGAGCGCGTTAAATCAGCACATTTTGCACTGCATTGCAAATGGCCAGAAGGAAGGGTAACAGTAAACTTATCCCCTGCTTCAATGCCTAAAAGTGGAGCATCTTATGATCTTGCTATTGCAGCGAGTATTTTAAGTGCAGAAAAATACATTCCACTCCCGGAGTTGGAAAACACAGTTATTTTAGGTGAACTAAACCTTGATGGCACAGTATTACCAATTCAAGGAATGCTGCCTATTGCGCTATACGCGAAAAAGATGAAGTTCAAACGCATAATTATACCTCAAGAAAATCTGGCAGAAGCACAGCTCGTAGAAGGAATCGAAACTATCGGCATCCACCATATTCTTGACCTGATAACACAGCTACATGGCACATTGCGGGAAGAATCACTCAAACTTATTGAAGAAGATCCCGCTTACCAGCATATGCAAATTCGCGAACACAACAACAGTAACGATAAGAACGAAAATTGCACAACGCTATCAATGCGTGAAGAAAACGTGTCTCCTCTACAAGTTGATTCAAAATATGAGATTGGCGACATGGCTGAAGTTATTGGGCAAGAGCACACTAAGTGGGCTCTACAGGTTGCTGCTGCTGGAGGACATCATGTGATGATGATTGGCCCTCCTGGCTCTGGAAAAACTATGCTTGCTTCTCGCTTACCAAGTATTATGTGTCCTCTAAATGAACAAGAGCAGCTTGAAGTTGCATCAATCCGTTCACTTTGTGGCACACTTCCTTACTATGGAATTAGTGACATACCACCGTTTGAAGCACCACACCATACTGCTTCTGCTGCCTCACTTATTGGAGGAGGCACAGGAGTTGCAAAGCCAGGAATTATTACTCGCGCACATTGCGGAGTACTCTTCATGGATGAAGCACCAGAATTTTCTCCAAGAGTACTACAAACATTAAGAGAACCATTGGAATCTGGATATATTGCCATTTCACGCTCAAAGGGAACTACTTTATATCCTGCTAAATTCCAACTTGTTATTGCTGCAAATCCTTGTCCATGCGGATACGCGTATGGAAACGGCGAACGCTGCACTTGTAAAGAGCGTGAACGAACGCGATATTTTTCTAGATTATCTGGTCCTATTCTTGACAGAATCGATATTCAAATGGATGTGCCCCCTGTAGAGCGCATTATTATGCCGAATCTGCGGCAAAATAACGCTCAGAATACAAGTTCAGGCACATCTCTTACAAGTAACATGATGCGACATAACGTAATAGTGGCACGTCAAATTGCGCGCGATCGTTTTGCAAAACAAGGGTGGGATTGCAATGCACAAGCTTCAGGAACATGGCTGCGCAAATACACATCGCAGCAAGCAGTAGGACTTATTAATCAAGCATTAGAAAAGCATCAATTAAGCTTGCGCGGAGCTGATCGCGCATTACGCCTTGCCTGGACACTCGCCGATCTTTATGGACACACTTCTCCCAATATGACAGATATTGCTCAAGCTATTAGTTTAAGGACAAGAATATGAATATAAACAATATAAACAACACAAACAACACTATTAACACTATTAACACATTGAGCAATCTTGCACCAGATGAAGAAACAATATCTCGTGCAATACTTACATTCTGTCTTGAAGGCGCAGATGCAATTATGTACACACTACTATTAGGGTCTCAAAGTGCTAAAGAAATTGTTGCAGTATTGAGAACAATGGTAAAAAATTATACAGAACAACAATTAACAGACTCAGCACAGCAAATGCAACTTCCAATTATTAGTGAAGTAGCAGCTCAAGAAAACGATACTAATTCTAAAACTTTTAACTCTAGAAAGCGTAACAAAAATCAAGAATTAGTATCTACAATGGTAAGTTTCATAAAGAAACATAAAGATCTTTCAATTTTAGAAAATTATTTTAACAAGGGACTAACAGCATGGGGATATCACAACGATAATGTGTCTAAATCTTTAGGAGTATTACATAATTCTATTTCAAAATGGTGCGTTCGCTTATTGCATTTACCAACGTGGAATAATGAATCACTATGCCAATGGTTCACTTCTGGCGGAAAACAATGGATTATTGCACCCAACAGTAAATACTGGCCAAAACAATTGCAAGATATAGCATTACATAGCCATTTTGCACCACCACTATGCTTATGGGGTATGGGAGACCCACAAGCTCTTACTCAATGTCATAACCCTCTCGCTATTGTTGGCTCTCGATCTTGCACTGATTATGGTAGAGAACTCGCTTATCAGTTTGCATACGATTGTGCTGCAAAAGGTCATACTGTTGTCTCTGGAGGCGCGTACGGCATTGATGCAGCAGCACATTGGGGTGCACTTGCAGCTTTTCAATGCGCAGCAACAAATAAACCTATCGGCAAAACTATTGCAGTTTTTGCAGGGGGATTAAATCATATGGGACCACAAAGCAACACGCAGCTCTTTCAACAAATTATCGCCAATAACGGCGCTTGTATTAGTGAACTATGCCCTGACACTACCCCCGTAGGACATCGTTTTCTACTACGCAACCGTATTATTGCAGCATTATCTTCAAAAATTTTAGTAGCTCAAGCACGATTACAATCCGGAGCTTTAAATACCGCTAGTTGGGCAACAGATTTAAACCGTGAATTGTACGCAATTCCTGGTGACATTACGCATCCTCATCACGCTGGGTGCAATAAACTTATTCATGATTCTCAAGCAATAATGGTGTGCTCACAACAAGACATTAATATATTATTCCCACAATCTCACCATTATGTAGCTTATACATCATCTCAATATCAAACGAATAATACGTCTAATAACAATATGAATCAACTGCAGAAAAATAGCACCACTCATACACAACAACAAATAGTATCAACTTTCATCATGCCTTCCGATTGTGATGCATTGCAACAGCAGATTCTTGAAGCAATTTCCACTTGTAAACGCAAACGTAAACCTACAAATATCGACAACATTTACACCATTATCGCATCATCATATGCAACTAAAGAACCCAAAATTATTCCATCTATTGCAGAGGTATCTGGATCTATTGCACTGTTAGAATTAGGAGGAACGATTGCTTATCAAGGTGAAAATATAGTGCTCGCACAGCAAAAAGTCATATAACACTCGTAGCACAAAATAATAGTTATGAGAAAATAAAAGTATGCAATCAGAAATTAACGAGTCTACACAAAAGAACACTCCTCCATCATTAAACGCCCCATCGCCAGAAAAAAACATTCTTCAAAATTCAACAACAAGAAATGAATATTATGATGCAATTATTATCGGCGCAGGAGCTGCAGGGCTTTCAGCAGCACTAGGATTAGTCCATTCTACTGAATATTTGGAAATGAAGAAGCATGGCAAGACACCATCACTTTTAGTAATTTCTAAAATACCTGCATTGCGATCACATACAGGTTCTGCAGAAGGTGGTATCGCTGCAAGTTTAGGTAATATTGAAAATGACACTTGGCAGTGGCATTACTATGACACTGTTCACGGAGGAGATTGGCTAAGCGACCAAGATGCGGCTAAACTTCTTGCAAAAGAAGCACCACAAACGATTATTGAACTTGAACATAATGGTGTCGCGTTTTCTCGCACACAAGATGGGCATATTAACCAGCGTCGTTTTGGCGGGCATACTGCGCATTTTGGCAAACAACCGGTTCCACGAGCAGCTTTTGCTGCAGATCGCATAGGGCATCAAATTTTATACAGTTTGTGGCAACAATGCGTTGCTGAACACATTACGTTTGCTGAAGATTGTTATATAACAGATATTGCCATCAATCATGCTGATCAAACAATTGAAGGCATACTCGCTTTTGATCTCACTACAGGCAAATTACGCAAAATGTGCACTCGCACAGTTCTCATTGCTACAGGTGGAGCAGGAAGACTTTTCGCTACTACATCCAATTCATGGGATTTAACAGGCGATGGCATGACGTTAGCGTTAAAAGCAGGATTACAACTTGAAGATTGTGAGTTTATACAATTCCATCCGACAGGTCTTGCACACACAGGCATATTGCTGTCGGAGGCTGCACGCTCTGAAGGCGGTGTATTAAGAAATGCACAGGGTGTTGCATTTATGAAAAATTATGATGCAATGCATGCAGACTTAGCACCTCGAGATATTGTATCGCGTGCAATAGCGCAAGAAATTCGTGAAAATCGAGGTGTACCCGATCCAACGAATACACAACAACAAGATTCATTGCATGATTGCGTATGGCTTGATATGACACATATCAGTAACAGGCATATGCACGAAGTTTTGCCACAAGTTGTAGAAACCATTGAACAATATGCTCATCTTGACCCAACTCATGATTTTATTCCTATTCGACCCACTGCTCATTACACTATGGGGGGCATACCTATCACACTCAACGGAGAAGTGTACCAGTGGCATCATAACACTCAACATATTGTTCATGGATTATATGCTGCTGGAGAATGCTCATGCGTCGGCGTACACGGAGCCAATCGCTTAGGAGGAAATTCATTACTTGATGCCTGTCTTTTCGGAAAACGTGCAGGGATCAGCATGATTAAAGCTTTGATGGATATTAATAATCACAATAGCGGTAATACCACAAACACGAATAACAATGCTGTGCTAGAGCATTTGTATCAACAACGCAAGAGTGAAATACATCAATTTATAGAACCGAACATGTTAGCACAGGTGAATAATGGTACGACTGATACTAGCAACAGTCATACTGCAACACCACTCAAAGACGATGATAATCCATATGCCTTATTTACATTGTTAGGGCAAATTATGGAAGATGCAGTCGCAATATCCTGTAATAAACAATCGATTGTTAATGCACTACGCAGTATACAAACTTCAATTATTCCCCGTATGCATGTACTACATCCTCACAGCAAAAACTTAGTTTTTAATCAAGAACTTATCGCAATATGGGAAATTCAACATATGGTGACACTAGCACAAGTTGTATTACAAGCTTCATTATCTCGCCATGAATCACGGGGATCGTTCTTCAGACAAGATTATCCAAATCATGACACTACACAATTACCACAACATTCTTTTGCTGATATTGAAGGCAATATAGAGCAAAAAACAGTACATATCGTTGATTTTCAACCGGATAGCAAAGGAAATTTTAAAGTTCACAACAACGTAATATGAAGAAACGAACCATTAGCACATAAATATCGCCAAAAAACGATAATTTTTTCAACACGCCGAAGCAAAGAGCGCGAAAAGGTGTTATAGTCTTATCTGTTGCCTAAAGCACCTGTCCGGGTGGCGGAATGGTAGACGCGCTAGCTTGAGGTGCTAGTGCCTATTTGTACAGGCGTGCGGGTTCAAGTCCCGCTCCGGACACGAACAAGTCTTGCTGAGAAATCAGCAAGACTTTTTTGTTTTGTAAAACCAAATTTGCAAGAAAACAAAACGCAAACCCGCAAAATATAGCGTAAGAAAAAATAGCGCAGCAAGAAGCTACGCTATATTACAAATAAGTACTACAAATCATGCACAACTTGCGCAGATTGTAAATTAATTATTATTACTTGCTAAATATTAATAATTATTCATTAATCGTTACCGTGCAAATGGAAAGTAATCTCACCAGAATTTGGCGTATATATAGCAGCACCAAAAGCAATAATCGCACCAAACTTATCTTTTACTGTTGATTTAGCTGCAATTGCAGGAGTGCCATCTTCAAGATTAAGTATTATAGCAAGTCTGCCACACAGTTTTTCAACATAAACTGACACTTCGCTTTCAACAAGCTCAACAGCATATGCTTTATTCAAGAAATCAGATAAAGATTCCTCTGAAAAATCATGAGTCAACACCTTTGGAAAACGCGAAGCAGGTAAATACAGAACGCTGTAGCGTGAAAGCACACCGTCTACATATCGTAAACGCTTTAGGCAAATAAGCTCATCCGTTGGCTTTAAGCCTAATTGCGCAGCAGCATCTTCATCATGAACAACATCATTTTCTAAAACTTTTATTGTAATAACAGAGTCGCTTGAATACCTTTGCTCGTAAAAACCTTGCGCACGATCCGAAATAAACACTTTATTACGACTATTAATAATTTCAGGCGCACGGAATGTTCCTCTACCCTGCTCACGCACTAACAAGCCTTCTGCAATAAGTGTGTCTACAGCATGCCTCAACGTAATGCGACTAACGTTGTACTGCTTGCACAATTCAATTTCGGGAGGCAATTGTTCGTTTGCTTCCATAGAATCAATGCGAGCGCGAAGATTATCTCGCACAGCAATGTATTTAGGAACACCTTCGACCATTATCACTCTCCCCTAGCTAAACGATAACATGAAAAGCCGTTGATACTAGTTTGTGTAAAACACAGCGTAGTAACAACGGCTCATGCAAAACTAATAACTCTGTTATCCTACCAGTCATACAATAAAATGTACAAATAAATAAGAAATGAGTAAAAAATTTTTAATTTTTATATGTCTACACAATTATTTAGTTGTGTTTTTATTTTCCTTACTTATTTTATTTCTTCAACTTTTTCAAAATTATTAGAATCGCGTTTATTCATAAATATTGAGACAGAGTAGAACAATATTAGCGCAATAAGTACTACAGAAATTAGAACAGTACGGCCGCCAACAATATTTACGTAACCAAGTATTACGCCAAATACGCCATAATCCGCATCAGAATATGTAGAATTTGCGCTTCCCAAATCGCCAAGCACTGGCAAAAGGAACAACGGAAGGAAAGTAATAAAAAGACCATTAATAAATGATGCAGTCAAGCAACCACGTATTCCACCTTGACCATTACCGAATACTCCTGCAGCACCACCAGCCATGAAATGCGCAACAATTCCAGGAATAATAATTGTCGTTCCCAAAATCGCCATAAGCGTCATTCCAAGCAAACCGCCAAAGAAACTAGCTAAGAAACCAATAAGAACAGCATTAGGAGCAAAGCCAAAAGTCATTGGTGCATCTAAAGCAGGACGAGCATTTTTAACAAGCTTTTCCGATATTCCCTTAAAAGCTGGAACAATTTCGTCAAGAACAATCTGCACGCCTGCAAGAATAATATAAACACCTGCAGCAAAAGTTGCAGCCTTCAACATAACGAAAACAATGGAGTTTTGACCATTAGATAAATGTGTTTCGACATACGAAGATCCAGCAAAAAGTGCCACTACTATATAAATAACAGTCATAGAAAGCGTGATAAGAACTGTTGTATCACGCAAGAATCCCAATGCTGCTGGGAATTTAATATCCTCAGTTGACTTAGAAGGACGCTTTTTTGAAGCAGTAATTTTTGCAATTAACGCACCTAAAGCAACACCAGTACCAGCAGGATGGCCTAAAGCAACATCATCTTTGCCTGAAGCTTTTTTCATAAACGGCTGCACCAGTGCTGGAGAAATTGTTGTAAACAATCCTTGAGCAATTGCGCCCCATAAAAGAACTTCCCACATGCTAAATCCTGCAACATTAAATATAACTGCAAGCATACTTGCCATATAGAAAGCTACGTGACCCGTTAAATATATAAATTTAAAACGAGAAGTAATAGAAAGAATAATATTAACAATCATTCCAAAGAAGAAAATAAGCGCAGATTCAGAGCCATACTTCAATAAAACAGTTCCAATAATTGCTTCATTATTCGGAACTACGCCTTGCACATGAAATGCGTATTGGAACATTTTGCCAAATGGGTTCAAAGCTTCAGTAATAACTCCAGAACCAGCTGCTAAAACAAGAAAACCGACAAGAGTACGGATTGATCCTTGCAAAATATCCGAGAATCTCTTTCTTTGCACTGCAAGCCCAATAAAAGAAATAAGCGCAACTATAACAGATGGCTGTCTGAAAATATCGAGCAGTACAGACAGAATGCCGTCCACGTAACTCTCCTTACCATATTAATCGATATAGTTTGAGCGGATTACGCAATTATTGGCGGCAAAATATCTTACAAACTTCGCAAACGATACCGTAGGCGAAACTATTCGAGATACACGATTAGTTTCGTAGCACAGTAAAACTACACTTACAAAATTCACGGTTCCGCAATGAAGCAAAGTAGTAAGAGCTACTACGAGCAGTAGTTTTTACACCCAGCCAACAACTACTGTTACAGCTCATACTGTTGTTTCATGTCAGATTCATTATATCTTTTAAGCATTATAAATAATTAAAATAACCTTATTTATTACTAAAATATTCATTAAATATCGATAAAATTCGAAAATTTACCTGTTTTTAGAAAATTCGACACACCGATATACAGAAAAAAGCACTCCATTTTCACGAAGTGCTTTATAAAAAACAGTAATTATTACAGTTTTTAATGAAAATAAGCATATGTTTTACTGTATAAACATATGCTTATATTTTAGTCGATAATTCTCATCAAAAACTGTCACTCCCACTCAATCGTGGCAGGTGGCTTAGAAGTTACGTCGAGCACAACGCGATTAATTTGACGGCATTCGTTTGTGATTCGAGTAGAAATCTTTGCCAACACATCGTAAGGAACGCGAGACCAATCAGCAGTCATAGCATCCTCAGAGCTTACTGGACGAAGTACAATCGGCGAACCATACGTACGCTCATCACCCTGAACACCAACAGAATGAACGTCAGCAAGCAATACAACTGGGCATTGCCAAATGTCACGATCCAATCCAGCTTTAGAAAGCTCTTCGCGCGCAATGGCGTCTGCTTCGCGAAGCACAGCTAAACGTTCACGAGTAATTTCGCCAACAATGCGAATACCTAAGCCAGGACCTGGGAAAGGCTGACGCCACACAATTTCGTCTGGAAGACCAAGCTCAGTACCAATAGCGCGAACTTCATCCTTAAACAGCGTGCGCAAAGGTTCAATAAGCTTAAACTTCAAATCCTTTGGCAAACCACCAACATTGTGATGCGACTTAATATTTGCAGCACCGTCACCGCCGCCAGATTCCACGACATCCGGGTAGAGAGTGCCCTGTACTAGGAATTTAACTTCTGCTCCAGTTTTACCAGCTTCTTCAATAACCTGACGCTGAGCTTTTTCAAAAGTGCGAATGAACTTTTCACCAATAATCTTGCGCTTACGCTCTGGTTCGCTTACACCTTTCAGCGCATCAAGAAAATCATTTTCAGCATCAACTGCGATTAGCTTAATGCCAGTAGCTTCAACAAAATCATGCTTAACCTGCTCAACTTCGCCTTTACGAAGAAGACCATGATCAACAAATACGCAAGTAAGCTGATCTCCAATTGCCTTATGTACCAACGCTGCAGCAACAGCGGAATCGACACCACCAGAAAGACCACAAATAACTTGCGCATCCCCAACTTCGGCGCGAATCTTCGCAACTTGATCTTCAATAATATTTGAAGGATTCCAATTATTTCCAAGACCTGCACATTCGTGCAAGAAAGTAGAAATAAGTTCCTGTCCTAACGGAGTGTGCTTCACTTCAGGATGCCATTGCACACCATAAAGTTTGCGACTTTCGTCTTGCATTGCAGCAACTGGAGCACCTTCGGTATGAGCCAGAACTGTAAAACCCTCTGGAGCGCGCTTAACAGCAACACCATGGCTCATCCAAGTATTTTGCTCAACAGGAGAATTAGCAAGTAAGCCCTCGGCATCGTCAATAGTGGCAGCAGTCTTACCATACTCACCAAGGGCAGCTTTATCTACATCCCCACCGAGTTCATGAGCCATTACTTGGAATCCGTAGCAAATACCGAGAACTGGTACACCTGCTTCAAAAATCTTTGGATCAATATCAGGAGCACCTGGTTCATATACAGAAGCTGGTCCTCCTGAAAGAATGATGGCTTGAGGATCCTTAGCAAGCATTTCATCAACTGGCATAGAGTGAGGAACAAGTTCTGAATACACGTTAGCTTCTCGCACTCGACGAGCAATAAGCTGAGCGTATTGAGCGCCAAAATCAACGACAAGCACTGGTCCTTTTGCCATGATTCTCCTTATATATAGGTTCTAATACGATTCAACTCATAATAGTGAAGCTTTGAGACGTTACATAGCTACAAAACGCCGAAATTGGGCATAAAAGTTACATTGATATTTTTATTGCAGTACAGAATGTTGATATATTTTTTGCACAAAAATAAAGCAGCGAAGCAAAAATGAACAATAAATATAACATAATCTATACAAATGGCTCATTTTTTACGCACATAATCACACATTTTTTCAACATAAATGCACGAAGAAGTAACCAAACGAACAAAAGTCAGACGCTGGCACTATAATGAAACGGATGGAAAAAGAGCTGTAATACATTTGTTTTCCAGACTCTATAACCAAATGGTAATGATCAAGTTGCACTGAAAAGTGCTTGAGTACAGGAGTACACATGACGAGTCCTGTTATTGGCACACCTTGGAAGAAGCTTAACGCTCCAGTTTCCGAGGCGGCTATCGAAGGCGTAGACAAGTACTGGCGCGTTGCCAACTATCTTGCAATTGGCCAAATTTATCTTCGTAGCAACCCTCTAATGAAGGAGCCGTTCACTCGCGAAGATGTTAAGCATCGTCTGGTGGGCCACTGGGGCACCACCCCAGGCCTGAACTTCCTTATCGGCCACATCAACCGCTTCATCGCTGATCACCAGCAGAACACCGTGATTATCATGGGTCCAGGCCACGGCGGCCCAGCTGGTACTGCTCAGTCCTACCTCGACGGTACTTACACTGAGTACTATCCAAAGATTACAAAGGACGAAGCTGGTTTGCAGAAGTTCTTCCGTCAGTTCTCTTATCCAGGCGGCATTCCTTCTCACTTCGCTCCTGAGACACCAGGTTCCATCCACGAAGGTGGCGAGCTTGGTTATGCACTTTCCCACGCTTACGGCGCTGTTATGAACAACCCAAGCTTGTTCGTTCCAGCAATCGTCGGCGATGGTGAAGCTGAAACTGGTCCTTTGGCCACCGGTTGGCAGTCCAACAAGCTTGTGAACCCACGTACCGACGGTATCGTTCTTCCAATCTTGCACTTGAATGGCTATAAGATTGCTAACCCAACTATCCTTTCCCGTATTTCTGACGAAGAGCTTCATGAGTTCTTCCACGGCATGGGCTACGAGCCATACGAGTTCGTTGCTGGCTTCGACGATGAGGATCACATGTCCATCCACCGTCGCTTCGCCGACATGTTCGAAACTATCTTCGATGAGATTTGCGATATTAAGGCTGAGGCTCAGACTAACGATGTAACTCGCCCTTACTACCCAATGATTATCTTCCGCACTCCAAAGGGTTGGACCTGCCCGAAGTTCATCGACGGCAAGAAGACCGAAGGTTCTTGGCGTGCACACCAGGTGCCACTGGCATCTGCTCGCGACACCGAAGCTCACTTCGAGGTTTTGAAGAACTGGATGAAGTCCTACAAGCCTGAAGAGCTCTTCGATGAAAAGGGCGCTGTGAAGGAAGACGTTCTTTCCTTCATGCCAAAGGGCGAACTCCGTATTGGTGAGAATCCAAACGCCAACGGCGGTCGTATTCGTGAAGACTTGAAGCTTCCAAAGCTTGAGGATTACGAAGTCAAGGAAGTTAAGGAATTCGGTCACGGCTGGGGTCAGCTCGAAGCTACCCGTCGTCTTGGTGTCTACACTCGTGACATCATCAAGAACAACCCAGATTCCTTCCGTATCTTCGGACCAGATGAGACTGCTTCCAACCGTTTGCAGGCTGCTTATGAAGTAACCAACAAGCAGTGGGATGCTGGCTACCTTTCTGGCTTAGTCGATGAGCACATGGCTGTTACCGGCCAGGTCACCGAGCAGCTTTCCGAGCATCAGATGGAAGGCTTCATTGAGGGTTACTTGCTCACCGGTCGTCACGGCATCTGGAGCTCCTACGAGTCCTTCGTACACGTTATCGACTCCATGTTGAACCAGCACGCAAAGTGGCTTGAGGCTACCGTTCGTGAGATCCCATGGCGTAAGCCAATCTCCTCTGTGAACTTGTTGGTTTCCTCTCACGTATGGCGTCAGGATCACAACGGCTTCTCGCACCAGGATCCAGGCGTAACCTCCGTGCTCTTGAACAAGACCTTCAACAACGATCACGTAATCGGCATCTACTTCCCAGTAGATTCCAACATGTTGCTTGCTGTTGCTGAAAAGGCTTACAAGTCCACCAACATGATTAACGCTATCTTCGCTGGTAAGCAGCCAGCTGCTACTTGGTTGACTCTTGACGAAGCTCGCGAAGAGCTCGAGAAGGGTGCTGCTGAGTGGAAGTGGGCTTCCAACGCTAAGAACAATGACGAAGTTCAGGTTGTTCTCGCTGGTGTTGGCGATGTTCCACAGCAGGAATTGATGGCTGCTGCCGACAAGTTGAACAAGCTTGGCGTTAAGTTCAAGGTTGTTAACGTTGTTGACTTGCTCAAGTTGCAGTCCGCTAAGGAAAACAACGAAGCTTTGACTGACGAAGAGTTCACTGATCTCTTCACTGCTGACAAGCCAGTCCTCTTCGCTTACCACTCCTATGCACATGACGTTCGCGGCTTGATTTACGATCGTCCAAACCACGACAACTTCAACGTCCATGGCTACAAGGAGCAGGGCTCCACCACCACGCCATACGACATGGTTCGCGTGAACGACATGGATCGTTACGAGCTTACCGCTGAAGCTTTGCGCATGGTTGATGCCGCTAAGTATGCCGACGAAATCAAGAAGCTCGAGGACTTCCGCCTCGAAGCCTTCCAGTATGCAGTCGACAAGGGTCTTGATCACCCAGACTACACCGATTGGGTATGGCCAGGCGTTAAGACCGACAAGCCAGGCGCTGTCACCGCTACCGCTGCAACCGCTGGCGATAACGAGTAGTTTTAAGCTCTTAAAGCTAAAACTGGTTAGCTAAATTTCGGGAGTCAATCGAAAGGTTGGCTCCCTTTTTGTATGCTAAGTAACAAAATTAATCCACTATAAATTCCTCTTGCGTGCGTGTATACCACTAAAAAGCCGTACAATGGAACAAGTTTGTTCATATCGTAGAGTCAACACTGTTTGCGCATATAATATGAACCGCATAACGGAACACGAAAAGTATCAAAGGAGAGCAATCGTGTCACACATCAATGTAACGATTATTGGCAATGAGGATATGGCTGGGCGCAATGTTGTAGCTCTTGGCGTAACAAAAGCATTAGTTAATCATTACCGCACTACTATTTTTCGACCTTCAGCGCAACTCAATGACGATTTTACTAACGATCTTCTGCACATTACTAACACGCCAACCACAGTAGAACAAGTTATATCAAAAACTCCTACAACAATTTTATCGCATAAAGAAACAGCCCGAGGAGATATTGTTGCAAGATACCATGAAGTATTAGCAACCACTAACGCTCAGGCTTCAGTTATAATTGCAAGCGACGCAACACCAATTTATGACCCAGACTTATTTACTTTTGACGCAACTATTGCCGCAGATTTAGCTTCGCCTGTACTACTTGTTGTTTCCGCAGAAGATAGAAATTCGCAACAAATATTACAAACTATTGATGCTGCAAACGCATGCATTATGAAAGCTTGCACGCAAGTTCTAGGAGTATTTGTTACGAATTGTGATGAAATGCTTGGAGCTCAATTAGTACGCGATTATACATCTAGAAATTATGCAAATTCGATTGAGCAAGAATCAAGAGTAAGTCAAACTCCATTATGGGTGTTACCTCCATTTTCAGGAGAAAGCGAAGAATATACTTCAGAAATATTTGAAAAATATGTTCGTGAAGATGACATATTAAACGCTCTTCGTCAGCCTCATAAAAAACCGGTAACTCCCTACGCTTTCCAATACAGCCTGCTAGGAAAAGCAAAAGCAAATAAAAAAACCATCGTACTTCCAGAAGGCGAAGAAGATCGTATTTTGAAAGCAGCAGACTATCTGCTTGAACGAGACATTGTAAATATTATTATTGTTGGAGAACGTGACACTATTCTTGCACGAGCAGAAGAATTAAATCTTAACTCTCTTACCAAAGCTAATTTCCAATCTATGCACGATGAGGCAATGCTTAACCATATGGTTAGCAAATTATGCGAATTAAGAGCCAAAAAAGGCATGACAGAAAAACAGGCACGCGAGCAACTTGCGGACGCCAGCTATTTTGGCACCATGCTTGTTGTACTTGGACAGGCTGATGGTCTTGTTTCTGGTTCTATAAATTCAACAGCAAATACTGTACGCCCAGCATTACAAGTAATTAAAACGAAGCCCGGTTCTAAATTGGTTTCTGGCGCTTTCCTCATGTGTTTCAAAGACCATGTAGCCGTGTTTGCAGATTGTGCTATTAATCCAAATCCAAACGCTGAACAATTAGCTGACATTGCTATTCAATCTGCAGACACTGCAAAAGCTTTCGGTATTGAGCCAAAAGTTGGAATGCTCTCCTACTCTACACTTGGATCAGGCAAGGGGCCAGATGTCGATATGGTAGAAGAAGCAACTCGCATTGTAAAAGAAAAAGCCCCTAATTTAGCAATTGTTGGTTCTATTCAATTTGATGCAGCATGGTCACCTACAGTCGCTGCAGCAAAGGCAAAAAACAACTCAATAGCTGGTCATGTAAACGTATTTGTGTTTCCTGACCTATGCGCTGGAAATATTGCATATAAAGCTGTTCAACGTTCCAGCGGAGCATTAGCAGTTGGCCCTATTCTCCAAGGGCTTAATAAGCCTGTTAATGATTTGTCTCGCGGTGCATTAGTACAAGACATTATTAATACTGTTGCTTTAACTGCATTAGAAGCTCAATAGGAGTAACATTACAACATGCAAAAAATTAAGAAAATTATTGCAAAATAAGCGTTTAAGCATCCTTCATATTGTTAGTAGTTCCTACAATACGAAATAACTCTCCGTATTGTAGGAACTTAAAGGTAGACTGAGATACGGCAATTTATAGGCCTTATCAGTACTTTATGGAGGATGCCCACATGGCAAAGACCGTTCTTGTTATCAATTCTGGTTCCAGTTCGATTAAGTATCAGCTCGTTGACTTGGAAAGCGGTGAAGGTATCGCTTCTGGCATCGTTGAGAAGATTGGTGAACCAGTTGATGGTCACTACAAGCACGTATTCAATGGCGAAAAGCATGAGTTTGATGAGCCAGTTCACGATCACGAGCAAGGTTTGAAGCGTGTACTCGGATTCTTTGAGGAATATGGTCCAAAGCTTTCTGAATCCGGCATTGTGGCCGTTGGTCACCGCGTTGTGCAGGGTGGCTTGACTTTCCCTAAGCCTGCACTAGTCAACGCGAAAACAATTAATAAGGTGAAAGATTTGGCAGTTTTGGCTCCACTTCACAATGGTCCAGAAGCTGTTGGCGCTGAAGTCATGACCGAACTTTTGCCAGACGTTCCACAAATTATGGTATTCGATTCTTCGTTCTTCCATGATTTGCCACAGGTCGCAGCAACTTATGCTTTGAATAAGGAAATCGCAGACCGCTACCATATTCGTCGCTATGGCGCTCATGGTACTTCTCACGAATACATTGGTTCCGTAGTTCCACAAGTTGTCGGTAAGCCTGCAGAAGGTTTGAAGCAGATTGTTTTGCACATTGGTAATGGCGCTTCTGCTTCTGCTCAGATTTCTGGTAAGCCTGTTGAAACTTCCATGGGCTTAACTCCACTCGAAGGCTTGATGATGGGCGGTCGTACTGGCGACATTGACCCAGCGGTAGTATTCCACTTGATCCGTAACGCTCATATGAATGTGGATGAACTTGATACACTCTTCAACAAGCGTTCTGGCATGATGGGTATGACTGGTCACGGCGATTTGCGTGATATTCATAAGCTTATTGCTGAAGGTGACAAGAACGCTGAGCTTGCTCTCGGCGTATACGTACATCGTATTGTTAGCTACATTGGCAACTACACTGCTCAAATGGGTGGCGTTGACGTAATCACCTTCACAGCAGGCGTTGGCGAAAACGACGAAATCGTGCGCGCTCGTGTATGCGAAAAACTTGAGCCATTCGGCGTTAAGCTCGATAAGGAAAAGAATTTGGTTCGTTCTAAGGAACCACGCATTATTTCCACTCCAGACAGCTCTGTGATTATTGCTGTGATTCCAACGAATGAAGAGTTGGCAATTGCACGCAAGGCTGCAGCTATTGCTGAAGCTGGAGAGGATACCTACGGCAACAAGTTTGAGCACTAAATATTTTATTCCGTGCTGCTAAACAAATCTAAATAAGAAATTCCCGGGCAGGTTACCTGTCCGGGAATTTCTTATAATCATTGAAATCATTGAGAAATCATATTAACCCACATACCTGGAAAATCAGGAATCGTTTTGCGAGTTGTAGCAATGTTTTTGACGCGTATATTTTCTATACGCAATCCAAGCATTGCAGCAAACGTCGCCATGCGGTGATCCGCATAACTTTCCATCACTTCCCCATGCATATTCCTATGAGGTTCAATACGAATACCATCCTCAAGTTCTTGCGCACCAATACCAACGCGCTGCAATTGAGCAACTAACGCTTCCAAACGATTAGTTTCATGACCCCTTAAATGAGCTATACCATGCAATTCACTTATTCCATCTGCAAACGCGAGAATAGCAGCAATACTCGGGGCAATCTCACCTGCTTTACTTAAATCAAGCGAAGGAATTGCACGAATACTACCATTCGCACTAACAGAAAGCGTACCAGAACCACTATTTGCAGTATTTTCTTTAAAAGTAACAACAGCACCCATCTGCTCAAGTATTCCTGGCAATAATCCACCAGGCTGCGTTGTGCTCTTAGGCCAGTTTGGAATCCTAACTGTGCCACCAGAAATCAAAGCTGCACCTAAAAATGGCGCTGCATTCGACAAATCCGGCTCAACAACTACAGCATTTGGTAAAACCAATTGCGATTCCCTAACAGTCCAACTACTAGGCTTGTGCATTTGTACAATGCCACCAGCTTTTTGCACATCATCAATTGTCATTAAAATATGTGGCATACTCGGTAAAGTTTTGCCAACATGATTAAGATTTAATCCTCCAGGTATTCGTGAAGCAATGAGCAATAATGCTGAAATGAATTGTGAAGAAGCAGAAGAATCAATGCGAATAATATTTTCTACATTGCGATTTTTAAGTTCTACTAAATGAGGCGGAGTAATCGTATACGGCAAAAATCCAACCTCACCATGGTACGTAACTTTTGCACCAAGCTGCTCTAAGGCATCAAGAATTGGCTTCATCGGACGAGCATACGCTTGCTCATCTCCATCAAAAAGTACTGGCTTATCTGCAAACAAGGTCAAAGCGGCCACAAAACGCATTACAGTTCCAGCTAAACCGCAATTTATAACTGCATCAGAGGTCACATAAAATACACCATCTTCATTTGGTTCAACTCGAACTACTGTGCCGTCATTATGAAGAGATACGCAGGTAACACCAAAAACCTTGAGCGCCTCTATCATTAGTTCCGTATCCCTAGAACGTAACAAGCCTTGCAACACAACAGGTTTTTTCGACAGTGCTGCAAGAATCAAATACCGATTAGATAATGATTTACTTCCTGGAATATTCACTGTTGCATTCAGAGGCGTATTGCATAACGGAGCTTGCCAAGGGTCAGCACAACTATAAGAATTCATTATTCCACTCATATTATGAATATTATCTATGAATATGTACGCATCATAATTTTCAAGACGCTTTACATGATATTTTATTACCATTCATTACAGTAAATTTACATATGAATGAACGCATTATGCCAATATCCTGTTCGTATTGAAGCATATAAAGCAATAGTAGGAACAGCAATGCAAATTACATAAAATATCCAATCGTATGCTGTTAACTTCGATTTTCTTGCTGGAACACGTTTAATACTACTTCCAAAAGCTCTAGCTTCCATAGCGGTAGCAAGTTTAGTGCCCCTGCGAATAGATAACACAAGCAAACCAAAAGACTGCGAAAGCATGCGTTGTAACGCTTTACCATCCGATATACCACGAGACCTACGAGCTAAACCAAAAGCACGCCAATCATTCTGTAATAGACTAAACATTCTCAACCCAGCTAATGCTCCGTACACAAAACGTGGAGAAAAATGCAGAATCTGCACTAAACCGTCTGCTAAATCAGTTGGATCTAATCCAATGGCCAATATCACACCTGGAACCGCTACAGCAGCAACGCGAACAAATGTACAGATTGCCAAATATAACGAACCTTGACTTATATGCATCCAACCAAACTGAAATATCTCACTTCCAGAACTTTTACCATATAAAAGCACCGATATAAAACTACCAGAAGCAGCAATCCAAACTGGCCACGTATGGCGTAAAACATACCAAGGAGTTACTCCAGCAATTGCCAATAACAGCATATCTAAACCGAATGCAATAGAAGCAGAAACAATATCTAATGTAACAAACATAGGCAAGCAAAGTAATAACGCTCCAATAAAACGGCTTATTGGATTGAGCTTACGAATCAACCAAGACGGTGAAACTAGACGCTCACTTTCTAAACGTTGAGAAGATGGAGTTACATCAATGTGTGAAACTTTTAATAAATTTTCAAAGTTCTCAATTTGCATACTGCTATATGATACCTCTGCACTACTAGTTTTATTCACTTCTACTCATTCCTTTCATTGTAGTTATGAGCAGAGTCTGTGACTTTTTCATACTCAACTCGTATTACTCTGGCATCTAAAGACTTTACAAGCTCATCATCATGAGTAACCACGATCACTGCTGAGCCACTATCTCGTATTTGTGCAATAAGTTCCACCATCGCTGTCCAAGTTTTAAAATCTTGTCCAAAAGTAGGCTCATCCATAATGACAACACGTGGAGCAGCAGCTAAAAGCGTAGCTACAGAAAGTCTACGTTTTTCTCCTCCAGATAAGGTATAAGGATTAGCAAGAGCAAAACGCTTTAAATTCATACGTTCAAGCATGTTATCGGCAATATCGTAAGATTCCTTTTCGCTTTTTCCTTGCTTTTTAGGTCCTACAGCAACTTCGTCTCTCACAGATGATGTTATAAATTGGTGTTCTGGCTCTTGAAACACCATGCCAACTCGACCTAATAATTCTTGACTTTTCCACGTAAAAAGATTATTCTTTCGTCGCTTCGGCACGTACTTGTTCATCATGCATACGCAGCCGTCAATCGGTTTTAATAAGCCTGCAAGTGTTAACGCTAACGTAGTTTTACCAGCACCATTAGGCCCCATTAAAGCTGCTACTTCGCCAAAACGAAAAGCTACATTAACATGTTCAGCTAGTGGTAGAGTTCTTCCAAAAGAGCAATCATTGGTATAAAGTGCAACAGATTTTTCCATATCCTTCATTACGCTATCACAATGTTGAGGAGCAAAAGATTTCACTGTTCTTCCTGGAACCCAAGCACCACTTTCTGCAAGCATATCACCATATTTTGCAAAAACCTCCTCAGGTTTACCATCTGCGATAACACAACCCGCATTTGCACTATTATTATCTTCATTTTTCCCAACAACAATAACTCTATCAATCAAATCCAGCCAAACATCAATATGATGTTCAACTACAATCATCGTAGAACCTGTTTTTTTAAGAATATTCGCTACTGCATCATGCACTTGCTGAACACCTTCAGGATCGAGATTAGCTGTAGGCTCATCTAAAAGTAGTAATCCAGGGTGCATTGCAAGCACTCCTGCTAAAGCAAGACGTTGCCTTTGACCTCCCGATAAAGATTGTGTTGAACGTCTAAGACCCTGACTTCCTTGAGTAATATCGTCTAATCCAACAGCTTTTAATGAAAGCTGCACACGATTCCAAGTCTCTTCAGTAGCAATTCCAAGATTCTCACTTCCAAAAGCTACATCATCACCTATTCTCTCAAGAATAATTTGAGAATCTGGATCTTGCATAACAAGTCCAACTTGCCCGCGAGCATCCCTAGCATGAACACCACCGATGAGAAGACTACCTTCTTCCATGCCTTCTGTTTCATCGCCTAATACACCTGCTAAACCTGCCATAAATGTGCTTTTCCCAGCGCCAGAAGCGCCTAAAAGCAGCACATGCTCACCAGGCTTAATATCAATATTCACATTCCTTAACACAAAATCTTTGCGTGTTGCGTGCCTCCAACCCCAGTTTTGAGCAACTACACTCGCTGGAGTCCACTCAGTTTTATCCACAAATTGCATACCAACAAACTTTCATTGCATAGCATAATTTAAAAAAATCAAAATATGAAATAAATACAATAATAAGAGCATCATATGAGTAAACTATCGTGTTTTTGTCATTTTGACATGAAACACGATAGTTTATAAATTGCAATAAATATTCCAGATATAACTCACACTAATGCCTGAGGGCGGCCTGACTCAAAACGATCAAGCACACCCGTTGCAGCTAACGCCTTTTGAACAAGCCACACGACAACGCCTGCAACAATGAAACCAGAGATAATAGAAGTAATGAGATTTGCAACAATATACTGAGTATTCCAGCCTTGGCCGCCACTAGTCCAATTGTAGATAAAGCAAGCTACGCCTGCCAATGAGCCAGATATTACAGTGGAAAGCAAATTCCATGACTTGTACATAAACAAGATGAAGGCAAGTTCTGCACCAATGCCTTGAATGATACCAACAATCAAGGATCCGCCAACGCCCCACTGATTTCCTAACATAAGTTCTACAAACGCACCAAGCGTTTCAGCAAATAATGCAGCACCAGGCTTACGTACGATTATTGCAGCTAAAGGTCCAGCAAAAAGCCAAAAACCATTAGATAAACCTTCAGCACCAGGCAACAGGCTTGCAAAAAGATTAGTAGGAGCTGCACACACAATATCCCAAGCCCAGAATAATACGCCAGATGCAACAGCAATAATAGCAGCAATTACGATATCTAGAATACGCCAGCGATTAGAATGTTCAATTGAAACATTAGTCATAGTAAAGTGCCTTTCTTCAATATTGAAAGATTTGGGCACGGGAAAAGAGCGACATCCGTTGCTAATATTACTTAGCACACGTTCAATCGGTCGAAGCTTTCGCTTCCTCTCAGCCAAACGGCTCCCGAGTCAAAATATTTATAATCACAGTATAAGAATGTAATGCAATGCTGCAGCACAAACTTACGCTTATAAGAGTACACATAGACTGCTTTTTTGTATAGTAAATATTTAAATACAATTGTACAATTTTATTAAAAAGTGCGTTGAAAACGAGCAACAGAACGTCTCACAAGCGAGCTAAAAAAATAAAACCCGGAAAACAATCCGGGTTTCAAAAGTCGGGGTGACAGGATTCGAACCTGCGACATCCTGCTCCCAAAGCAGGCGCGCTACCAAACTGCGCTACACCCCGAGGCTTTCAAACTACTTAGTAGCTCCAAGCACAATCAAATACAATAGCGCACTTTGCCGACAAAAGCAAATTTACGACACACCTAGCGTGTCCAATTTTCAAAACATGATTGACTTGAGCACCACCAGTTACAATAGAAAGTATTCTATTCATAAAGGAATTAATATTATGGGACGTTTCCAGCGAACTGAGGCAATGGGGTTAATAGCATTTCTTATATGCGCAGCATTCGGAATGGTTATTATGTCTACATACATGTTGGTTATGCCAGCATTTTGGCAAATTAGTCAAAGACTTTTTCTTACATCCTCAGGAATTGTGGCGTTGTGCAGTATTGGCGCTTTTATTATTGGTTACCTGCGCACTAATAAAAAATTTACTGGACACCATCTCATTCGTATAGCAAAACATACATTTGAACTTACTGCGCTTTCTACCATTTATGGCGCAACAATGTTTCTTATGTCTTTTGCATTACTTTCTATTATTAACAGCATTATCGGCAGAGCCGCAATGAACAATTATTTGCCAGTATTATGCTCGGCATTATCCGGAATTGTTGGTTACGCAACACTCATTCAAGCTGAACTTCTTGAGGCTAAAACAGTAGCTTCCTTACTTCCACTTTTCGTTATTTCAGGCGCCGCTACTGCAGGTCTTACTACCGACGACCCCTATTGGTATAACAATAATTTTTCTCAGCTCGGTGATCGCACCACATTCGCAGCCAGCATGTTTAACGCAACGCTTGTACTATCTGGAATTTGCATTATTATAACGAGCTACTTTGCTGTTACAGAATTTGTTGCAACTCAGCGTGAAATATTACAACATAACAATGAGGAGCGCACGCATCATTTCAAAACTCGCACAACCATTATGGCTACTTTGCTTATTTTAGGCGGTATTGCTTTTATTGGCATAGGAACTTTCCGTTATACTCCTCATCCTTTTCTTCATGACTTGTGTGCTAGAGGCGTAACTGGATTAATTTGCACCATGCTTATATGTTTGCCTTGGTTAGCTCCTCGCCTTTCTCGCACATTCTATGTAGCTTCTGATTTAGCTGTTGTTCTTACAGCTTGGGCTGGAAATCAGTGGATGCACGGTCACAATACTCTTACTAATGTTGAAGCATTATCTTGCCTGCTATTTCTAGGATGGATTATTGTTTTTTCAAGACAGGTTGCAGCTATGCAAACAGATCGTATGCAATCAAAAATTAATCAAGCTATTATAGCAAATAGCAGCGCAGGAAACTAAATTCCTACGCTGCTTTAATCGTATAAAATTATAAAATTATTTGCGATTAAATTATTTTTATTCGACTCTTATTTAATGTTCTGGCTTATGCTCGCTCATAAGTAGCAAGAAGCTGCGAGATTGAGCCACAATATTAAATCCAGCCTCATATAAAAGCTCAGGACCTTTTGGATTATAGGTGTCTACAATCAGCTTCCACTTTTCACCATAACGCTTGTCTGGCAATGTAAAAGTAATTGGTTCATAATGAGCGTTAAATATAAGAATAAAGTCATTATCGATCATTCTTGTTCCATACCAGTCTGTTTCTGGAATGTCAGAACCATTCAAATAAATCATCACAGAAAGCGCGTGAGTATTTGACCAGTCTTCCATGTCCATAACAGTTCCGTTATGATCAAGCCATTCTACTTGTGGAATATCACAAACATCATCATTGTTTGAACGTCCAGTAAAGAAGCGACGACGATGCAAAACAGGGTGATGAAGACGCAAATGAATAAGTTTAGAAACGAAATCAAACATATCACGTTGAGTTTCGTTATAATCCCAGCTCATCCAAGAAATAGGATTATCTTGACAGTAAGCATTATTATTGCCATGCTGCGTACGCATTACTTCGTCGCCTGCGCAAATCATAGGAATACCCTGACTCATAAGCAATGTTGAGAACAGGTTACGTATTTGCCTCTCTCGCAGTTCATTCACATCGTGAATACTGGTAGGACCTTCTACGCCACAATTCCAAGAACGGTTGTCATTTGCACCGTCGTTATTTCCTTCTTTATTTGCTTCATTATGTTTTTCGTTATAGCTTACTAAATCATTCATAGTAAAGCCGTCATGAGCTGTAATGAAATTCACAGATGCAACAGGCTTACGACCATTCTGCTCATACAAATCAGAACTTCCCATAAGCCTACTTGCAAATTCAGGCAAAGTCGACGGCTGTGAACGCCAAAAATCACGTACACAATCACGATAACGCCCATTCCATTCAGACCAGCTTGGAGGGAATCCACCTACTTGATAGCCACCAACACCGATATCCCAAGGTTCAGCAATAAGCTTTACGCTAGAGATAATAGGGTCTTGCTCAATAATGTCAAAGAATGCAGAGAGCTTATCTACTTCTTGGAATTGACGAGCAAGCGTTGCAGCTAAGTCAAAGCGGAAGCCATCAACGTGCATTTCAGTCACCCAATAACGCAAACTATCAGTAATTAAACGCAAAGCCTTTGGCGAGCGCATAAGAAGTGAATTACCAGTGCCAGTAGTGTCAAAATAATGACGCTGATCATTGTCTACAAGACGATAGTAGGCACGATTGTCAATACCACGGAAACTTAACGTTGGTCCCCTATCGTTACCTTCGGCCGTGTGGTTATAAACTACATCAAGAATAACTTCCATACCAGCTGCATGGTACGCCTTCACCATTGACTTAAACTCATTAACTTGCTCACCACGCTGACCAGAACTTGAGTAAGAATTTTGTGGAGCGAAGAAACCGATGGTATTGTAGCCCCAATAATTACTCAATCCCTTATTTTGCAAGAATGAATCGTTCACAAACTGATGAATTGGCATAAGCTCAATTGCTGTAACACCAAGCTTTCTTAAATAGGAGATAACGCTTGGATGCGCAAGACCAGCGTAAGTACCGCGAATATCTGCAGGAACACGTTTGTCGAGATTAGTCATGCCACGAACATGAGCTTCGTAGATAACAGAATCATGGTATGGAATCATAGGATGCTGATCATTACCCCAATCAAAATATGGGTTAATAACAGCAGCTTTCATTGTGTGAGCTGCAGAATCTAAAGTATTCATTGCAGAAATATCATCCGGATTAGCAAACCAATACGAGAATAAGCTTTCATCACCGTCAATATTGCCTTCTATTGCTTTTGCATACGGGTCTAGCAACAATTTGTGTGGGTTACACCACAAGCCATGAGATGGATCATAAGGGCCATGAACACGGTAACCATAACGCTGACCAGGCTGAATTCCTGACACATAGTTATGCCAAACGTATGAGTTCTGTTCAGTCATGTCAATACGTGTTTCATGATCGTTTTCATCAAACAAGCATAATTCAACGCGCCTTGCAACTTCGGAAAACAGCGCAAAATTCACGCCGGCACCATCATAATTGGCACCAAGCGGATACATGGAACCTGGTCTTATATGCATACTTATAAGTATCTCATATATTTGCTCAGTTTTCACGCTATGTTGCTGATATTTGAAAAAAGCTTAAAATTTATAGTTTCTTTGACAATTTAATTAATCACATAATTCCATGGATCACAGGAATCAGGTAGCCAAGTAACTTCAGGACATTCACCAGAAATTTGAGCAACTGCATGTGCAATATCACTTATAGCATAGTTAAACCATAATGATTCAATAGCACTGTGAGGAGTGTTAATAAGCATTGGATAAACTTTTTTCTCACAATCAGGATTAATCTTGCTGCGCAATTGCGATTCATATAATGCTTGCTCAAAAGCGTCTGTAGCGGGATGATGACGTAAATCACTTGTAACATATACATCCGCTTGAGACTCTCGAACAGCATCAAATAAGCTATCTCCAGATCCAGGTAAAACTGCTACAGTTTTCACTAAAGCGTCCAGATTACCAGCGACTTGTATTCCAAGTTGTGTTCGAGGAAGAACATCGAATACACGTTGTGAAAAATCACGTAAAGACATTGATACATCTAATGCTCCAACACGACCCAATCCAACAGGATGCTGAGCACTATCACTTTGACCAGTTGAAACTAGAGGACGAAGATTACGCAAACCAAAAGCATCCGCAGCAGCATGGGCAACACCGCGCCACGCAACATCAGCATTAGTATGTCCAACCCACAAACCACAGTGATGAGTCATCAAACGCTGCACAATTTCACCACGCACTCCTCTACCGGATACATCATGCACTGCCTTGAAGAACAATGGGTGATGCGTAACCAATAAATCAGCACCCATGTCTATTGCATGAGTCACTGTACTTAGCTTAGGATCACAAACACACACAATACGTCGAACAGGTGCTAATAAATCACCCACAATAAGACCTGGAGCATCCCAATCTTCAGCATATTCAAGAGGATACAGCTTTTCTAAAGCTTGTACTGCTTCATATAATCTTGTCATATGATTCCTTGCTCGTAGATTAATGGGCAGCCAGTTGCCAATCAGCGCCAACACCAGTTGACACATTAAGTGGAACATCTAAATGAACAGCATGCTCCATGGCTTGACGTACTATATTTTCCACTTCTTCCTGTTCACCATGCGCAATTTCTAAAATCAATTCATCATGAATTTGTAAAATTACACGACTCGTCAATCGAGCTTCACGCAACCCATGATCAACACGAAGCATAGCAAGTTTCATAATATCTGCTGCAGTTCCTTGAATTGGAGCGTTTAAAGCACCACGCTCTGCAGCTTCACGCGCAACACGATTATTTGAAGCAAGTTGTGGAAAATATCGACGCCGACCAAACATAGTTTCCGTATAGCCAAGCTTTTTAGCTTCAAAAACCAAAGACTCCAAATAATCGTGCACGTTACCAAACGTATCAAAATATTTTCGTTTTAACACTTCAGCTGCAGCCGGAGAAATCGAAAGCTGCTTAGCTAAACCATAAGTACTTAAACCATATGCTAAACCGTAGCTCATTGCTTTTACGTGTGATCGCTGATCATTACTGACTTGCTCTACAGGAATTTGATACACCAAACTAGCTACATATTTATGAAAATCAGCACCCGAACAAAATGCTTTAATAAGTGTCTTATCATGCGAAGCATGAGCCATAATACGCAGTTCAACTTGCGAATAATCGCAGCTCATTAAAGATTCAAAGCCTGCTCCTGGAATAAAAGCGGCACGAATTTCACGACCTGCAGCATTGCGGTTAGGAATGTTTTGCAAATTTGGATCTGCGGAACTTAAACGACCTGTTGCTGCGATTGTTTGTTCAAAAGTAGTATGGATACGCTGATCATCATAATGAGCTGCATCAATCAAACTTTGTACAATCTGTTTTAACTTATTTGTTTCACGATGCTTCAACAATGCACCTAAAAACTGACTTGCAGGTTCTTCAGGATCCAATTTGGCATACATTGCTTGTAAAGCTTCAGCATTAGTAGTATATGAGCCATTTTTCGTGCGACGCGTTGGCTTAAGACCAAAATGTTCAAAAATTATTTCCTGCAGCTGCTTAGGGCTTTGCAAATTAATATGCTTACCTGCCACTTGCCAAGCCATATTTTGTGCAAACTCAGCGTCTGAAGAGAATTGGCATAGCATACCATTTAAACGTTGCATATCAACCGCAGCGCCAACATCTTCTAATGCACGCAAAACGCGAGAAATAGGCATTTCCAAATCAACCATTAAGCCTGTTTGCTTTCTCGCATCCAAAATTGGAGCAAATTGTTGAGCTAAAAGACGCGTAATCGCCACGTTCCTTAACATTCTTGTTTCATTGCGTTGCGTTTCTTCTACAGCCACTTGCTTTTCAGAAGAAGTTACAAGATCGTCGAGCAGGAGTTCAAGCTCACCTTGCTTAGCTTCTTCATTACTCGCATTTTCTTCACTACTTGGAATATCTAAATAGTGTTCTGCCATCATTTCAAGTGTTTCTGCGCGAAAATCAGGCTCTAACAAGTAGGATGCTAAACGCGTATCAAGTAGCGGCATGACATTACGTTCACTCTTTGCATCAAGCAATTTCAGAGACTCTAATAAACCCAAATGTTTCTTATAATCATGCAAAACTATGTTAGAAGCATATTGCTGCAAAAACTCACGCAATAAATTCTGTAAGATTGATTCTTCAGACAGTAAATCTACCGCATATACTAATGCAGCATGATTATTAACAAGCATTATTACGCAATCAGCTTGCAAACCAAAATGATGTTTAGATTGATGCCCAGACTCATGCGCATATAACACTAACTCATTATTTTTTTCTATGCAATCAGCACATTGACGTGAATTATTTATATAATTCTCAGAGTCAACATTGCTTGATGCTTTCTTAGAATCTTTTACATCATGTTGCGTTGTTTCTAGTAAATAAGAACTTACGCAACGTCTCCATTCAAGCCAATCTTCTACTGTTCGCACATGATGCATGTGTATACTTTCTAGAGTTGCTTGAAAATCTTCAGCATCATTACTCAATTGGTTATTTTGTTGTACAGCATCATAATTTTCAGCATTCTCATGAGCAGCAGAAAGCATAATACGCATAGCATTTTCAATAGACTGCCGCGTTCCACGACTAAACGTTTTAAGAATTTTACGCTTTTTTAATTCACCAAATTCAAGTTGAGATAGCAAGACACCTAGTTGCTGAGCATTAACTTCACCAAAGCTTAAATCGTCAATGTTTACGCCAAGATCTAAATCACGAACTAAAGCATTAACTTTTCGATTCAAACGAACTTGATCAATATGTTCACGTAACGCCTCACCTTTTTTACCAGTAATTTCGTCAGCATGAGCAATAATATCTTCTAAACTACCAAATTGATTAATCCACTTAGCAGCATACCCGTCACCGACGCCTGGGACACCCGGGATGTTATCAGCTGTTTCCCCTCTCAATGCAGCTAAATCAGGATACTGTTGTGGTGTAACACGATACTTTTCAAAAACTGCTGCTGCATCCATTGCTTTTAAATCTTTAAAATGCTGCCCTGGATACAACACTGTAATATGCTCATCGATAAGTTGAAATGCGTCACGATCACCTGAAAGCACCAAAGTGCGGTACCCAGCATTAGCACCCATAGTTGCTAAAGTGCCGATAACATCATCTCCCTCATAACCAGGCTTCTCAATATACGTAACGCCAAGAGCACGAAGCATTTGCTGAATAAGTGGAAGCTGCGAAAGCAACTCTTGAGGAGCAGCATCACGCGTACCCTTATATTGCGGCAACATAGTATTTCTAAAAGTACCGCCTTTAACATCAAAAGCAATAGCTAAACGATCAGGATGCTCTTTTTTTACCACTTGCGAAAGCATAGTGATAAAGCCCCAAACAGAATTCGTTGCTTGCCCAGAGGATGTAGAAAAATTATCTGCAGAAATTGCAAAAAAAGCACGGAACGCAAGAGAATGGCCATCAACGACCAACAACGTTCCTTTCTCATTCTCAAGTTGCGAAGAATGTTCTTCAACGATGTTGGCGTTCACTGTTGACTACTCACCCACGTTCCGTAACTACTGCCCACTAGCATACTTATTATTCAACTTGCGAGCATCCAAATGTAATCGAGTTTAATTATAGTAATTTCTCAACTGTATTAATTTTCAGCGTTAGCTGCTGGTTTATCATCACCATATTTGGCAATAATAGCCAAAGCAAGACGCTTTTTAGGAATACGCTGATCCATAGAAGTTTTTTGAATCCAACGGAAAGCACCTTGCTCTGAGAAACCAGCCTTATCCATAAGTAAGCCTTTAGCACGATCAACAAGCTTACGTTCTTCTAAAGTATCCTCAGCTTTCTTTAGTTTTTCTTCTGTTTTCTTGAGCTGATCTTCAGTGTCGCGCAACTTATTTTCAGTACGCTCAACACTATCTAGTAAATCATTAATTTCGCTAAAACGTCCCATAGCAACTTCTAAAGCAGGAAGCAGTTTAGACTCTTCATATGGTTTTGTTACGTATGCCATTGCACCTGCACCCGTTGCCTGTTTGACTAAATCTGCTTGAGAAAAAGCTGTAAGCATGACTACAGGAGCAATATTTTCGTCACAAATCGTTGCAGCAGCTGTGATACCATCAACTACCGGCATTTTCACATCCATGCACACTACATCTGGATGATGCTCACGAGTTAACTCAACAGCTTCCTGACCATTAGCAGCTTGACCGACAACCTGATAACCGTTATCTTCCAACATTGCTACCAAGTCCATGCGGTTGACTGACTCATCTTCAGCGACAACAACGGTGCGCGCGTGATGAACTTTTTTATCTTGCATCTCACGTTGAGCGGCTTCTTCATTAGCTGCTTCACGAAGTTCATCATCAGTAAGTACCTCAGGCATTGTTTGCTCTGCCCCTTCGTTATTTTCTACAACTGGCATATTAACAACCTCATTTCTTTGCCACATACTCACAGGGCAACATCGCCATGCATAATCAACACGGCGTGCACGCTACAGCACGTTCAAACACCAATAAATATCACGCCTCATAGCATGAATCCAGCATGTCTTTCAAAACCGCACGAGCACCATGTTTGTGACTCTCTATGATAGCATAAACTTCATAAGACTCGCGTACGAATATGCACAATTCGCGCCATTTTGCCTATTTTATATAATTGTCGACAATAATACAGCTACAGCACCAAGTATGGCTTGGCAAACACATAGAGGAAAAGCGTTCTTATAATCACCATGAAGCACGCTTTTAGCGAATTTATACGCTTTGATAACAACAGCAAGCAGCACAAGCCATTGTATACCAGCAAATAATAGATGCCCCATGCTTCCGCAACGCATTCCATACAAGTCACTAAAAACTTCAATCTTATAAAAATGCCACATTGAGGGAACCGCTGCAGGAAAAGCAATAATTGAAACTGAATATGCCAGCAATAGCAGTGTCGCTATAATACTCATCGCAACGCATAAACGCCTACCGCTACGCTCACCAATTCTCATCATTGCAGTTATTTTTCCATGCTTTTTATCACTTGCAATATCTCGAAGATTATTCACCATCATTAAGCATCCTGAATAAGCTCCTGGAATACACGACATAAGTACGCAAGCTAAAATTCTCAAAGGCTCACTCATTAAGATACTGTTAGCTGGCATACCCATACCGTATGTGATTGCGCATAATGAACCAACAAAAGGCACAGGTCCAAAGAACACGAACGCGCTTACTTCCCCCCAACCTTTATAACCATAGGGATGTTTTCCTCCAGCATAAAACCATGCCGCAGCAACGCATAAGATTCCCAGCAGAATAAACCACCATATTCCTGTGCGCACAACAATGATCAAACCAAAAATGCATGCAGTTATTGCAGAGATTATTACAGCTTTTAGTACTGCTTTAGGCTTAATGTCAGCATCTGCAAGCCGCCAAGATACGTCGCACAACGGCTTGGAATCATTGCTATTATTTGAAGCGCGCAGACTACGATTTTCATCTAAACCATTCAGCCCATCACAATAATCATTAGCATAATTAACTGATATTTGCATACATGCAGCAACTGCAGCACATAAGAAAAATTGAAGAATACATTGCCACAAATGCATGCCAGTTTTCTCAAAATATGAGAAACGAATCATTCTACAAGCAATAGCAAATGCCATAACAACTGGGACTAAACCTATTGGCAATGTGTAAATTCTAGCACCCTTAATCCAAATTTTTGCGCTTTGCATCACTCACCTCGCAAATTACGCACACTCATATACGCTCTTATATAAGCTGTGGCAATAACATTGAAGTACATATTGGCAAAGCAATAATAAACACAGCAATAGTTATAAGCAAGAGCCCACGCCAACCAAATGGGTACTTGTAGTATGATGAATTGCGTGTCCGTAAATAAAAACCGCGTTCCTCAGCAGCAAGAGCACAACTATCTGCTTTCCGCACAGAAGTAACCAAAAGAGGTACAATAAGCGGCATCATCAATCGCAATTTCTTAAATGGATTTTTAGTATCATACTCCACACCGCGAGCCATTTGCGCTTCTGTAATTTGTGACATTTCGTAAGCAAAAATTGGCACAAAACGTACTGCTGTTGTAATAGTGAATGCATAGCAATATGGTACGCGCAAATGTTGAACTACAGCATTTGCTAAATCATTTAATTTTGTAACAGTAAGCACACTTACCAAAGGTAACGCAAAGCAGAATAACCGCAAAGCAGCCTTTGCTCCAACATCTATACCATTGTGAGTAAACCACAAGAACAAATAATGACCTTTTTGAGCAATAACTGTTTGCAAAAGAAACATCACACAAGTAATTACAAACATAGCTTTCATAAGAGGAAACAGTGTTCTAAGAATACGAGCACAAGCCATTGCAAACAATATAAGTACTACAAGTGCGATTAACGCGGTATATTGCTGAGCAATAAACACACTTATTACAGTGCTTGCTGCAAGTATCAGTTTGGCAATAGGATCCGCCCGATGAAACAGCGTCTTTCCTGGTTGGTAAGTCAATAATCTCGTTTTCATAAATACAACTACCTTTAATTCTTACAATTGCTGTTTCTTGTAATTTATCTCGCATGATAATGCTGATACTATTTCAGCTCGCACATACAAGCCTTTACACTGCTGAAAACCATGTTTTACTAAACCTTGTGAAACTGCGCACAGTAACGGAGGACACAATGCAGCTGCTTCACACACTACTGGTTTTTCAAACACGTCATATGCTGAACCATCAATAACAATCTTTCCATCATTGATAACGATAAGTCGAGTAGCATAATCAAGCACTACTTCCATATCGTGACAAACCATAATTATGCAGCAACCTTGATTGCGTAATCGTTCTACGACTTGCATAATTCGCATGCATTCATGATAATCAAGACCACAAGTCGGTTCGTCAAGAACCAAAATTTTAGGATTCGTTACCACTGTTGCAGCCAAAGCAACCATTTGACGTTGCCCGCGAGAAAGCATAAATGGACTAGCTTGAGGCTCAAGCTCTAATTCCTCAATAATTTCCATCGCATGTGCCTGAGCTTGATGATTATCTTCACCAATTAACATGCAACTTAATGCTACTTCTTCAAGAACAGTCTCTTTACATAACTGACGATCAGGATTTTGGAATAACGTAGATACATACTTAGCTATTTGACTAATACGAAGATGCTTAGTATCAGTGCCATCAATGGTAATAGTGCCTTCCGTAGGTCTTAATAATCCATTAATAATCTTTGTAATCGTTGTTTTACCAGCACCATTTCTACCAACCAATGCCACTAACTCGCCAGAATGCACAGAAAAAGAAACATCGCACAATGCTTGTACATTACTTTTATAAGCAAAACTTACATGAGTAAGCGAAAGACATGGCTTATCAGTAACATCATTATGATTATTTGATTTTGCAATAGATTTTTGAGTACATTCTGCAATATTTGCATCGCGCTGATGAGAAAGCGCAGAATCATCAGTGCGTAATGTTGCAACAATAGTATCTACAGTTTCATTAACTCCGACTGTAAGTGGCGAAGGTTTACAAATTTCTTCATCTTGCAACTGTTTCACTAAATGCGTAGTTCGAGGATAATTGATACCAACTTCACTTAACAAATCAATATCTTTAAGTGCAACGGAAACAGGAGCATCGAGCGCAAGCTCACCTTTTGAAAGCACCATGAGACGCTTGCAATATTCGCTTAATAAAGCTACCTTCTGCTCAATGACTACAATAGTAATACCAAAGTTCTTATTTAATTCACTGAGAATGTCAAAAATCATGCGCGAAGATACTGGATCTAATGCACAAGTTGGTTCATCTAAAACCATAACTTTGGGTTGTAATGCCAGAATCGCAGCAATCGCAACCTTCTGTTTCTGACCACCTGACAACGTATCTAAATCACGATTACGCAAATCAGTAATGCCAACAGTTTCAAGCGCATTCGCAATGCGATCTGGAATATCATCATGCGAAATACCAAAGTTTTCTAAACCAAAAAGCAGCTCGTCCTCTACATTTGCAGCAACCATCTGCGCATCAATATCTTGGATAACCGAACCAATTAAGCAAGCAATGTTAGTGAGCTCAAGTGAAGTAGTATCATGACCAGCAATACTTACTGTTCCACAAAGATTACCAGCATAATGGTGAGGAATAGCACCAGAAAAAAGCGAAGCAAGCGTAGTTTTACCAGCACCTGAAGGACCGATAATACCAACAAATTCACCAGAATAAATACTAAGGTTTACATCTCGAAGAGCAAAAGTGTCATTTTCTTCACTATCAGCATTTTCACTCTTATGAGTCGTATACTGAAAAGATACGTTACTTAATGCGAGCAAAGGTGTTTCTTTACGGGAGCTATTACTTTTTTCCATAGACTCTTTACTTGGGTCGGCAGAATCAACTAAATGATTATCTGCAATATATTCTTCGTGTTGAGGCATAACATTCCTAACTGTAACACACTGAGCAAACGCAATCGTAACTACTATGCAACCCTCACAGGTACTTCTCCAAGTATTCATAACACACAAGTTGACACCAACCATATTCTTGATTGATGCCAACTTGCTGTTATACCTTTATACTTTTACGTTATACATACCTTATATTGCAGCACATAGATACGCACATGTGCCACCGCGCATTTTACTTATGTAATACTAATCTGATTGGCGTGTACAACACTTCAACAACAACAGCATTAAATGCTGCAGTGCCAAGAATAATTGGCAACATTACCATTACCATGTTCGGGGAATGAAGAATAAAGAATGCAGCAATGAGAGCAAAAATGCACCCCGAAATTACCGTAGTAATAAAGGTGGCAATAAGAGGAAACACACTTACTTTACGAGCTGCATCCTTAGGAAACACGCGTACATAGCCAAGCAAAAGCGCAGTCATAATAATTGCTGCTGGAATATCACATGCGTACTCCAAGAATGGGATGGAAGTATTAAATTGAATTAACGTTGCTGCAAGAGCACCAATAATGGCACCTTGATAAATCTTTGGACGCAACAGCAAAATTGATAAGCAGAAGGAAGCAATAACAAACTCAGGCTGAATATTGCCGATAGAAAGCGATTTTGCAACAGTAAAATCAAGAATGCATCCAGCTGCAAACAGCACAGCAACCAATACTAAAGATGTTATATCTAATGCATGGTGCTTAACTTTTACATCTCGCATCATCATTGTTGCAGCATTATGAGTTGCGCTTGTGACGTTGGTAGCAGTTTCTGCAATCTTTTCGTTCATCTCTTGAGTCATCATTTCTCTCCTTGTTTGAGTTTCATACCATTTGGCATAAAATTATCGAATGATTTTGTTTTGATTTGTATATTGATTTGTTGAAAGTTAAAAGCTTATATACAAAAAGACCTCCGGGCTTACCCCGGAGGTCTTCTACAAGCTTTTCATGTGCAGCTTCTAATAAAACTTCAGAGTAAACTCACGCCAAAGAGAAGACTGCCACCACCACATACGTGCAGCGCCAAAAGCATTACGAGATACAACGTTCATGTTCATACCACGCATGATACTTGCCTCCTTAACTCATAGACGCTTACTGTAGTGTACGCACAAACCTCAACCGAATCATTCGATATTCGTTTGTGTTGCCAACGATGTTAACACTGAAAATGTACAAATGCAAACGCATACTCGTCAATTACGTTCATTCGTACAGGATTACAAGCAGAAGCAATTCGCTTACATAATGCTCAAAACCCTTGTTGCATATAGAAAAATGATGCTGTTAATACAAAATACGCACGAAATTATGCATCAAAAAAAAATTGTAAAAATTATGCGACACGCATGAAATGAGAAGAATAATTCTATTTTCTATGCGAATTTTGTTGATGCGCAATTTGCAATTTCACAGCAATAATTCGTTTTACAGATTCATCAATGCGATTTGACGTAATAATACCTTGACGAACAGCATTCACAACTGCATAATACGCTTGGCGTGAGTTTGGCGAGCCAAGTAATATATCAAGACCAGCCTTAATACCGGTAATTGCAGCATTGCCAGGAGTATAACGCAGGGATACAGCGCCCATCCCTAATGAATCGGAAATAAGAATACCTTTGTAACCAAGTTTGTTACGCGCTATGCCAGTAACTATCTTTTCTGACATACTGGCAGGAGTATCATCTCCCGTAATTTTTGGGTACGAAACATGACTGACCATAATAAATTCCACACCATGAGCTATAGCATCTCTAAATGGAACCAAATCTACTTTTCTCAATGCTAAAGGAGTTTGATTTGAAACAGTCAGTCCTTGATGTGAATCAGCAAAAGTCGAACCATGTCCAGGAAAATGCTTATATGTAGCAAACACGTGAGAATTTTGTAAACCATCTGCAAAAGCACTAGCCATGCTGGCTACTGTCAATGCGCGAGAACCAAACGCACGTTTTTGCATCAACGTGTTATTCGGATTCGTAAGCACATCAGCAACAGGAGCAAAATCAACATTAAAACCTAACTGGAAAAGATAGTTTCCAATATATTTGCCAATTTTATAAGCTTTGAGCGGTTTATGCGTAGCTCCAATATCACTCATATTAGGCGAAGCTTTCACACCCATAGCAGGATTAGAACTTACACGTGCAACAGTTCCGCCTTCCTCATCAACAGAAACTAATGCTGGCAATGCTACACGAGATTGACTCATTGCTTGCAAACCTGAAATCATACGCTGAGTTTGTTCAGGATTTTGAATATTCTCCCTGCTCAACATTACGCCACCAACAGGTAATGTAGTAAAAGCTTGCTGCATTGGTGAACCAGAAATAGTCACAGCATTATAGGATCCTACCAATTCTTCAGGCTTTACCATGAACATTTGTGCAACTTTATCTTCAAGAGACATTTTTGACAGCACATTTTTCACTGCAGCACTGTTAGGATCAAATCCTTGCCAAGCATGATTTTTATGCTTGCGAACTACAAATTCCGGTTTTTCAACTTTTTGTACAGATTGATGAGCATGCGAAATGTTATGCGTTGCTGAATCATTGAAGAATTGCGAGCGCATAACAAATAAAGCCACACATATCATCACAACAAGTAACACGACAGCAACTCTTACAGCAAGTGTAGTAAAACGATTACGGGCTATTAACTTTATGACACGTTGACTGTGTGACGCGTTGCAATAAGTTAGTATACGTCCATTAACTGCGTGAGGTTTGCTTTGTAACTTACGTGTTCGTTGCTTTCGCATCACATCTTCCTCTAAAATATTAAGAGACCGTTGCCTTCAGTATTTTACTTATTTATTTACTTCACACACATAGCCGGTTTTACCGCTGAATGTTTTACGCAATGTAGGAGTAGTGAAGAGATTATCACGCTGATCATTCCATGACCATTCATCGTTTAATCTCCACAACATGAGATAGAACTCAGGTTCACCATCTTTATCATTACGACTTGGCTCACCAGGTAACCAGTTTTGGTAACCTACTTTTTCGCCAGTAACCCAGTGTGCAAACACATCACCATTTTCGCGTTGAGATGTATAGCCGCCAATCCACACATACTTAACTCCTTCTTTTTTAGCCATATTGATTACTTTGTTCTCTTTACGTTTATTAGTAAGAGTGACTAAATAACCACCATCTTGCATACAGGCGCTATTTGCTTCAGTCCACGTCACATCACCTTTATGCAAAACAAAACGAGAGCTACCCTTCTTATATGTCTTCTTCTTTACTGGCTTAAACGCCAAACCATCTCCAATACCGCCTGATTGATAGTTTTTAGAATCTGCCAGCAATGCGGAAACTACACGGTCAACATATGGACTTGTGGATGAGTCAGAATCGTATTCAAGGCAATATACGTTATCCTCATTGACTTTAATGCGATTCATTACTTCTTGCATATCAGAGATTGAATTCATATCCCAAAAGTAACCATTTGTTTCATTCGCAATATTTTGCAATACACTGGAATCTGCTTCACTCGTACCAATTAAGTATACTGGAATGCCTTTTTGTTTTGCTAAACTAATAACATCATCAGCAGTATGCGTACTTTCGTTATCTTGTCCGTCTGTAAAAGCAATAACACAGTTAAAACCAGGATGATTTGAAGCATTAGTAACGCCAGTGTATAACGCATCATATAAAGCTGTCATACCATAAGGCGTCATGTTATTAATGCCGTTCAGTAAACGATCTTTATCACTTGTATACGTTGCCATATACATGAGATAACTATCGAAAGATATTAACTCACCTTTATCACCGACTTTATAGTTAAGGCTACGCACAAAATCACTCATAGTGCGCTTCATAGTATCAATAGAATCTTCCATAGAACCAGATTTATCAAGCAGTATCTCGTAATTAACTCCTTGATTATCTTTAATGCGTTCAACCTTATGGATAAGTCGTTCCACTTCCTCGCCGCCACCAATTTTCTCACGTATAGCAGCAGTTGGGGAATCAATTTCCAATGCTTTACCACTGCTATCGGTTAACGAAAAATACAACTTCACGTGTGGATATTGTGACACATCAGAATTGACAATTTTCAACGTATAATCTGAATATTTGTGCGATTTCGTGAGTTCTGTACGCAATCTTGAATAAGGTATTTGACTTGGGTGAATATAGTCCCAAATTAGGCATCCCAAAATGCATGAAAGAATAAAAGAAACAACGACAATAATAGCTATAATAAGATTTCTGCGATTGTTATTGTTATCTGTCCACGAATTAGTTGCGTAAGCAGCGGTAGTGGCAGTGACTGCTGCCGCAGCAGCAGTATTTGGGGAAATAGATGCATCCATATGCTGACGCACGGAAGTTGCTGCAGGTGCATAAGCAGCAGCTGTTGTTATACCAATATTTGGAATTTTTGGACTATCAGTTGGCACATTGTTTGTTGACGCACTGTCAACTACAGTAGTGTTAGCTGCTGCGCCGTCTACTGTCGAATGATCAACTGCAGTTCCACATTGCGAACAAAATCGTGCGTTATTTTTAACGGGAGATCCACAGTTGGTACAATACATCATTTCTTCTTTCGCTCATTATTACTCTGCAAAATACCTATGCTATGCTATGCATACCTCAACGCGTTCATTCTATACCTTGCTTCCAACACAAAGTTGAGGGCAATAACATCATCGATGCTATTGCCCTCGTTTTATTGTATATGCTTTCTAGCGTAACTTACTATTCGAGAACTTACTCAAATATGTAACACACGTATTAAGCAATATGCTTAACATGTTTATTACGCATCAAGCATAAGACAGCCGCAGCTACAAGTACGCCACACATAACAACAACTTGCGCTATGCTACTGCCAGTTGCACTTAACGTGCGAGCCTGCTTTGCAAGAGTTGTCTTGGATCGTCGGTTTGAAGTTAACTTCTGATCTGAAATTGACTTTTCACGAGAAGACTGCTCTTGCGTTGTTGCTGTATTCGTACTTGCAGACCCATTCTTTGAATTTGAAGAATTCACAGCATGGGATTGATGATCTGAGCTTGAAGTAGAACCAGACTGAGGAGATGGGGACGGTGCCGGAGATGGGGACGGTGCCGGAGATGGAGATGGAGCTGGAGATGGCTGCGGCTTCTTTTCTGCATTAAGCAACACAGCTGTAGAAAGAGCAGCAACCTTGTATATTCCATCAGCAGCAACAGTCACAGCCTGTGGCTTACTATTCACTTCACCATGAGCAACCAATGCAGCATACTTTCCAGCCGGAATCTTTACTTGAGTTTCAGCATTATTAGCATTGAATACTACAACGTATTGCTTATCTGCATCTTTAAGCGTATAAGCAATTACACCATCAGGAGTGCCAGCAATCATCTTCATGTTCTTATTAATTGTTGCATAATCAAAATCATGAAGAGAAGCAATGCTCTTACGGAGCTTCAACAATCCCTTGAAATAGTTTACAGAATCAGACTTTTCTGTTGCACGATTCCAATCAAGAGCGTTGTCTTTATCTCCAGCATTGTAACTATTCTCGTTACCATTCTTAGTTCGCAAGAATTCCTGACCAAGCTGAATAAATGGCACACCGTGAGCAAGCAAAATCATGGAGTTTGCAAGCTTTACTCGCTTCATGCGCATTGCTTCAGTATCTTTAGGAGCAGACACCTTTAACTTATCATACAATGACAAGTTATCATGAGCTTCCACATACTGAACTACTTGACCCGCATCAGCAAAGTGCATTTCAGCATTACCATTCCAGCACTTGATTGTATTCTTACCATCTGCAGTCTTACCACCTGTGCCAAATTGGCAACCGAGCAAATTATGCTCAAGCAAAGCCTTAGTATCTTTACTCGTATTGCCATTGACAAAGCCAGTACCCTTAGCATCAAATACAGAACCCTTCATAGCATCACGGAATGAATCGTTAAAGAACGCTACACCTGGAATCTTAGAACCATTAGGTTGAATAGTACTATCGCTCTTAGGAAGCATAGTATTCATATCCCAGCCTTCACCAAGCACAATAATTGATGGATCAATCTTATTAAGCTCGGCACGCACTTCCTGCATAGTCTTCAGGTCAATTAAGCCCATCAAATCAAATCGGAAGCCGTCAAGGTTGTAATGCGTAGCCCAATACTTCACAGAATCCAAAATATACTTGCGCATCATTTGACGCTCAGAAGCAGTATCGTTTCCGCATCCAGAGTTACCATTCAGAGCACCATCCTTATAGCGGAAGTAGTATCCAGGAACAGTCTTGTTAAACGCTTGATTTTGTACACTATAAACATGGTTGTAAACCACGTCCATAATCACACGTAAACCAGCCTTATGAAGGCCAGCAATCATTTGCTTAGCTTCCTTAACTCTTGCTGTTGGATTGGCAGGATCCGTAGAGTAAGATCCCTCAGGAACATTGTAGTTTTGCGGATCATAACCCCAGTTTTGAGCACCTTTCTGACCATAACCCAAGTTACCAGTTTCATTCACTGAAGCAAAATCATACATAGGCATGATTTGTACGTGAGTGACACCAAGCGACTTCAAATAATCAAAGCCAGAAACATTATGCTTATCTGTAGTCTTCGTACCTGCTTCCACTACACCAAGATACTTACCGCGATGAGCAGCACTAATACCAGAGTTTGGATTGATTGAGAAATCACGAACATCCATTTCTGCAATTGTTGCGTCAGTTGGGTGCGCAAACTTTGGCATACGCTTTCCAGCATTACCAGCGTCTTTATCTGCTAATACAACAGAACGTTCGCCGTTTACTACTGCAGCTTTAGCATAAGGATCAGCAGAAACATTCACTGTGCCATCAGCAAAATGAACTTCATATGCGTAAGCTGTATTAGCTTTGTCGCCATCAAGCTTTGCAGACCATACACCATGATCTTCTGCTTTCATAGCTGTTTCTTTGTCTTTTTCAGCTTTTTCAGCAGTCGACTTATAAGTAATCAGCTTTACTTCAGTTGCTGTTGGAGCCCAAAGCTTGAAAGTAGTTGAAGAAGCAGAATACACAGCACCTAAATCATCGCCATTGTACGCGTATTTCTTATCAAATTCATCGGTACGAATTACGCTAGCACCAGTTTTTGAGGAAGCAGAAAGCTTAATATCTTTAGCTAATCCCTTAATACTCAACTCATACTTGTGTTTAATATTAAGGTCATCCTTAGTTACAATGGTAACATCTGATCCTTTTGTCTCAACCGAAACAATTTCAATTTCCTTTTGAGACTTCTCACTCTTATCCAAAAGTGTTACATCAGATTTTTTCAAGGAAGACACGTCACCAGACACTTTTACAGCTAACTTCTTTAAGCCAGCAATATCAGCAGACATCACGTGAGCTGCAAGCTGTGGCATAGTGGCATTTACATATACGTTAGAATCTCCTTGCAAAAGCCAGATTTCCGCAGTTCCTTTAGTAGGATCAGTCTTATCGAGCTTGATAATGTTATTAGGAATTATACGATTCTGCGCATAATCTTTAGCATCCCATTCATTAGTAGGAGTTGAATGCCTTACTATAAATCCTGGATTTTCTATACCAGCATCATTCTTAGCAGTAAAGGTTGCAACTTTTCCATAATCGTCATGCGAAGTAAAGTAACGAGCAGTACCACCGGTTCCGTCATCCCAAGTCCACATATTCCAGCCTTGGTAATCACCTTTATTCCTATGGTAGTGAACTGTTACCTTTAATTCTTTTGGCTTCTTCTTAAGATTGTCTGGAGCAGTAAACTGCGTAGTACCCGTTCCGCCTGTTACCCAAGCTTCAGCAAGACCACTTGCACAGTTTTCAATAACACGATCGCCACCGTCTTTATTCCAATCTTTTGTAGTAGTAATAAAGGAAAGTGACTTGTTTTCAAAAGCACCGTCAACTGTAGTTTCAAAAACTTTGCCGAATTTATCCGTGCCAGTAAACTTATACCAAGCTCCAGGTAAATCTTTACCATCCTTGTCTTTGCCCCACAACCAAATGCCAATATCGCGAGTATCACCCGCTTTTTGTGCGTAGTGGATGCGAACAGTAGTCTTTGGCTCATATTTTACTGGGCAAGGATTAGCGCCAACACCACCCTTGTGATCTTGTACTACATATGAATCAGTATTTGCTGGAATCTTAAAGTTATCCTTATCTCCTTCGTGATACCAGTAATCTTTACCATCGTTAAACACTGCTTCATAATCTTTGCCATTGGTCTTAATTGTCTTCTTATACCAACCGTCGCAAGCCTTCTGCATCTCTTCGCCAGGAACTTTTGTCCAGCTTGAGCCTACGCCATAGTGAACGTATACTTTCTTAGTCTTAAACTTTTCGTCTGGCTTAAAGTAAACAGTTGTAGTAGAGTCTCCTGGCATTGAAGCATCAGGCTTCTCTTCACCATATTGAGGATCAGATGGGTCTGTAGCAGTACCAGCCGGATGTGCAGCTTTTGTGGCATTAACATGCAATGCTACTGCTTCGCGAGCGCCAATCTTGGTTTTAACTTCGCCTTTTTCAACTTTAACAGTCTTAGAGCAGTCTCCCGCAGCATACACATTGCAATACTCGCCATCAGGCAAATCAGTCTTATAAGAAACTTCTTTTGCATCAAGTGAATTGTTGATCGCTAAGAAGCCCTTCTTTTCGCGACTAAATGCAATGTTGTTGTCGCCATCATCCTGCCAATCGGTAACTTTCGCACCTTGAACAGCATTGTAGAATCCAACCATGCCGCGGATTGATGTCCAACGTTGAGCGCACTGCCACTTTGAATCCTTGCCACAAGTTGCGTCCGGTACAGAAGTATCAGTCGCACCAGGCGCACCCTCATCATGAGTATCAAACTTGTATCCAGAATACACGTTTGGCGTACCGTATGGCCATGCAAGCATGAACGCGTTTGCTAAAGCATAACGACGACCATCTTTATACGTAAGTACACTGTTACCACGCTCAGTATCCCAGTTTGTAACGAAAATAGCAGCTTTATCGCTTGCAATCATGCCGTCTTGAATTTTGTTCAGCGACTTGCTTGCCTTCATCAGCGAACCTTTGAAGTTCTGCTTAAGTTGATAAGAGTAGCCAAACTCGTTGACTTCACCTTCGCCTAAATGTGCAGCCGGCTGAATTTCTTGAGCTTCTGAAGGGTTGCCAATAGTTTCCTGCATCCACCAGATCTTGTCAGGAGTAGTGTTTGCTTGCTTCGCAGCTTCAGCTTTAATTGCTTTCATATCCGCTGGCGAAATATGCTTTACAGCATCCACACGGAAACCTGCAACACCGAGTTTCAACAAATCTGCAAAATACTTGCCTAAAACTTGCTGAACATGAGGCTTAGAAGTATCCAAATCAAGTAAGCCTACAAGCCTGTTATTCCACACATCCTCAGCTTTAGTGTAGTCTTTAATGTTTTCTGTGCTCTGATGGAAATCATCCTTAGTGTATCCAGCGTCTTCAAAAGTCTGCGCAGTCGCATCATATTTGCTTCCACCAACACCGATTTTATCCTTATTATCAGCTCCTGTTGTGTGATTAATTACAGCATCTGCAATAATTCCCACACCTTTTGCCTTGCAAGTAGTAATCATGTTCTTAAACTCAGCTTCAGTACCAAGTTTAGA
>NZ_KQ956850.1:109472-111339 GCF_001546485.1 Gardnerella vaginalis | reverse complement strand
ACATACTTCACACCTTCAGGACCATACGTTTGTTCACATTCTTTAGCAATACTCTTCCAGTTTTGCTGGAATGCCGTAACAATAACACCTTTACTTTTCAGCGTTACATTACTTGACGTTTCCTTTATTGATGAATCAGCAGCATAAGCAGTATTAGTAGCAGCAAATCCTGTTACTAACATCGCAGTAGCCGCAACAATCGAAGTTATCTTCGACGCACAATGTCGATGAAAACTCATTCGATATCCTTTCCTCCGTTGGTATCAGCATACTTCTTCATTGGTTATGCTGATAGCTACAATACGCGAACAACAGCTAGCGCTACTGCGCTGCTAACTGTCACCATAATGCATATTACTAGCGAGGTAATTATACCACTTCAATACTGACATCATGCAAAAAGCACATACTCACTTTCAATGCAAATATGTGTGTAAATAAGCTGCTATTAGTATTGTTCAATGCTGCTTTTGCAACTGTACTGGATCTATACTGCGCTTCTTATAGCGAACAGCAACTATCACAATAAGTATTACTGTAATACCTGTCATAATCAGCAAAATCTTATGAACAGCAGCACCATCGTAAAAGCTCTTTACAGCTTTAATATGTAATGCAACAGCAGAATGAGCAGGAATCGTTGTTACCACTTTCCCACCGCTTACCACAACAGTCTTTCCACACGTTCTTGATACGTACACATTGCAATATTCACCATCAGGAATGTCTGTTTTATAACTTACTTTTTGAACATTATCTGTATTATTAATAGCCAAAAAGCCTTTATTACCACGACTGAAAGCAATATTGTTATCGTCGTCATCCTGCCATTGAGTAACTTTTGTACCTTGAACAGCATTGTAGAATCCAACCATGCCGCGGATTGATGTCCAACGTTGAGTGCACTGCCACTGAGAGTCCTTGCCACAAGTTGCATCCGGAACAGAAGTATCAGTCGCACCAGGCGCACCAACATCTCGCTGCGTAAACTTGTAACCGGAGTAAATGTTAGGTGTTCCGTAAGGATATGCCAACATAAAAGCGTTTGCTAATTCGTAACGATCACCATCTTTATACGTGAGCACACGAGTAGCATTATCACGTTCTGTATCCCAATTTGTTACGAAAATAGCAGCCTTATTGCTTGGAATAAGCTTATCAGTAATATGCTTTAAATTTTCAATAGAACCGTAAAAATAATTACGCAAACGGTATGAATACTCAAATTCGTTTACTTCGCCAGTACCGATATACTGATCCGGCTGAATCTTTGGATCTTGATCAGGGAATCCTATAGTTTCTTGCATCCACCAAATGTCTTCAGGTTTCATTCCACTAGCTTGAGCAGCAGCTTCTTTAATTCCCTTCACATCTGCAGGAGACATATGTTTTGCCGCATCGACACGAAAACCAGCTACCCCCATATATATCAACTTGGCAAAATACTTGCCTAAAACTTGCTGAACATGAGGCTGAGAAGTATCCAAATCCAATAACCCAACCAATCGATGCGTCCAAACAACGTCAGCTTTTCGATACGTATTAATATCCTCTGCTATTTGATGAAAATCTTCCTTCGTATAACCAGCATCAGGGTAACTCTGTTTTGCTGCATCATATTTACTTCCACCAACACCAACAGTATCTTTATTATCAGCTCCTGTTGTGTGATTAATGACAGCATCAACAATAATCCCAACTTTTTGAGCTTTACAAGTCTGAATCATATTCTTAAACTCAGCTTCAGTACCAAGTTTAGAATTTAATTTGTAGCTCACAGGCTGGTAAGAAGTCCACCAGGCTTTACCTTTAATATGATCCTGAGAAGGCGAAATTTGCACATACTTCACACCTTCAGGACCATACG
>NZ_KQ956850.1:51763-109372 GCF_001546485.1 Gardnerella vaginalis | reverse complement strand
AACTCAGCTTCAGTACCAAGTTTAGAATTTAAGTTATAACTCACTGGCTGGTAAGAAGTCCACCAAGCTGTACCTTTAATATGGTCTTCCGGAGGCGACACTTGCACATACTTCACACCTTCAGGACCATACGTTTGCTTACATTCTTTAGCAATACTCTTCCAGTTTTGTTGAAAAGCAGTAACAATAACACCTTTTGACGGAAGACCATTATGAGATTTGGTAGAAGCAAATGCTGAATTAACATGAAGAATTATTAAGAAACACATTGCAAAAACTAGCACAAAAGCAATCGGAACAACTGACTTTATAGCTATGCCTACATTGCGTTCGTTATTACTACTTATTTCATTCAAACGATTATTTTCTTTCTTATTCATGCGCAATGCTATATTACGGATCATCATTGCTCCTTTCGCATCAAATCGGCACTTTTTCATGCAAATACACTGCTAGTATTATACGCTTTCTTAGCTATAGAGCCGAATAACAAAAAAATAAAAATAAAAAACGCCGCCTAGCAAGCTAAGCGACGTTGTGCACGTGCCCCCGGTGAGACTCGAACTCACACTGCACAGATTTTGAGGCTGTTTCCTCTACCAATTGGGATACAGGGGCATTTTCAATTTTCTGCGTTTTTGCGCGACTTGTTGACTATAGCACACTTTAAGTCACATGCAAACACCTCGCGCGTGTTGGCGTGTCGCAATGCTACTTATTTACAAGCCAATACCAATAATGCGCGCAACCCATAAAATGAGAAGCGCGCATTACATTGACTACGCAACTGCCACAATATTGCAGAATGAGTAAAATTCACACATTCACAACAGTAACGTAATATTTCGCATCAAAGCTAGCAAAATTAATCGCAAGCACCAACAGTGTGAACATAGATAGAATCCGTGCGACCAGCTTGACGCTCACCTTGAGCAGTGCTCAAAATAACAATCTGATCACCATCGGAAACCTTACCTGCTTCGCGAAGAACCTTGTCGGTGAAAATCATCAAATCGTGACGGTTCATATCATGATAATCTTCATCAATCAAGAAGCCCTCAGTACCCCAGCTCAAAGCCAACCAACGATACGTATGCTCATTGTTAGTTAAACCAAAGATTGGCGCAGTTGGACGTTCACGAGAAATACGATGTACTGTGCGACCAGTCTGAGTATAGGCAACAATAGCTTTAGCATTAAGCTTATCTGCCAAGTCAACAGCTGCAGAAGAAACAGCGCCGGTGCTAGACATGTCAAGCTCAACAGCTGGAATACGATCATAGCCATGCTCAGTAGCATACTGAGAAATACGGGACATGGTCTTCACGGTAACATCTGGATACTTGCCAACGGCAGTTTCGTTAGAAGTCATCGTTGCGTCAGCACCGTCGAGAACTGCGTTAGCGCAGTCAGAAGCTTCTGCACGAGTTGGAACTGGAGAGTTAACCATGGTACCAAGAACTTCAGTAGCAACGATAACTGGCTTTGCATAGCGGCGAGAAAGCTCAATGCAACGCTTGGTAACCAGTGGAACCTCTTCGAGAGGCATTTCCACAGCCATATCACCGCGAGCAACCATGATACCATCGAAGGTCTTTACAATCTCTTCCAAGTTCTCAACAGCCTGTGGCTTTTCAATCTTTGCCACGATTGGAATACGGCGACCTTCTTCGTCCATGATTTCATGAGCGCGATCAATATCAGTAGCGAAACGCACGAAGGACATAGCAATAATGTCAGCGCCAGTGCGAATAGCCCAACGAAGATCAGCCTCATCCTTTTCAGTCAAAGCTGGAAGCGAAACAGCGACGCCTGGAAGGTTAATGCCCTTGTGGCTGGAAACTGGACCAGCAACAATAACCTTAGTGTGAACGTCGTTACCTTCTACCTTAGTTACCTCAAGACGAACCTTACCATCATCAATAAGAATTGGGTCGCCTGCATGGCAATCTCCTGGCAAGCCCTTGAAGGTTGTGGAAGTGCGGTGCTCGTCACCTTCAACATCATCCGTAGTGATGATGAACTCCTGGCCTTCTTCCAAATAAACTTTATCTTCACCATCAGCGTTCTTCTTGAACCAACCGCAGCGAATCTTTGGACCCTGCAAATCAACAAGAGCAGCAACATTGCGGCCAGTGGACTTGGAAGCTGCACGAACGTTGTTGTACACGCGCAAATGATCTTCAGGAGTGCCATGAGAACGGTTCAAACGAGCAACATCCATACCAGCTTCAACAAGCTTGGTAATACCTTCCAACGATTCGGTAGCTGGACCAATAGTATCAACGATTTTGGCTTTACGCATAATGCCTACCTATTTCTATTTCTGTTTATTTTTTATGAACGTTTTAACGATAAAAACCATAAAACGCCCAATTCCGCTTTCTAGTGTATCAACGGATTGTGACCGCTTACCACATTTATTCGGCGTTTTGTGAACGTTCACAGAAAATCACAAAAAATACTTGGCTAATACTTAAATAATAGATGTTTACTAACTTTGAGCATCCTTTATCTGTCGCAACTCTTTCTTTAAATCGCGTATTTCATCGCGCAATCGCGCTGCAAGCTCGAATTGCAACTGTTCTGCAGCAACATGCATTTGCTCGCTTAAATTTTTAATTAACGACATAATATCGCTTTGCGGCAAGGCCGAAATATTCGCCATACGCTTTTCTTTGCTTTGCTGCCCCAGATTCGGCTCTTTTGGCACGCCATAATGCGAGTTCCCAGCCTTATTAGCATTCCTGTAACCGCCTGCTAGCAAAGTTTGAGTATCAACATCTTCTTTAGCAAGCATATCGTTCACATCGCTAATCTTCTTTAGCAAAGGCTTAGGATCAATTCCGTGAGCCTTGTTATACGCGATTTGCTTTTCGCGACGCCTCTCCGTCTCACTAATAGCCTTGCTCATAGCATCCGTAACGCTATCCGCATACATAAACACAGTTCCGGAAACGTTACGAGCAGCGCGACCAATCGTTTGAATAAGCGAACGATAGGATCTTAAGAAGCCTTCCTTATCTGCATCCAAAATCGCCACAAGCGAAACTTCCGGCAAATCCAAACCCTCACGAAGCAAATTGATGCCAACAATCACATCAATTTTGCCTTCGCGAAGCTCGCGCAAAAGCTCCACCCTGCGCAAAGTATCAACATCTGAATGTAAATACTCAACTTTAATACCAAGCTCCAAAAAATAATCAGTTAAGTCTTCAGCCATCTTTTTTGTAAGCGTAGTAACAAGCACGCGCTCATCTTTTGCCACTCGCGCCTTGATTTCCGCAAGCAAATCGTCAACCTGTCCCTCCACAGGGCGAACCTCAATCTTAGGATCCAGCAAACCAGTAGGGCGAATAATCTGCTCAACTACACCATCCGAAAGCCCCAACTCGTAATCTCCAGGAGTTGCAGAAAGATACACAGTTTGACCAACGTGCTCCAAAAATTCTTTCCACTTTAACGGGCGATTATCCATTGCAGAAGGAAGCCTAAAGCCATGTTCTACAAGCGTTCTTTTGCGCGAAGCGTCACCTTCATACATGGCTCCAATTTGCGGCACTGTTACATGTGACTCATCTAAAACCAGCAAAAAGTCATCTGGGAAAAAATCAAGCAGAGTATGCGGAGGTGTACCTGCATCACGTCCGTCAAAATGCCTAGAATAATTTTCCACTCCCGGGCACACTCCAACTTGTCGCAGCATTTCTAAATCATACGTAGTTCGCATTTCCAAACGCTGAGCTTCCAACAATTTATTCTGTTTTTTAAGCTGTGCTACTCTCTCGTCACGTTCTTTCTCAATTGCCTCTAATGCACGCTCCATGCGCTCAGGTCCTGCAATATAGTGAGATGCTGGGAAGATATGAACGCTACTCTCCTGGCGAATTACTTCCCCTGTAAGCGGATGTAACATCGTAATTCTGTCAATTTCGTCACCAAAGAATTCAATTCGCACAGCTAATTCTTCGTACACTGGAATAATCTCAACTGTGTCACCGCGCACTCTAAAAGTTCCGCGCGTAAACGCAATATCGTTGCGTTTGTATTGCATACTCACAAACTGGCGAAGAAGTGTATCTCGCTCAAGCTGCTGACCAACGCTTAACATAAGCATTCGCTCGGCATACTCCTCTGGAGTACCAAGTCCATAAATGCACGAAACAGTAGCTACAACAACACAATCCCGTCTAGTAAGCAAATTCGCTGTAGCTGCGTGGCGAAGACGCTCAACATCGTCGTTAATATTTGAGTCTTTTTCAATATACGTGTCTGTTTGCGGAATATACGCTTCCGGCTGATAGTAATCGTAGTAAGACACAAAATAGCTCACAGCATTATCTGGCATAAGCTCACGAAACTCTGCACAAAGCTGAGCTGCCAAAGTTTTATTCGGCTCAATAATAAGTGTCGGCCGTTGCAAACGCTCAATCAGCCAAGCAGTTGTAGCAGTTTTACCAGTTCCCGTAGCACCCATTAAAACAACGTCATTTTCGCCGTTTTCAATGCGATTTGCCAACTCTTCGATTGCTTGCGGCTGGTCTCCTGAAGGCTTGTATGGCGCTTTTACTACAAAAGGCTTGTTTGTACGCTGAATTTTATTCGTCATAATCTTTTACTTCCCTAAGTTTGCTATTTCAGCGCTTTTATTACTTACTTCACACAACCATGATTTCAACGTATCATCAACACTGTTAAGCATCGATCCCATTGGTTTCGTTGAATCGACTACAAAATCTGCCATATTTTTTCGAACTTTACAAGGAAGCTGACTCTTTATGCGCGCTAAAGCCTGACTCTTCGTCATATTTCGATCGCTTATCATTCGCTTAACGCGAACTTCTTGAGGCGCTTCAACAGTAATAATATGGTCAAAACTAAATGGAATGCTGTCGATTACTTGCGCAAGAAGCGGAATATCGTGCACAATAATCGAGCTCATGCTGCTCATTTCATCGCAATTTGCTTTAGAAATTTTACTAACATACTCGCTTTTATATTCGCTTTCTAAAAGCTTCGCACGATTGTAGATAGCCGGGTGAATTATAGATTCAATCTTATTTAATGCTTGCTTATGCTCATCGTCGTCGCCAAAAATACGCTCCGCAATAAACGCTCGATTTAAAGAACCATCTTCCAGAACAGAATCTTCCCCAAAAATTCCTACGATTTGTTGCAATACTGTGCTTCCTGGTTCCACTACTTTACGCGCTAAAATATCGTAATCTATAACAAAAGCGCCAAGCGAACGCAGATGGTTTACCACTGTAGATTTTCCAGCCGCAATTCCGCCCGTTACTGCAATCCGCATTATTGTCATATATAAATTATAAGTAATGCCCCAGTAAATAAGTACCAGAGCATTACTTCTTAAAGAAAATAAAATGATTAGTCTTGTAATTCTGCACCATTGGCATCTTTATGCCACTGAGTCCCAGGCTTTGAGCAAAGAATGCAAATTCCTTCAACACATGACCATATAATCGAAATACCTGCAAGCAAACCAAAAGAAAGAACGGAAATAAGGAGCTGAGCAATGGCCTTACCCTTAAAACCAAGATAGAAATTATGAATGCCTAATGTACCCAAGAAAATAGCTAGCAAGCCAGCAACGATTTTCTGACGAGGACTCACCAAAGTTGCATGAGTATTCTGATTGTTATTCCCACCATATGGAGGGAATTGGGTATTGTGCTGATTGCTATCAAATGTACTCATAATTTTCACCAATCCTTTTAATAACTTCATTAATGTTTTAACAAAATCATATAATCGTGCTTCTTAAAAGAAAATTTGTTGTACTCACATTTAATTACAGAATATAAATTATAAAATCAGAGTATTTAGAGAACATTGCAATAATCGAAATACGCAAGATGCCCCGATGATCACTCACCGGGGCATCTTGTTCATACGCTTTTAGTAGAAACTACTTCTTTTCACTCAAAAGCTGTTCGCGCAAAGCTGCGAGCTGATCGGAATCAGCTAAAGCACCTTCGTTAGATGCTTCATTTACGCGCTAAAACATCGTAATCTATAACAAACACGCCAAGCGAATGCAAATGGTTTACTACTGTAGATTTTCCGGCTGCAATTCCGCCCGCTACAGCAATACGCATCATTGTCATATTTTGATTATAAACGATATATTTCTCACAATAGCGTAAATTTTCATTGACCCTACTAAAACTTCTTATATAGTACGCAGTAAATAGGCCCGTAATAGGATTTCCAATTATCGGTTAATAAACTGTATCCAAGCTTGTTATAAAAATCTAAAGCAACAGCATTGTTATCTTTTTTTGTAGATAAAATTATCGTTTTATATAATTCAAGATTTTCGACTTTCTTCATAAGCGCACTACCCACACCTAAATGTTGAAATTCGGTGTCTACAAACAACTCATTTAGCTCTAAGCTTTGATTGAACCAATCATAATTTTCTGATAAAAATGGTTTAATTTGATGCGCATACCAATTATCTTGTAATAATTCTATGCCACATAAAACACCAATAATACGATTATTCATCGTAGCAACAAGTAAAAGCGCACTATTGTTATATTTCAAACTATCTAATATGCGTTCACGAACATTATCTATACGATCTAGTTCTTTAGGGAATGCTTTTAGATATAAATCTAAAATTATATTCATATTATCTTTGGCTTCTAAATAATCTAATTTTTTAATTTCAATATTCTTCATAAAAACCCTTTTATTACGCAAGATGCCCCGATGATCACTCACCGGGGCATCTTGTTCATACGCTTTTAGTAGAAACTACTTCTTTTCACTCAAAAGCTGTTCGCGCAAAGCTGCGAGCTGATCGGAATCAGCTAAAGCACCTTCGTTAGAAGCCTCAGAAGAATAGTTGGAAGCAACTTCTTCCTTCTTCTCTTCCTTAGCTGGCTTCTTTTCAGCTTCTTCGCTCTGGCCGTCAGCGGCAGCAGATTCAGCTGCAGCTGCGAGTTCCTTAGCAGCGAATGCCTTGTGTTCTTCCCAAAGCTCGTGAGCTGCAGCATACTGAGCTTCCCACTCTTCGCGCTGCTGCTCGTAGCCAGCCATCCACTCATTAGTGTTTGGATCGAAGCCTTCTGGGTACTTGTAGTTACCTTCAGCATCATATTCAGCTGGCATGCCGTAGAGAGCTGGATCGAAATCTTCAGAATTTGGATCGACAGCTTCAGTAGCTTGCTTCAAGGAGAGGGAGATACGACGACGATCAAGATCAACGTCGATAACCTTCACGAATACTTCTTCGTTAGCCTTAACGACAGTTTCTGGGTTCTCTACGTGACGGTTTGCAAGCTCAGAAATGTGAACCAAGCCCTCAATACCATCTTCAACGGAGATGAACACACCGAACTGAACGATCTTGGTGACCTTGCCCTTAACAACCTGTCCAGGAACATGGGTGCGAGCGAAGCGCTGCCATGGATCTTCCTGAGTTGCCTTAAGGGAAAGGGAAATACGTTCGCGATCGAGATCAACGTCGAGAACTTCAACGGTAACCTTATCGCCAACCTTAACAACCTCAGATGGGTGATCGATGTGCTTCCAGGAAAGCTCAGACACGTGAATGAGGCCGTCAACGCCGCCGAGGTCAACAAATGCGCCGAAGTTTACGATAGAAGACACAACGCCTTCGCGAATCTGACCCTTCTTAAGCTGCGAGAGGAAGGTCTCGCGAACTTCAGACTGGGTTTCCTCAAGGAACTGACGACGAGAAAGCACAACGTTGTTGCGGTTCTTATCGAGCTCAAGAATCTTAGCCTTAATCTTCTGGCCAATGTATGGGGAAAGATCGCGAACGCGACGCATTTCAACGAGGGAAGCTGGCAAGAAGCCACGAAGACCGATATCAACAATCAAGCCGCCCTTAACAGCTTCAATAACGGTACCTTCAACGATGCCGTCTGCATCCTTAATCTTCTCGATGTCACCCCAAGCACGCTCATACTGTGCACGCTTCTTGGAGAGAATAAGACGTCCTTCCTTGTCTTCCTTAGTAACAACAAGGGCTTCAATGGTGTCGCCAACTTCGACAACATCATCTGGATCAACGTCTTTCTTGATGGAAAGTTCACGGGAAGGAATTACACCTTCAGTCTTGTAGCCGATGTCCAACAATACTTCGTCGTGATCAATCTTTACGACGGTACCTTCAACTAAATCGCCATCATCAAAATTCTTGATGGTTGAATCGACTGCCTTGATGAAGTCTTCTTCGGTGCCAATATCATTAATCGCAACCTTAGCGACTTCGTTATTATTCTCTGCCATTATTTATTAGTGGTTTCTTCTTGGGGTGGATATTACTCGATATTAAATTATGCTCTTATGTTCACATGCGTATGATGCACATGCTCTGTCAATGTTATATACAGGCATAGCCAAAATTACTGTTTTACTTCGGGCGTGTTGCACTCATTGCTTATCAAGTGTTCGCTCAGCCATATCAACGACATTCGCTAACAGCATCGCACGAGTCATAGGTCCTACCCCACCCGGGTTTGGAGAATATGCTCCAGCAATTTCGCGACAAGTTGGATCAACATCACCTTTTACACGGTATCTGCCAACTTCTTCATCAAAAACTCGCGATACACCAACGTCAACAAGAACTGCACCCGGCTTAACATCTTCTGGCTTAACAAAGCCGGCACAGCCCATCGCGGCAATTATCACATCAGAACGACGCATAATCTCTTGCACATTCCGCGTACGAGTATGACACAAGGTGACAGTTGCATCTACTCCTCTACGAGTTAAAAGAAGACCGATGGTGCGACCAACTGTAATTCCGCGACCAAGCACACAAATATCTTTTCCAGAAAGGTTAATGCCATATTCATCTAGTAAAGCTAAAATTCCACGCGGTGTACACGGCAAAGGTGTTGTAATATTTCCAGAAATATGCGTAACAAGTTCACCTAAATTATAAGGATGCATACCATCACAATCCTTTGCAGGATCAATCGAAGCAATAACTTTTTGAGTATCAATACCTTTAGGCAAAGGAAGTTGCACAATAAAACCAGTACAAAGAGGATCATTATTTAATTTCTCTACTGCTGCAAGAACTTCATCTTCAGTTGCATCCTCAGATAGATCACATCGAATAGAACGAATCCCCACTTCTTCACAATCACGATGTTTGCCAGCAACATATTTTAACGAACCTGGATCCTTACCAACTAATAGTGTACCCAAACCTGGCTCAATACCACGCTTACGCAATGCTGCTACTCGTATTGCCAAGTCTTCTTTAATTTTAGATGCTAAAGCTTTACCATCCAACACAATAGTCATAAATTATTCCTCCCAACTCGCACAATTCGTAAGGATAGGCTATCGTGAGGTATAGAAGTATCTATATCGATTAGCAACTAGCAATGGCGCGTGCGGCTGATGCGCCATTATTACGAGAGGACTGCAGCAATGCGTACTATTACCTATGCAATGAAAAGACTCGGAAGAACCGTCATGACATGTTGTATTGCATCTGCAGTACTACTAGGATTTTCTGCTTGCGGACAGCAAACAATAGAAAAACCTAAAGAAAAACCTAAAGCGATTGCGCCGATTGCTGTAGTATCTACAGTAGATACTTGGGGTAGCTTAGCTCAAGAAATTGGCGGAGATGATATCAAAGTTGATTCCATTATGACTGGAGCAAATAGTGATATTACAGCGTTCAAACCCCATGCAAAAGATTTACAGAATATGCAAAATGCACAGGTAGTTATCACTAATGGCGCAGGCTATGATGACTGGGCTACCAAAACACACCCAAAGAAAGCTGAAATTATCAGCGCTGCAGCAACTGTAGGAGCATTAAATGGTGATAACCCATACTTCTGGTTCTCTCACGACGCTCGAGAGGCAATGGCTTCTGCAATGGCGGATACTTTTTCTAAAGTACGACCTCATAAAAAGAACGTTTTTAATCAACGATTAGCACAATGGCAACAACGCGAAAAGAAGTTAACCACTGTTCTGAGTGACTTTTCAAAAGAATATGGTAATGCCCAATATGCTTCCACATCCCCTATTTTATTCTGGCTTATGTCTGATTTAAATGTGAAAGATAGTACCCCAAAAGAATATGCCGATGCAGTAAGCAACAATAATGAACCACAACATTCAAGCATCGAAGAATTCCAAAAACTTATTGAAGATCGTAAAGTTGATGTATTAATTAGCGATAGTCAACAAGGCAACGACATACTTAATTTACTTAATGGCATTGCGGGACGTAGCTATACATCTACAGTGCGAGTTAGTGAGCTTATGCCAAAATATGCTAATCGTCTTGATCAGTGGATTATGAAGATTTGCGATGATCTTCAAAACGCATTACAAGCAACAAAAGATATGCGCAAAGACATTGACGAGCAGGAATCTCAAAAGAAACCAATTACTAAGAAACCAAATGTAGCGAAAAATACTGATCCAAAAAACTCTAATGAAGGACAACAAGATCCTGGTAAATAAATTCGATTACCAATAACATAAAAAATCTCTTGCAGCAAAATGCAAGAGATTTTTTATTAACGACACAGAGAACAGCAAAAACAAATATCAAATATCCTAAACTGTTGTTTTAGAATAATCCCGTTTATTTCTTTCTTGATTTCTTATTACGCTCTGCCAACAACGCTAAAGTGCGATTTGCTGGTTCTTCAGGAACAACAGTATGGTGCTTTTCATCACCTGACCGTGGTTTTTGATAGCCAAGATTCACATCAAGAAGTCGCTCAGCTTCAGATTCGTTAATTTTTTCTGATAGCGCGATCTCAGAAATTAAAATACTGCGAGCACGAGCAAGCATGCGCTTCTCCCCTGCTGAAAGACCATGCTCATCCACATCGCGCTGCGACAAATCACGAACTACTTCCGCAATATTGTTAACATCGCCTGTAGCAATTTTCTCTACATTCAACTTGTAACGACGCGACCAATTCATTTCTTTTTCAATAATAGGTGTACGCAAAATCTCAAAAACTTTTGCAACTTCCTGAGCTCCAACGATGTCTCGTACACCTACTTTTTTCACATTATCAACTGGAACATTAATTTCCAAACCATCAGAAGATAACACTACTAAGCGTAAATATTGACGAGTGACGCCTTTGACGGTTCGCTCACTGATTTCTTCAACACGAGCCGCACCATGACGAGGATAGACGACCATATCGCCGACTTGATATTCCACAGAACCCTCCGAACACACAGAAAAACTCATTTCAGTTTCCCATAAGGGCACGACTTGGAAAAACTTTCATAATTTTTTCACAATACTGCGAAACACACGCGACTTATATGCACAAAGCATGTATGATAGACAGCATGAGTACAGTTACTAACATCAATGAAGATGCACTCGCAGTCCCAGTCCGCCAGGATGTGTTGGCTGCGGTGAGCAATGCAGAGTATTACAATCCACACGAGGTTCTCGGTGGGCATCTTGGCACTGGTAAAAGTGCTAACACTGTAACCGTCCGCGTTTTACGCCCAATGGCCAAAAAAGTTGTGATTCTCACTAAGAATGGTGAATATGAAGCAACTCATGAATATAATGGCATTTTCACAGCAGTTATTCCTGCAGTAAAACATGCTAAAGCTAAGACTTGGTCAGTGCCAAGTTATCGCGTATATACAGTAGAAATTGATGGCTCCGAATCCACTGATGATGATCCATACCGCTATTTGCCGCAAGTTGGCGAGCTTGACATGTATCTCTTTGGCGAAGGACGTCATGAGCGACTTTGGGAAGCACTCGGTGCACATGTTAAGACAATCACAGACACGTGGGGACTTGTTTCACCTACAACAGGTAAAATGGTGAAGAAGGTAACCGGCACAGCTTTCTCTGTGTGGGCTCCTAACGCTCGTGCAGTTCGTGTGGTTGGTAACTTCAATTATTGGAATGGTCGTCGTCATGCGATGCGCTCACTTGGTTCTTCCGGCATTTGGGAACTTTTCATTCCGGGCGTTACGGCTGGCGAAGTATACAAATATGAAATTCTTACTCAGTCTGGTAATTGGATTATGAAGGCTGATCCAATGGAACGCTCGCATGAAGTTCCGCCAAATACCGGATCCGTTGTTGTTGATTCTGAGTTCAAGTGGCACGATACTGACTGGATGGAGAAGCGTGCCAAGACTGACGCTCATAATGGTCCAATTAGTATTTACGAAGTGCAAGCTAATAGCTGGAATCGTGATTTAGGAAATTATCGCGAACTTGCAGATAAGTTGGTTGATTATGTGCAGAAGGAAGGCTTTACTCACGTTGAGTTTATGCCACTTACGCAATACCCGTTCTCTGGATCATGGGGCTATCAGGTTACAGGCTACTATGCAGTAGATTCTCGTCTAGGCTCCCCTGATGATTTTAAGTACTTGGTAGATAAGCTCCACAAAGCAGGTATCGGTGTCATCATGGACTGGGTGCCAGCTCACTTCCCTAAGGACGACTTCGCTCTTGGACGCTTTGATGGCACAGCATTATATGAGGATCCTGATCCTATGCGAGGTGAACATCCAGATTGGGGTACTTATATCTTTAACTTTGGTCGTCACGAAGTTCGCAACTTCTTGGTTGCTAATGCTTGCTTCTGGCTTGACGAATATCATGTTGATGCATTGCGCGTTGACGCAGTATCTTCCATGCTGTACTTGGATTACAGCCGTGAAGCAGGACAGTGGAGACCAAACATCTACGGTGGACGCGAAAATCTTGAAGCAATTGACTTCATTAAAGAAGCAAACGCAACAGCATACAAGAACAATCCTGGCATCATGATGATTGCTGAGGAATCCACCGCTTATCAAGGTGTGACTGCACCAACTGATATGGGCGGCTTAGGCTTTGGCTTGAAGTGGAACATGGGCTGGATGCACGACACTTTGCAATACCTTAAGGAAGAACCAATTAACCGTCGTTGGCATCATAATGAGATTACATTCTCTATGGTTTATGCATATTCTGAGCATTATGTGTTGCCATTAAGCCATGATGAGGTTGTGTATGGTAAAGGCTCACTGCTCGGCAAGATGCCAGGCGACGAATGGCAACAGTTCGCAGGATTACGTGCATTACTTGCATACCAGTGGTCTCATCCAGGCAAGAACTTACTGTTCATGGGTGGCGAAATCGGACAGTCCAGTGAATGGAACTTCAATACTTCGCTTAACTGGAATGAGCTGCAATGGCCGTTCCATCAGGGCGTGCAAAAGCTTGTTGCGGATTTGAATGCTCTATACAAGAGTTCTAGAGCTTTCTGGAGTCAAGACTTTACTCCTGATGGATTCCAGTGGCTTACTAGTGATGACTCTGATCACAACACCTTAAGCTACATACGTATTGGTGATGACGGTGAGGAAATCGTTGTAGTAGTGAACTTCTCTGGTCAGGCTTGGCAAGATTATCAAGTTGCATTGCCAAAGGGTGGCAAGTGGGAAGAAATACTCACTACAGATGATGCAAAGTATTGCGGATCTGATATTCATAATGGCACATTCACTGCCACTGCTGAAGAATATCATTCTCGTCCATACTCGGCAAAGATTACTGTGCCAGCATTGGGAGCAGTGTTCTTGAAACCAGTACAGCACTGAAAGGTCTATTCAAAGAAAATTATGCTAAAAACTCCATCAGCTAGCGTTGTTCGTCGAACCATTCTTGTGGTTGAAGATGAACCAGATCTTGCTACGGCTATCGCACAGCGTATTACTGCACAAGGCTGGTCTGCGCGCGTCGCTGCTGATGGAGTATCTGCTGTCAAAGCTGCTGAACAACTACAACCTGATCTTGTTATTATGGATATCATGCTTCCCATTATGGATGGAATCGAAGCTACGCGTCGAATTATTGCTAAACGACCTGTACCTGTTCTTATGCTAACAGCTCGCGACGCAGAAGCAGATAAAATTGTAGGCTTAAGTGCAGGAGCAGATGACTATATGACTAAGCCATTTTCTCCTCGCGAATTAATAGCCCGTTGTGCAGCACTTTTGCGTAGAGTAGAACGAGCAACACAGATTGCCAAGACTACGGAAAATGAGAAAGCACTTGATTTTGGTGCGCTCGTTATTAAACCTCGCCAACGCTTAGTGACGTTGCACAATGAGGAGATACATTTTACTCCGACTGAGTTTGATTTGCTTGCAATGCTTGCACGTCATCCACACACAGTTTTCAAGCGCGAAGCACTACTCGCTGAAGTGTGGGATTGGCCAGACGCTTCGGGCACACGCACTGTCGATTCCCATATTAAGTCATTACGCCATAAAATCGGCTCTGAATGGATTCGCACAGCACATGGTATTGGATATGCGTTTGAACCACCAATGAGTGATTATGATGAAGTTTTGCATTCACAAGTTGTATAGTGCTTGCAAAATTTCTTATACTGTTACGCAATACAACATTACCTCATAAAACATTTTTCAAAGTTTCACAAATCTTGTATATATAGCAACTGTCATGTTACATAAAACTTCTAACTCATACTCAGAGCATCAATTTAAAAAACAAAATACAAAAACACATTCAGAACATCGTTATCCTCATCGTCCTGTTGGATTTTTTTCATCACTAAAAATTGAGCTTTCAGCGATTATCGTTTTTGCAACTGCCATCGCATTCGTCATGGCCTGGTTTTTGTTGAAGACTGGCTTGAATGGTTGGATTGCTATGCCTTTAACACTTGTCGTAGCTTTAGGTATTACATACCTTTTCTCGCGCGGACTTACTGCACCTCTGAGGCAAATGAAAAATGCAGCGGAAACAATGGCTGAAGGTGATTATTCTGTACGAGTAGCTATAGAAAATCGTCGTGATGAGGTTGGCAAACTCACACTTGCTTTTAATGAAATGGCAGAAGAGCTTGAACATGCCGATCAGATGCGACGCGAACTCATAGCCAATGTTAGTCATGAGTTACGCACACCAGTATCCGCTTTACAAGCAATGCTCGAAAATCTTGCGGATGGAGCAACAGAGCCAACACCAGCCAACATGGAGGTTATTTTAAACCAAACGCATAAACTTGCTGATCTTATTACTTTCCTTCTTGACCTCTCACGCGTAGAAGCAGGAGCAGCAAGTCTTAATATCACCTCATTTAATTTTGCAGAATTTCTTGATGAAATCATTGAACCACTCGAACTAGCTGATGCGGGTCATAATCATCAGATTACCATTCATATTGACAACAATATTATGCTAACTGGAGATCGGGGAAGACTCTCACAACTCTTTACTAACGTTATCACTAATGCGCTGAAACATTCAAAAGATGGAACTCACGTGCTTATTAGTGCTCATATTAATCACAGTCAAAATACAGTAGTTAGTAATGTGATAAATTTTGGTGAACAAATTCCTCAAGAAGCAAGAGCAGATATTTTTCGCAGATTCGTTAAAGGCAATCAGCATATGGGCACAGAATCTGGTGGTACAGGCTTAGGATTATCAATCGCACGCTGGGCTGCACAACTTCATGATGGAACCGTAAAAGTAGTAGACGACAAACGTGGACCAAACTTTGAAATTACACTCCCTTTGAATTACAACAAGATATGAGCATAATTTAATAAACATAATTTTTTGTATCGTCTTCGCAAGAACGCACACATGCTAACGAAAAAGCAGCCAAAACATTTAACTTAGCATGCTGCAACGCTACTGCACAGCTACTCATAGTAGACCCTGTAGTAACAATATCATCGATGAGAATAACACTGTGCGAGACATTTTGTTTTGCGCGCAATTTTTGTAGAACTCGATAATTTACTGTAAATGCATGTGACGCTCTACGTGATCTACCACGAGAACCTGCAGTTTGCACTGACTTTGCTGTAACACGAGCATTCATACACAGTATATTGGCTGCACAAGCGGCAATACCATTGTTACTCAGATTTTGTGCGACCATGCGCGCTATTGGCTGCATATGATTTCGACCTCGATAACGTATTGAAGACTTTGAAGATGGTACCGGAACAACTAATATAAACTTGTTGCAATCATGAGAAAATGTGGTATCGAAAGAATTATCGATTCCCTCATTCCTATTATTTATAGTGTCACGTTGCTGCATAATTTTACGTATAACTTTTATAACCAAATCAGCAAGTAGTGCAGCAAATGCATTATCACATGCTATATCGCCATGATCTTTCCACTGCAATATTGCTCGCCTTACAGCATGCTCATATAAACCACATGCATACCTATTACCACATACTGCGGCAGTAAACGAAGCACACTGCCAACACTGTAAAGCACGAACACATCTTGTGCATAATACAGCATCAACAGCATCACACCCTGCACAACCACGAGGAAATAACATACTCCACCATGCACGAACTACACTGTCGTAAGATGCAGCATGCCAACTATCTATACAATCTAACACATTCCCAAATTTCAATTTACGAACACCAGCGTGGCGTGTAACTCCCCCATTACACGCCACGCTTATTTGCTGTTTACTATGAGAGCATGTTACTGCTTTGCGTCTCCCAACCATACTGACAGCATAAAAGCAAAACAACACAGTCACAAATAAAAAACACTCTTGTGGTTAAAAGCTATGCAAAATTTATATTTATGATTAAAGACGCAAGTGCAATATAAAACTTTATTTATGAAAATGCGTAAGCACATTATTACAAAGCTTTAACGTATCTGTCGGACTAGTCACATGTACAGCTAATGCACCAGTAAAAGCTGTTGGATAATCATTACCACCAGGCGTCATGCGATCACCAATAAAAGTAATACGTTCAATAGCAAAATCACCATATTGGGCTAGCATACGCAACGCTTGTGCTTTGTCATCGCCACGTCTATATACGTCCACACTGGTATCGCCACCTGCTCGCACAGCAAACTCTGGCAACGCTAAGGCAATACTTTGCGCAAGTTTTGCTTTTAGCACACCAGTAGGATCCCAAGCTTTTTTATATTCAATCGGGGCAAGCTGACCCAAAGCCGAAAAAGTAATTTGACTACCGCGATGCTCAATCTGATTACCCCACAGCATTGGATCGCCAGACTCTTTCCAAACACCCATGTGTTTGGCACACTGTTGTATAGCAGCAATTACACATCGCGTTTGTTCTGCATTGATACGATGCTCATAAACACAGTGCAACATCTTATGAGAATCAATACGATAGTAACTTGTGCCGTTTGTTGGCATAATATGAAGATGATTAAGCTGAGTACCTGGCAGTAACATATCCAAAATTTGACTTTGTACTAGCGATAAACAACCACCAGTAATGATTGCCACAGGCAACTCATTCATAAGATTGCTTAAAGATTCAGCCATAGGCAAAAGCATGGGTTTCCTAGAACATGCTAACGTATTATCTAAGTCAAAACCAATAAGTGATGATTGTGCAATACGTAAGTCAAGAGCACACTCATTCCAATCATGAATTATTGGTTTGAGCATTGCCGCTCCTCCTTGACTTGTACGCTACGTATCTAGTATCACATAGTGTGCTTATATTTCACACGCCGTAAAACACAAACTTGTTTATTTGATTGCCCTAGCCTTCACCTACAGTGGAAATATGACAGATGTAATTTGGGAACAACGACATTACCGAAACCGTCACGGTAGAGGATTACGAGCACCAATATTTGGAACACGACTTCCACAATATAGAACAGCAAGCGGAATGTTTGATGCTATGGTAGCAGCTCAAATTCGTCGTCTTCATGGTGCATGGAGAGCACTAACAAAAGATATACAATTTGCAGTAGAAGATGTGCCACCATCACAACCAGTATTGTGGGAGCGCAATCGTCGGATTATGTCGCAAGTCTTTCCAGCAAGTCGCGGCATCCCACCTCGTATTGTTTTGTATCGTTTACCATTATGCACTCACGTAAGTAGTCGCACTGAACTTCAATACGCTATCCGCGACGAGCTTGTGCAAAGACTTGCAGAATTATACGGACGTAGACCTGAAGAAATCGACCCCGATTGGGGAATGTAAGCATTATTCTCCCAAACTTTTCACGCCTAACATAGCATACATGTACTGCTTATAAAGCATCGGATTAAGTTTACTGCATATTCGCACGTTTGCTTTTTTGCCAGTACAATGATCAACATCAACAATAACAGCACCATAACTCGGTCCTTGTGTAATATCGACTTCGCAATAGTATGGTTCACACGCTGCAATACATGCCGGATATAATGCAACTGCAACAGCCGAAGGATCAGCCATGTCAAGATATGCGTCACCGAAGCGGCCGATATTCATTTGCATAAGTTCTCTATTGCAATCAATAACAAATTGTCCTAAAGAACCACTCTTACGAATCATAGAGATTTCTTGCGGACTTAACATACAATCACCCAAACAAGCATCCCAACCAACCAACGTAATATGAGGCAACCCCGACTCAATCACTATTTTCGCAGCCTCAGGATCTTGCCAAATATTAAACTCTGCAACTGGTGTAACATTACCCCTGCCAAGACCAGCAGATCCCATAATGATAAGATTACCAACTTTACGCATTGCATCCTCATCAAGACGCAAAGCAAGCGCAATATTCGTTAATGGCCCTAACGTAATAATGTCGATTTCACCATCATCACTATTACGAAGTAAGTCAAGCATCTTGAGCACACCACTACCGCTTGAAATCTTAAGTTTCTGCGGCACTAGCCCAATATCCCCCAAACCATCGCGACCATGTGTTTCATGAGCAAACGCAAGATCTCGCACTAACATTTTGCGACTACCACAATATACTGCTGGCGCATAAGTATCTGCATATTCAATCGTCGTCAACGTATTTATAGTAGCCTGATTCATGCTTACATTGCCTGCGACAGTAGAAAACATAAGTATCTCGTAATTACTATCACGCAACGCCATAGCAATCGCCATAGCATCATCAGAACCACAATCTGTATCTATAATAATTTTTTTACGATTAGTCATATAAACTCTTACTAATAATATACGATTATTTTTGTAACAAGTTCTTTATTACAATATTTAATGCACAATATGATGATTACTGCTGACATATACTTGCATCTGTTGTGGCTCTAAAGACTGTGAATCAAGCCATGCAACACCAGCAACATCAGACTTTTCTACTTCACTTTTACTAATGCGTGCAGAAAAAGTAATGTTATTATGCGATTGTACTGTAAACATTACAGCACCGCGTGATACGTCTACAGCAGGAATAGAAACTACTGCATGAGATGGAACTGTAATACGTTTTGCGTCAACTAAAACACCTGATGCATCAAAACCTTGTAATAGCACAGATGAATCATGATCGTTGGCTGAAGCCAGATACAACGTTGTTTCATCAGCAGTTACTGGCGAAACAATAGCACTACTGCCCTGCGAGCGCGATGCACTAATAAAAGCAACATCGGCCTGACCATCTTTACCTTCACGCGTAATTGATGCCATAGCAGCTACTGGAGTACTACCTGTTACACTCAGAGCATGAACATGTTCAGGCACTTTCCCAAGATCAATAACTTGTAAATGACGAGACTTCAATGACAATTCTTTAATCGTTTGAACGCCAGATTCATTCATCCAGGAAAGTGTTACATTGCCATCTTTATGGGGCCATACATACACTTTTGTTTGGTCACCCTCACTGATACCAGAAAGAATATTAGTATGTGATTGTGAGTTTAACGCACGGATAATATCGACCCCTCTTACTGTCAATCCACGCATATGTATTACCTTCACAAAAGCAGCTACTGGCGTTTGTTCACTTTCAACTTGTACGTATAATCCTCCAGATCTTGGCGCTGCAGCAGCAAGATCAAAATAAGCATGTGAGTGAGCAGGTACCGTAAAAGCACTGCCTGTAGAAAAAGTTAATGGTGTACTACCGTGCTGAGCAGACCATGCACGAACGCGAACTACCGTTGGTTTAGCAGCGGAATTAAATGCTTCCAAACGGAGAGAAGTGCCTTCGCTGGCTTCTGGAACCAAAAAAGTTTGTTTCATTACTGGTATGGAACAAGTAGTAGCAGCCAAGCCTCGCACGTCTCCTTTCGTAGCCCATGAAATCATTGATGCAGCTATACCAGTCCCAGATGCCACTCTAGATAAACGTCCTTCTAAAACTTGAGCATCATGATTAACATCGTGATCAGCGATAAGCGCTGAAGAATCTGTATCAGACGCTTGCGTATTCAATATCAATGACTGATCATCAGCATCTTGTACATTGTGCACACTAGCACGATACACATCACCAAAAGCTCCATAACGAGCAAAAGATTGCAAGTCCCCTTCTGATTCGTTATATTGACTATCACCATACTGCGATAGATCTGGTAACGATAAGCGAATAGGACACACTGATTGCAGACGAGTCGCGCCAACATTACGAGCAACACTACTGGACGGATTGTGCGCATTATCAGCAAAGTGTGGCATAGCGCCGCATACTGTTACAATGCAAGCAACAGTAAGTAACAATACAGCACTTAAAGTAGCGAGTGTTGCGACTCCCACAATTTTGTGTTGCTGCTTAATATCTACTTCTGAAGGCAATTCACCATGTTTTGAACCTTCATGAGGATGTTTACGCCAGTTCATCAAATTCCTCCTGACGCTGATTATCAGAACGTTCAAGTACTGCATATCGCCCAAAGCGCGGAACAGCAACTAAACAGTATATCAACAGCACCATTGCCAAAGAAAACACCCATGGGATTCTCCATGACAATGGACGTGAACGATAATATGACGACGTTGATGCTAATGACTTTGCGTCTGGCATGCCATCAAATCGACAATATGTACCTTGAGGTAAAGAAACCACTAACTGTGTACCTTCTGACGCATTTACATGTGCTATTAATCGATCTGTAGCTTCTTTATTAACCATACTTGCAGGTTGCGCTACAGGACGAAGCAGTTGTTGTATTGACATGGTATTTACGGAATTCGTTGGCAATTTAGTAGAACCATTAACAATATAAATGCCACCAATTCCAAGTTGCTTCAGTGCAGCTATAGCACCATTATCTGCATGAGATAACAGTTGAGCTGCTGCACGAGATACTACTTTATCAGTTACAGGTTCACCAAACATTATTTGCTTTACACGAAGTGCAGGAGATTCATCGATAGCATCTCCTCGAGATGTTCGCATAACGGCAATTGCTAATTTATGAGCACTCTGCGCCTGTAAAGCAAGTACACGATGAGTATCCGCTTTATGTAAATAATCTGACACAACCATCGGTAGACCATCATTACTTGCCATAATAGACGTGGCTGGTCCACTGAGCACAGCAAAAAGACCCAGCAATACTGCCATAGTCAACATACCGCTGGCAAGCACAGCACGTGTCACTCGAATTACATGTTGCATTAATTTAGCTGCGGAACGCCGCATAGCAGCACGTTTATCGATACGAGTTTGATAATTTTCAACAGTTTCAGACTCTGATTTTTGCACAACACGAAGAGGTTCAAAACGACGAACAGCTTGTCCAGCAACCATACACATGCATGACAAAACACCTAAGGTTGACAATGCTACTCCTGGTAAAGTACTCGCTGCTACAGGGCCAGTAATATCAGCTGCTACTACAATGCGCACAGCAATGAGCGTCAACAACATGCCACTAATAATTACAACCCACATCATACGTGAAACACGCAAAGCAAAAGGCAAAGCTAATGCCGAAACTGCCATAACTCCTGCGAGAACAGCAAACACTACCATGATTATTGTTCGCAAACTCATCAAAGGCATAGCGCTTGCAACATGAGGTGAAGCCATATTAAACGCTTGCAATAATGCATCAATATAATTTTGTACACGTGGTGCACCTTGAACACTACGCAAAGGCAATGCCATACTAGAAAATATTTGACGCCACATACCGGAATTTCCATAACGAATAGCACTACCTATAGTTGGAAGTAACACCACAATTGATGGAATTGGCATAAGTACGAACATAAGACGATGCGAACGTACCATAATAAGAGATGCAACAAAAATAATGATAAGCGGAAGTAAAAGTTGCGGTTCTGCTGCCACTGGAACCATAAAACATAGTGCAGCGCAAGCGGCGCTCTGAACAGAAGGAACAGGACGTACAGGATCTTCTGTTACATACATTCCAACTGCATGGAACGCAAAGGCAAATGCAGCAGGCAGAAATACCATAGTCATAAGCATTGGTAAATCACCACGAGCAAACAAACCAAAGGCTATGGCAATCATAGTCCAACAAATGCCAGCACAAACACGAACCGTATCGGAACGAGTAAATACACCTGCGAGCGCCCAAAAGCTCATACACATGGCAGGCGCTGCAAAAAAGAACATAAGTGTAACAGCTAATACTGGTTTAGCACCCGTTATAGCTGATGCCAACAACCAAACACTCAGCCAAGGTGTAGGAGGTAGCGCAGGGCCAAAACCATTGTCAGGAGTCCATGCACCGATAGCAGCATTCCATAATTGATGAAAATCTGCGCCGGTTGGTAACCACTGCTGCGCGTACAGCGATGCACCGCCTAAAACTTCACGCCACGGCGCACCATATAAGTGCAATATGACAGCAAATAACAATAATGCTGCAAGAACAACCGCACTCCAACGTCGTAATACGCGAACATGTAAATGGGTTCTTGCTAGAGGACTTAGTAATACATAATGTTGCTGAGATTGTAATGCTATACTGCGATCACGCCAACGAGCAATCTGTTTGCGATCCGCTACCAACGAAGTCAGTCGTTTGAGAGAAACACGAGTGTTACGCGCTACTCTACGACGCGCAAACATAGCATGAGGCAATTGCATAATAGCAAGCCAAGGAAGTAGCAACCGCACTACAGCAGCATAAGGATGCTTCACAAACAAAGAATGCAAAGCGCTCACTAAAGCCGCTGGCAAACTGCAAACCCAAACAATAGGCCACAAAAACATACGTATATCAGTATACCGGTAACGCTGTTTTGCAATAAGAGCAGGAGCTACACCATGTTGAAAACCAGCTTTTTCGTTACTTCTAGCTTCTCCATTGCGCGTACGTAGCCCTTCTAAACGTGCGCGTCGATGAGCGATACGAGCAGACGGAACCACTACTACACGACCGCCTGATAAGCATACGCGGCGACAAAAATCTCTTGATTCACCAAATGTAGTCATCCAAGATTGAGTTCCACGTAAGGTTTGCCAAGCCGATAGTGTAACTAATGCGCCAGCAAGAGATACCGCAAAAACATCACCTCGACCATCATATTGCTCTTGATCAACCTCGCCGTCAACCGTGAGTGTATGCACAGTATGCTTCCATGCATACATACCAACATTATGTAGAACAGTATCTTGCCAATCAACTTGTTTAGCACCTAGTACCGATGCGGTTGGCGTATTACGCCAAGTTTCACGCAAAGCTTCCAAACAATGCGAGTCAGCCGGTCTAGAATCATCATGCAGAAGCCATAATGACGAGACTCCTGCACATGGTAAAAGCTGTTTCAAAGCCTTTTCAATAGCATCACCAAACGAACGCGCTGATGATACTGGAACAATAACTATGCGCAATGGCTTGTGTTCAAAATTATCATCAAACTGGGCATGTGACTCATATGGAGCGCTACTATCACGGTAATCATTTGAAACATTTAAATCATTATGATGAATAGCGTCCAAAGAAGGCAGAGATGATAATCTCGAATCAAGCATTCCCGAAAACAAGTTCGAATTAAGACGCACTTGCATCGTTGTTTGCATGATTTGATGGACTCTGTTTGCACAGTCGACTACAACTAATGTTCCAGGAAGAACCGACTGATTCAATACTGCCTTCAATGTCTCAGTATAGAAACGAGTATCTCTTTCCACGCACATCATCGCCATAATAGAAGAATCTATTTCATGTGGACGAGCTGATTTTGCTGTAGAAAGCACCTGTAAAACTTCGTTTTCAAATGCACCAGTATAAGCAGTAGTTGAATCCATACTTACCAGTGTACGCAAGGGGTAGGTATCCGCCGCAACACAAACCACTATTTTTTAAAAAACTTATTCAAAAATGTATTTAAATTTCACACATGTTTAATAAGCAAACACTAAACTAGTACGAATATTACAATTCGTTATTGTTGTCGCGACTTCATAAATGAAAAATTTATCAAAATTTATCAACTTGATGAATTAAAAATCTACAATCTTTTGTTCTCAACAATGATTACCAACATAAGGCACGCAAAGCGTTAAATCTCAATGCCTTACACTACAATAGCTCGTTATATGTGCTTACTGGAATATAGCTTTATTTCTTGCGCATAAAATTAGCATTACAGCAGCATACAGAGTCTTTCTCCTATTGCGAAAGAAGGCACGATGGCAACTTCGCGGTATCCTGAAGATGTACGGTACCAATCGGGTAATTGGAATTCCGCTACTCCGCGTCATAGCTTCGGTTATCGTATGATTAACCGCACGCGCAAGATACTGTGTATAGTTATCATTTCAGTACTCACCTTCTTTTTGACAATTATGGCTGCTACGTGGTTAGATTTTTCTTCAACTGTAAGCAGTCGTGTTATCAGCGTAATTTCCCGAGATAAACAGGCACGCCAAACCCTAGACGTTAATGCAGGAAAACCTGTAACTTTTCTCGTTTTAGGTCAAGATTCACGCGATGGCAATAATCGAAGCTTTACTCACGATAGCGAAACAGGCGATCATCAATCTGACACCACCATGGTAGTGCAAATTAGTGCTGACAGATCATATATGAATATCGTTTCTATTCCACGCGATTCCATGGTCAATGCTCCTGCTTGCGACACTACAAAAGGTCGCATTCCAGCACGCCAACACGTTATGTTTAACTCAATTTTCGCTAGCGGATACGCACAAGGCGGAGATTTAGCTTCAGCAGCGTCATGTTCCTTGAAAGCGGTTAATGCACTTACTGGCTTAAATATTCATCATTTTATTGTCACTGATTTTAGTGGATTAAGCAATATGATTGATGCTATTGGCGGCGTATCTTTATGTATTCCAACTGCTACACGAGATACGTATACAGGCGTGAATTTTAAACAAGGCATGCAGCATTTAGATGGTCGTCTTGCTACACAATACGCACGTATGCGACACGATACCGCAAGTGACGGTTCCGATATTATGCGCACTACTAGGCAGCAATATCTTATTAAACAGCTTTTGCATCAAGCACTATCTAAGAATTTATTTACCCAAACTGGAGAACTTTATCAGCTTGCTAAATCAGCATTAGGTGCTTTGAGTATCAGCGAAGGATTAGCTGATCCGAGCACTCTAGTTGGTCTTGCGCTCAGTATGCGCAAATTAAATACTTCTCATATTTATGCGCAAACAATTCCTGTTGTTCCAGATGCGTATGATCCAAATCGCGTTGTATGGTCCGATGAAGCAGACAATATTTGGAAAAGAATGCGCGAGAATAAGCCACTCTTTTTGCAAGCTACAAATAAAAACAAAAAAAGTACTAACAATAATTCCAAAAATACTAATCAGACTGATGATATTGATGACGACAATACCAGCGTAAGTGAAAACGATAAATTAAACAAAATAAATACGCAGACTACGCATGTAGGTTCAATTAATCCTAAAACAGGGTTAGCTAAAAATGCTCAAGGACAACTTATCGATCCAAACACTGGTGGAATTGTAAATCCTACTAATGGAACTATTCACGATCCACAAACTGGACAATATGTTGGTATTGCAGATCGGTATGTTAATAATGTATTGTGCGCTGTACCTCGAAATAAATGAGGTAATATAAGTAACATGAGTGCTGTAGATTTACAGTACTCATTATTTCGTTGTAATAACTATGAAGCGCATTGGGAGGATGCATGAATTCGCAATCGCACAAGGACTTTTCTGAAGATAGCACAAATCCGCCAATCTTCAATCCTTCGCACACTAACGATTCGTCTCTTACCAACGTTCCCCCAAGCTTCATACCAACACACACAAAACAAGCGAAAACTACTGAACATCATCCCAGTACAACACAGGCACCTTCCTTTGCACCTCAAACGCAACGAAAACAAGTAAGAACATCAAATCAGTTTTATACACAACAGCCTGTTACTTACGCACCACATCAGCAGCAACCAAAACAGGTACGACGAATACACCCAGCACCACATATCCACGCTTCCATGGCATTGAACAATGTCGCAGAAGCTGCTGCACAAATGCCAGTCAAAAAGTCGCACAGGTTCCTCCATGTTTTCTTAGCACTGCTCACAATACTCGTAATAACATGCATGGGATTAGGCGTATACTCGTGGCATTGGGTAGATTCCCGCATGAATCGCACATCATGGCTTACGAATACACCAAGCACCCAAGGAACTGCTTGGCTTATTCTCGGTTCTGATCAGCGTGAAGGTGAAGAAGCTAAAGAAATTACCGGTTTTAGAACTGATACTATTCTTGTACTCACGAAGCCAAGCAACGGTCACAGTTCTCTCATTTCCATTCCTCGCGATTCACTTATTTCCTTCAATGGTGAACATATGAAAATTAACAGCGTAGCTCAGTTTGCCGGAAATAAAGCACTAACTTCAGTAGTTGAATCCATTACTGGTCACAGAATCGATCACGTTGCAGAAATACGTTTTAATGGTCTTACCAATGTTGTTAACGCACTCGATGGAATCGATTTATGCTACAACCGCACAGTAAGTGATAGATTTAGCGGATTACATTGGACCTCTGGCTGTCATCATGTTGATGGTGCCACAGCACTAGCATTTTCACGCATGCGTTATGCAGATCCACAGTCCGATTTTGGTCGTGCTGCACGTCAACGCATGGTTATTGCAGCAATTATGAAAAAAGCTTTAGCACGCGATACGATTACAAATTTGGGGAAAATAAAAAAACTTGCCAAAGCAGGCTTAAGCTCAGTTTTACTTGACGAAAAATCTAATCCTGGTACTCTGTGGGAAATGGCTCAAGCTTTTAGAGAAGCAACAGGTTCACAAGGCGTATCTGGCACAATATATTGGACAAACCCTGATTATCAAGTGCCAGGAGTCGGTTCATCTGTGTTGCTTGACGATGCTAAAAATCTAGATTTGTTCAATCAGCTTGCAGCAGGAACACATAAACCAGGTGCTGTTGGAACACTTGCTGAATTACAAAATACTGCGTTCTGACACGCACTTGTCTATAAAATATAGCTAAGCTGCATACTCCGCCGCTTTATCTTTTAACCACAAGTTCATGCAACTCTTGTTATGAGTAAGCAAATATTGTCATTATACAATTATGCGCAAAGAATCTCATACAACGATAACTACCACCAAAGTACTCATGTACGTACAACTTGCAGCAAGTATTGTACCTATACTAGCTCATATTGCATTAGCAATAATGGCTTGGATGCAAAACAATTGGATGATGCTGGCAATGATTGTTCCAAGCATTATGATGTATGTAACAAGTTTAGTACCACAAATTTTGCAATACTTAACACAACAGCAGAACACACAAAACGCAGAACAAAACCAGCAAATTACACAAGAACCCTACTCTTCTGCAGCTAATTTTTCTTATGAACAAGCATCTGAAGAAAATCTACCAGATAATCTTACACCAGTAAGTTTAGAAACATTATTGATGAATAGAAACGCAGCTTGTACAGCACAACCACCTTGGAAAACGGTACTATACACTTGGTTAAAAAATATAACAACAAATTGCGCACAGAACACACTAGAATCAGCAAATCAATATATAACTTCACACGCATCTTTGCCTAGTACTAAACAAAAGCACCTTATTGCACCACTGGGCGTAAGTAACAATGGTTACTGCTACATGGATTTAATTAACAATGGTCCACATGCGTTAGTAGCAGGAACTACAGGATCAGGCAAATCCGTATTGCTTACAACTTGGTGTTTAGCATTAGCATTCCAGTATGCTCCAGAACAATTACATTTTGTTTTCATGGATTTTAAAGGTGGCGCAACTTTCGATGCCCTGTCAACTCTGCCACACACTGTAGGAAACGTTGGCGATCTAAACTTACGTCACGCAACTAGAGCCCTGCGAGGACTAGAATTAGAATTAGATAGGCGCGAACGCTTAGTTGCGCAACAAGGCTGTCACAATATTTCACAAGTTATTCCAGCAGAACCTTCATTGCTTATTGTTATAGACGAATTTCATGCTTTAAAAGATCAACTTCCTGACTACATGCCACGTCTTATACGCATTGCTTCCGTAGGTAGATCTCTAGGCATGCATATTATTGCTGGAACGCAAAATCCGTTAGGTCAAGTGAGCGCAGATATGAAAGCTAATATTGCTATTAATATTTGCTTACGCGTGAGAGACGGAATGCAATCTCAAGAATTACTAGGCACATCGCAAGCTTCTCACATAAGCCCCCATACCCCAGGAAGTGCCTACTACAATATTGGAGAGGGAGTAACTTCACTACGATGTGCTCAAAGTCAAAACCCTCGACGATTGGTGCGCGCTATACAATTGGCAGGAAGGTTCTGTCATCATGAATATTCACCAACATTATTTAGCGCTCCATTACCATCTCTACTCTCTATAGAACAACTTAAGCAATATGATCATAAAACTGACGATAATAAAATAAAAGTAGCAACTCATCAACAAACACGTATAACGAATCCATTAGCACAAGCTGTTGTTATTGGTTTGCAGGATGACAGCATTCATTTATCTCCAGCATTCTTACCACTGCATTTAGGAAACGTAGCTATTATTGGAGGACGTCAACAAGGTAAAAGCACAATACTGCGCATAATTTCACAAGCTCTACAAGTGCCAGTATATTCTGGCACAACATTAACAGCTCAAAATGTAGCATGTGTTCAACATAATGTTTCACCATTGCTCATTGATGATGCAGATGAATTGCTTAATCCGCTTAATGCTGATCAGCAGGCGATTGCTTTTCAAGAACAATTGCAGAATAGTTACTTTCCTATTGTTTTTAGCACGAATACTGCACGCAATTTACGATTGCCAGAACAAGCACCAGTTCGCATCATATTCCCCACTGGTGATGTTGGAATGGATACTATGCTTGGCATACCCACAGCATTATCAAAAACTCTTGATGCACAAGACTACCAACTCCCAGGACGCTGTGTCATTATTGCTCCAGGGGCAGCAAATTTAGTACAAGTAGTATGGCCTAACGATTGCAGAAAATAAAAAATCTTAATAAAGATGCAAAATACCTTGAAAAAATCACATATTCATGCTTTCCTTACATTCAGGTAGACTTCTTAAGTGCACCTCCGTAAGGTATAAGAAATGAGGATAGTAATTCATGAGCAATTCGTTTAATTGGCGTAATACAGCTGCATGCCGAGATAAAGATCCTGAGCTTTTCTTTCCTCTTGGTAGTGCGGGCATTGCAATGCAGCAACTTGAAGAAGCAAAAGCAGTGTGTCGTTCATGCAAAGTTGCAACCGAATGCTTACGATGCGCATTAGAAACGAATCAAGACTATGGCGTATGGGGCGGCTTGAGCGAAGATGAACGACGCACGTTAAAGCGTCGAGTCATTCGCGCGCGCAAAAGTCAAGATGCAACAATGTAAAATAATATAAGCTCACCATAAGAGAACTCACCACAAGTAAGCAGCTCATTTTTGATGCTTGCTTAAACTGCGGCAATTTGTATTTATGCGTGATGAGATTCTCTATAAGTGATACTTTCCCTATAGTGATACTTATTGTTACTTATTGTTACTTTATAGTATTAGCTTTTCTGCATGGCGTATCATTCAATGCCAGAGACACGCAATTTGATGTCCAATACTACACGAGTGCCACCTTCACGACGAGGTGACCACCGCACAGTTCCGCCAAAATCATTAGTAACAAATGTGTTGATAATTTGTGTTCCAAGACCAGAACCTGACGGTTTCGCCATGCCATGAGACGATTCACTATCAATCCCATCTCCATCATCTTCCACGACAATATTAAGGTTGTCGCCGCCACGACCAACAGCAATACGAATATGACCGCTTTCACGACCTTCAAAGCCATGCTCAACAGCATTCGTTACTAATTCAGTCAACACTAATGATAACGGAGTCGCATCTTGTGCAGCCAGACGACCAAATTTACCAACAAAATCAATATCAATATTTTGATTCTGAGAAGCCAATTCGATAGACATTTTCAACAGACTGGAAATAACTTTATCGAAATCAACAATTTCATCAGCAGTCTGGCTTAAACCTTCATGAACTAATGCAATAGTCTGCACACGACGTTGAGCTTCCTCAAGTTCTTTCCTTACTTCAGCTGATTTTGTTTTACGCGCTTGCAGGCGCAACAATGCAGAAACAGCTTGCAAATTGTTTTTTACTCGATGATGGATTTCAGAAATAGTAGCATTCTTAGTTCGTAATTCTTGCTCACGACGCAACACTTCTGTAACATCACGACATAATACAACCGCACCAACGCGATTATTTGGTCCCCACAACGGCAAAGAACGCATAGAAACTATAGAATGATTTGCTTCTAACTCACAATCAACATCTGCTTTACCTGTAAGTACAAGAGGAAGGCTTTCAGAAACAGTATCATTAGTATGCAATAGACGCGTACCAAATTCACTCAAATACTCGCCTTGCATAGTATCTAAACCACCCAAACGACGGAAACAACTAATCGCATTAGGTGAAGCATAACGCACTATTCCATCAGCTTCTAACACAATAAAACCATCAGAAACACGCGCATTATGTCGTTGATTCAACACAGATTCACGATACGGGAATTGTTCACGAGGAATCATATCAAATAATGTTTTTCCCGCATTAATGCTTTCCATCTCATATCGACCATTCGATTCACGTGTTGCTAAATTGGTTTCACGCATAACCAATCCAAGCGTCTTACCGCGATGTCTAACTGGAGCATAAACATAACACACTGTTGCTCGACCAACTGATCGCAAAGTCGATGAATGGAAACTTGTTTCAGACTTAATTGCATCGTTAAGCTCTGGCACAAGCGAATCATCCAATTTCTTCCCTAGCAAATCATCAGTACGCAATGTAATAGCCGTGGAAGGTCTGCACTGCTCAGCAACAACATAATCTCCCTCACCGTTTTGAATAATTAACAATAAATCTGCAAAACTTAAATCAGCTATTACTTGCCAATCAGCTACGAGATGATGAAGCCATTCGCGATCACTATCGTTAAAATCAGAACGAGTCGCAAGAATATGAGAAAAATCTGCCATAATAATAATGATATATCGAACTCGTAGAAAATATTATGTGGCATGTTGTTGAGTCATAGCAAAAGCCACTCCCTCACAACTAAGTAAAGAAGTGGCTTAAACTTTTAGAAAAGAAACTAGTATGTTATAAACTAGAAACCAAACTTAGCAGCAGTTTCACGCAAAGTCTCTGCAGAACGCTTCAAGGCAGCTAATTCGCGGTCAGAAACTGGAGTGTTAAGACGAGAGTTCACACCATTGCGGTTAAGCAAGGTTGGTACAGACATGCACACATCAGAAATGCCGTGGAAGTCATCAAGCAAAGAAGATACTGGCAAAATGCGGTTAGTGTCACGAAGAACGGCTTCTACAATATCTACACCAGACATTGCAATAGCGTAATTAGTAGCACCCTTACCATTAATAATCTTGTAAGCAGCATTCACAACTTCCTGATGAATCTCTTCACGCTTAGCTGCATCAAGTGGCTCATGACCTGGAAGAGCATTCCAATCGCACATTGGAACACCACCGATGGTTGCAGAAGCCCACAGCGGAACTTCAGAATCACCATGTTCGCCAGCAATATAAGCGTGAACATTCTTAACATTAACGCCAGTATGTTGTGCAATCAGGAAACGAAGACGAGCAGAATCAAGGTTGGTGCCAGAACCAAAGATTTGATTTGCTGGAAGACCAGAAAGTTTCATAGAAACATGCGTTACCACATCTACAGGGTTGGTAATCAGCATGTAAATGGCGTTAGGGGCAACTTTCACCACATTTGGAATGATGGACTTCATAATATTGATAGTGGCACCAGCAAGTTCCAAACGAGTTTGACCTGGCTTCTGGCGAGCGCCAGCAGTAATTACAACCATATCAGCGTCGCGGCAGATCTCCACATCGTCAGAACCTGCAATAGAAACTGCAGGATAGAAACTAGAACCGTGCTGCATATCCAAAACTTCAGCTTCAACACGTTCCTTAGCAATATCTTCAAGCACAATCTCACGCGCAACACCACGCTGCGCAGCAGCAAAAGCAAGCGTAGAACCGACTGCACCAGCACCGATAATTGCAAGCTTCGTTGGCTTAACCTGCGAACTCACCATGAGCAAAAACCTCTTTTCGGCAACCTGTTACGTCCCGTAGAGCGCACAATCATACGCCCATTGTGATTATCTGGGACTGCTCTCACATTAAGAGCCTATTGGTATGAACACCTTTACTCTAATCGCACCACCGGAATTTATTATTCCAAAGCCACTTGCATTAGTTTTGCAGCCAATGACGGACCTACCCAAGCCACAAGTTCTACGCCATTGTCAGCATATTCAGCTTTTTCTACAACACCATTTTCACGGACTTGTGACAGTAACGCTCCCGCAGTATACGGTAAGATAATTTCTACACGAACACGCGGCGATGGCAGTAATGCCTCTAAACGGTTACGCAATATGTGAAGATGCTCGCCGCTTGCTGCAGAAACAATAACAGCGTCTGGATACAGCGAAGCAAAACGCTCTCGTGCAGCATCACTCATCATATCTGCTTTATTTAACACCATAATCTGCGGAGTATCTTCTACCCCATCAATATTTGCGAGAACTTCGTTTACAGCATCAATTTGCGCAATAGGATCTGGGTGCGAACCGTCAACTACGTGCAAGATGACGTCTGCTTGACTAACTTCTTCCAACGTAGATTTAAAAGCTTCTACTAGCTGGGTTGGAAGCCTGCGTACAAATCCTACTGTATCTACTAACGTATAAGTTCTACCATCTTGAGTTTGAGCGCGACGCACAGCGGTATCGAGCGTTGCAAACAAAGCATTTTCTACTAATTCTTGCGAACCAGTTAGCCGATTAATAATAGAGGATTTCCCCGCATTCGTATAACCTACTACTGCGACTGTCGGTATATCTTGACGACGTCGAGAGCCACGCTTTACAACTCGCGCTGGTGCCATATGTGCAATATCATGACGTAATTTAGCAATACGATTACGAATTGCACGTCGATCCATTTCAATTTTAGTTTCACCAGGACCTCGAGATCCAATACCAGCATCTCCCGCAGCACGACCACCGGCCTGTCTCGAAAGAGCTGCGCCCCATCCTCTCAATCGAGGAAGCATATACTGCAACTGTGCGAGTTCAACTTGAGCCTTACCTTCGCGACTCGTAGCATGTTGAGCGAAAATATCTAAAATCACAGCAGTTCTGTCAACAACTTTAACTTTAGTTGCATCTTCTAAAGCACGACGCTGACTTGGCGGCAAATCATCATCGACGATAATCGTATCAGCATCATGTTGCGCTACTACAGCTGCAAGTTCTCGCGCTTTACCTGAACCAACATATGTTGCAGCATCTGGCCTATAACGTTGTTGAAGCATACCATCGCACACTACTGCACCGGCAGTTTGTGCCAAAGCTGCAAGCTCACGCAATGACTCTTCTGCCTGAGCAAGAGTTCCCTTTGCACTAGACCATACACCTACGAGCACAACGCGCTCAAGACGGAGTTTTCTATACTCAACTTCTGTAACATCTTGCAACTCACCAAGTCCGGCAACACGTTTCAAAGCATTTCGAGACTCACGCTCTTGCCAAGTTTCATCATGCTGTTCACTTGCTGAAGTAGTGTCAAGAAGTACATCAGAATGCCATGAAAGCAGGCCAGAATTATGAGAACTTGCATTTTTCTTATCAAAGTTATGTTCTGGAAAGCTGGAATCATGCTCTTTAAACATATCAGCTCTTTCAGCAGTGCTGCGACTATCGACCACTTATACCCGCCCCTATTCGATTGTAGCGAGTTGCGACTAGAACCTCGCTAGCGTTTTACAACGTTTGTTTTATTATGGAGATTTGAGGAGACAATACTCAAGTAATACGAAAGATACGATAAAGCAGCGCAAAATATAACAAGATAGCAGCACTAGCAGTACTGCTGTTGCAAGACAATACAATTTGAGCAATATTATGAGCAATCAGCATCGAGTGAAACAATCAGAGACAGTTAGTAAAACAAAAATCAGCGGAGAGCAATACTTTTCCGCAGCACCATCATCAAAAGACGAGCGCAGAATATTACACGTTACTTTGCGAAATAATGATGTATCTATGCAAGTTTCTAACGGGGTTTTTAGTGCTTCGAGACTTGATTTAGGCACTTCAGTATTACTAAAACATGCTCCAAAATTGCCAGAAAATGGAAAATTCCTTGATATTGGTTGCGGCTGGGGTCCTATTAGTGTGGCGCTTGGATTAGAGTCTCCAAATGCAAGAATTTTCGCAGTCGATGTTAATGAGCGTGCATTAGAACTTACTACGCAAAACGCAAAAAACGCTGGACTAAAACATATTCATGCAACTCTTGTTGAAGATGCTTTGCAGAAATATGCTGAAGAATTTAATCATTTTGATATTATATGGTCTAATCCTCCAATTCGCGTTGGAAAAGAGATATTGCACGATATGTTGCTTACTTGGCTACCGCGTTTAAAAGTAGGAGGAGCAGCATATTTAGTTGTGCAAAAAAATCTTGGATCAGATTCATTAATTACTTGGCTTGCGGAGAATCTGGATGAAAGTTTTAGCGTTGAAAAATACGCTAGTTCCAAAGGGTACCGTGTTATCGAAGTACTAAAAAAGTAAATATCTACGAAAAGAAATAAATATACTATGAAATTCGATTACCCTGCTGATCTTCCTATTTGTGCAGCACATGACGAAATTATAGAAGCAATTAAGTCTTCTCAAGTTGTGATTGTTTCCGGTCAAACTGGTTCTGGTAAAACTACGCAAATCCCAAAAATGGCGCTTGAGCTTGGAAGAGGTGGCAGAGGAAAGCAAATCGTACATACTCAACCTCGCCGTTTGGCTGCTCGCACTGTAGCCGAGCGTATTGCTAACGAAATGGAAGTAAAGCTGGGCGAAGAAATCGGATATCAGGTGCGATTTACTGATGAAAGTTCATCTCAAACAAAATTGCGTATTGTTACTGATGGCATTTTACTTGCGCAAATTCAGCGCGATCCACTTCTTACTCGATATGACACGATTATTATCGATGAGGCGCACGAACGCAGCCTTAATATTGATTTTCTTCTCGGCTATTTAACAACTTTGCTACCGAAACGTCGCGATTTGAAGCTAATTATTACTTCTGCAACTATTGATTCTGCGAAATTCCGCGACCATTTTGAAAACGCGCTACATACAAAAGTTCCTGTTATTGAAGTTTCTGGACGAACCTACCCTGTGCGAGTACTTTACGAACCACTTGGCTCTGCACCTTCTCTTATGAGACATGTACCAGGTTTTGCAGACATAACCATGGATGAAAATACCGTTGCAGAAAGCCAATCTAACCAACAAGAACGTGAAGATATTGCTGACGAAGATATGACTTCTGCTGTAACTCGAGCATGCGCACAGTTGGTTATTCATTCAAGTCACGAACATGGTGCTCGTGACATTATGGTTTTTGCTTCAGGCGAGCGCGATATTCGAGAGTTTGAAGATGGTTTACGTTCATATTTTGGCACACGCGCAAACGATATGAAACGAACTGATGCGATTGAAATTGTGCCTCTTTTTGCACGTCTTTCTGCAAAAGATCAGCATAGAGTTTTTGAATCACACTCTCATCAGCGCATTGTTATTGCTACGAATGTTGCAGAAACTTCACTTACTGTTCCTGGTATTCGATACGTTGTAGATCCTGGTTTTGCGAGAATTTCCAGATATTCTAAATCTGCGAAAGTGCAAAGACTTCCTATAGAACCAATTTCTCAAGCTAGTGCTGATCAGCGTTCCGGACGCTGCGGTCGTATTGCAGACGGCATTGCGATTCGCTTATACTCGCGCGAAGATTATGAAACTCGCCCACGTTTTACAGATCCTGAAATTTTGCGTACTTCTCTTGGTGCAGTGGTTCTGCATATGCTTTCGGTTGGTGTTGCTAAAACTGGCGAAGATATTACTAATTTTGGTTTTATTGACCCACCAGACATCAAAGCCGTAAGCGACGGTTTTAACGAACTTACCGAGCTTGGCGCAATAAGCAGAAAATCTGGTGTAATTACTTTAACTCATATTGGTCGCGAGCTTGCTAAGTTACCGATTGACATTCGCTTAGGTCGCATGATTATTGAAGCCGCTAAGCGTACTACGCCAAATACTCTTGCCGCGATACTAGTAGTTGTTGCATTCTTAAGTTTGCAAGATCCTCGAGAACGACCTGAAGATCAGCGCGAAGAAGCAGATAGGTTGCATCGTCGTTATGCTGATGAAACAAGCGATTTTTTGACTGCTTTAAACATCTGGGATAGGTTATTCCAAGCAGATGGAGATATGAGTAATAATGCGCTTCGTAAGATTTGCAAGGCAGAATTTTTCCATTTTTTGCGTTTAAAACAGTGGAAAGATTTAGTTCATCAACTGCAAGACTTGTGTCAAGAATTGCATTATAAAATTGGCGAACCTGCTCCAGTTAAAAGACCTCCTCTGGAAATTCGTCAACTTCCTAATAATCAGCAGGCTGCTCATAGTCTATGTTGCTCTTGGGATTCACAAGGTATACACGCTTCAATGCTTGCAGGCTTACTTTCGATGATGGGAATGCAAGTTGTGCGTGAACCGAAAGCTTCTGATTTTGCTGGATTAAGCGGAACAGCAAAAATTCGAGCCATGAAGCGTGCACAAAAAATGGCTAAAAACGATTATCAAGGCGCTCGCGGCACAAGATTTGCAATATTCCCAGCTTCTTCTGTAGCTAAAACTACACCTTCCTGGATTATATGCACTGAATTAGTTGAGACTTCTAGACTTTGGGCAAGATATTGTGCACAGATTGATCCTGCTTGGGCTGAGCCTCTTGCTAAAAATCTTACGAGAATAACGTATTCTGACGCTCATTGGAGTGCTTCTAAAGGCTCCGCTGTAGCGAAGTCAAAAGTACTTTTGTACGGATTACCTATTGTACAAGATCGTACAGTTCAATGGGCACGCATCAATCCGTATGAAGCTAGAATGTTGATGATTCGTCAGGGTCTTGTTGAAGGAGATATCCAGCAACGATTCCCCCATGATGGTTTTATTTTGGCAAATCGTGCTATTCTTGACGACGCCGATAATCAAGCAAATCGTACGCGCCAAATAAGCGAAACAGTAAACGACGAAGATTTATTTACTTTTTATGATAATCAACTTCCTCAAGAAATTACCAGTATTGTTACTTTAGCAAAATGGTGGAAAGACAATCGTGCAGAAAATCCCCACAAACTTGATTTTAATCCTGATGAAGTTGAGCGTTTACAAACTACACAAAGCACCGATTTAGCCGATTATCCAGACCATTGGAATACAATCGGAACCGATGGTCAACCTATAAGATTGCGTTTAAGTTATGTGTACGATATTCACAATCCTTTAGATGGTGTAACAGTGCATGTTCCTCTTCATGTACTTTCTCGTTTAACTCCAGAAGAATTCACATGGAATGTTCCCGGCTTACTTAACGAACTGATTATCGGCATGATTAAGTCTTTACCAAAAGCTTTGCGCGTACAATTCGTGCCAGCACCAGACACTGCTCAAAAAATTCGCGGTTGGATTGACGAACATTATGATATGCTTCCTGGAATTGTTGAAACTAGCGAAGATAGTAACAAACTTACGTGGCAAGATTTTCGTGAAGTTTTTACTCAAGCTGCTATTGCTGTTGTTGGAGCACAAATTCATCCTGAAGTATTTAACGATGAACAGATGAACAGACTTTCATCATATTTACGCGTGACTTTTAGCGTTGAAGAAAGAAAACCTAAAGGAAATCACAATCAGCCTGCAAATCATAAAAACTTTGCTTATCGAGTAAAACCTACAATTCTTGGTACTAATAAGTCTTTGATTACATTACAGCAACATTTTGCCAAAGAAGCTCAGAAGTCAGCAAGAGCAGTAGTTGATCGTAAAGCAAATAAAGCAGCACAAGCTGGAAACATTGTACAAAGAGCTGATCTGTTACATAAATCTGGCGCAACTATGCTTTCGCGTTCTCAAATGGTATGGGAAGGTGCTCTACACATGTTACGGTTGGATAATAAGCGCATTACTTCTCGATGGCTTGGATCAGAAGCTCTTATGCTTACCGCTGCACCTTATTCAAGTTCTCAAAAATTAGCTGAAGACTTGCAAATGGCTGCAGTTAAGCGACTCATACCAAATCCTGAAAAAATCACGGACGATATTTTATTAAAAGAAGCTGTAGCTAACGTTTCTCAAATGTATGAGGATACTGTATATGAAGTTGCACACGATGTAATTGCCATATTAAAACGACAGGCAGAGGTTACCAAAGCTGTTTCCGGTAAGGCTGATTTACCATTATTATCTGTTTTGCAATCTATTCGCGAACATGTTGCAAGCCTCGTGTACGAAGGGTTTATTGCAAAAGCTCCAGCAAATTCACTTCCTAGAATTGAAAAATACTTGCAAGCTGATGCGATTAGACTCACTAAAGCTAAATCAGATAAGAATCGCGATGTTCGCTGGGCTTGGGAAGCTGAAGAAGCGCACAAAATTGTTGAAAAAGCACAAGATAAAGCTAAATCTTTACCTGCCGGACCATCGCATGATGAAGCAGAAAATATTGCGGAAAGATTGCGTTGGATGTGCGAAGAGTTTTATGTGTCACTGTGGGCACAAGAACTTGGAACAGCTTACCCAATTAGTATACAGCGTATGCGAAAGCTAGACGCATAAAATGATTAACTAAAAGTGTAGGCAGTCACACGCATTTTGTACGACCGCCTACACTTATTTTTGTTTACTTATTAGCCTATTGAGACTATTCTTCACTAATTTCATTCTTTTCGGAGATAAAGCAGCTGCGAACCAAGTAAACTACTAAGCCAATAACTGCCACTCCAGCACCCATCATGAGCAAATTGGAATAACCAGAAGCCTGTCCATGAAGACCACTGAGGGAGAAGCCCTTGAATAAATCTCCACCAAAGAAACCACTGAAAATAGAAATACCGATAGAAGCAGTAACATTCATAATCAAATCATTCATGCCACAGCCGCGACCAGATTCTTCAACTGGAAGAGCAGAAAGAACTGTTGAGACAATTGGAGAATACATCAAACCGCATCCCGCATAGTAAATGCAAGCGCAAATAGTAAGCGACATGAAATCGGTATTGATAAGCAAAGCAGCACCAACCCAACCAACAATCATCAATAATGATGCTGTGATAATGCCAGCTTTGCGGCCAATATGACTAATAATCGTACCAGAAAGCACACCGAATACTGCAGCGCACACAAAAGCCCACACAAGGTAGGAAGATACTTGCGAAGTATTCATATGATACAGAGCGCCACCAATCACATTGTAAATAGGAGGCATGCAATAGTTGGTGAAGTAGAAGATGAAGATCAAAATAATGCCCGAAAGCCAACGCTTATTCTTGAAGAATGCGGGAGTTACAAACGGGTTCTTTGCCTTCATAATGTAGAAAGCAAACAAAACAAAAAGCACTATAGAACCGAGTAACAATCCCCACGCCTTATAAGAGAAGAACAGTGTAAGAAGTGTTACAGCAATACCAAATACTGTAAAGCCAAGTTTATCAATCTTTCCACCAATACCATTCTTTGTAGGCAAGCACTTAACAAGCACAGGCAAGAACAAAATCGTAATTGCAGGAATCAAGAACAAATACTGCCAAGCAATAGAGCTAAGAGCACCAGCAGCAAACACGCCAATAGAGGCAGAAAGTTGGTAGGCGGCCGTAAAGAGACCGAAGAAAATAACCTTCAAATCATTACGCAAATACTTAGTTGCAATAACAAGGAAGGAAGATCCTGCAACCTGTTCACCAGCGGTTTGTAGAATACGTGCAATAATGACGGTCCACAAGTTTGGAGTGAAATAGAAGTTTGCAACAAAACCAAACAGAGACCCAACAAACAAGGTAACAAGACCGATTGTTATGAGTCTACGAAGTGACACAAAGTCACCTAAAGATCCATATATAAAGCAAACTATACCTAGAACAATAATCGGTAAGCTGGTAATAAGAGACGCCTGTTCTGGAGCTCCAACAGCTTTACCAATCTGGTTGAATACAAGATTAAAACCTTGCAAACACAATGTTCCTAAAATAAATGTAATCAGCAGCAAAATAAGAGAATAAATTGCTACCTTGTTACGCGTTTTTGGATCCTCATACGGATCTACCGCAATAGAAGTTGCATTTTCAGTCATAATAGTCCAATCAGTTAATTCCTTATATTCGACAATGTTTACAGCATTCAGCCGGCGATTTTTGCCAAACCAGAGATACGAGACATGAATTCATTCAAGAAACGCTTCACATCCACACCTACAGCTACTTGCATAGTCTTAACTGGATCGTTCAAGCGAGTGACATCACCAATAGTGCGCCCACGCGTTGGACCTTCTACATCTACCTGCATGTTAATTGGCAACGTTGTTACCAGCGTTGGATCCACAGCAACAGCAACAGCTAACGGATCATGCAAACCACAACCACCGAGGTGTGGAGCAGTAGTTTCGTAAGCCTTAATGTAGAAATCAGTCATATCTGCTAAGAAGGTACCAGCTTTGGTACCAAGTTCACGCCACTTTTGTGTTTCCTTATAGGTAAGCAAGGTTTGCAAAGTCACATCCAATCCAACCATTGTTACCGGAGCACCAGAACGGAATAGGACATCTGCAGCATCTGGATCTTGGGAGATATTCGCTTCCATCCAAGGCGTTACATTTCCATGAACTGTGAGAGCTCCACCCATAAGAACAATCTTACCAATCTCATCTTTAATCTCCGGAGCTTTCTTCAAAGCTGCAGCAATATTGGTCATAGGTCCTGTTGGAACATAAATAAGATCTTTTCCATATGTTTTTACTGCATCAATAATGAAATCTACTGCAGGTTCGGATTCAGCTTCACGCTTGGAATCCGGAATAACAACGTCGCCAATACCATTGTCACCATGAATGAATGCAGAAATTGGCAATACTTCAAATGAATCCTTCTTGCTTGCATGCGACAGACCACGATATACTTTTACTTCTGGATGTCCGAATAATTCGGTTATAGCAAGAGCATTACGAACACCCTGTTCCATAAGCACATTGCCGTAAGTACCAGTAATACCAATCAGCTCAACTTCTGGACTACCAAGAGCATAAGAAATTGCCAAGGTATCATCGACACCAGTATCCAAATCAAGAATGAGCTTCTTCATGTGAGCAGCCTTTCTATATCATAAACTCACTACCATCAACAGTGATGAAGTAAGATATTCTGTTTATTTTTTAACCAGTTGCAACAAACTTATAGGAGTAAACCTCATCGTTTTATGCTTAACAATCTGAAAATTCTATCCCTTTATAATTCAAAATCAACCCTTATAAACATATGTTTAGATTATATTTTGTCAATTCGGAAATAAAACTAAAATTTCGCTCAATTTATGGAATCCTCAATTTATGGAATATCAATTCTTACGCAACACGAAATCAAGATACGTGTATAAACCTCGAGATATACTTAAATGCCTAATTTTAGATACAATTCGGTTGCAATACTTTACGAAGAATGGACGAATATGTCTACTTATTCCTCACAACTTAGCGAAGAACAGCAGGCTGTTAACCGTGCTTATAGTCGGCTCGATGACTTGCGTAACACTATTCGTACACGTTTGGACGCTGTACGCGCTGCTGGTTCACATGGTTCTCCCACGCAACGTACAGAACGCGATTCCTTTGCAACCATGTATGAAGATCGTCTTACGCAGTTACGAGCTGTTGAAGATCGTCTCGTTTTTGGTCGGCTTGACAATACCGAAGGTACACGTCGCTATATTGGTCGTATCGGTTTGTTAAGTGAAAATCATGATTCTATTCTTACTGATTGGCGAGCTGAAGCTGCACGACCTTTCTATGAGGCAACACCTTCACATCACGGAGATATTGTTATGCGACGTCATATCACTCTTCGTTTCCGTGATGTTATCGGTATTGAAGATGAAGTTCTTGATATCCATTCTGAAGAAGTAGGGAAAGCGTCACAGCAAGGAACTCTTACCGGAGAAGGCGCATTACTTGCTTCTTTGGGTTCTCGTCGCACCGGGAAGATGACAGATATTGTAGCCACCATTCAAGCTGAGCAGGATCGCATTATTCGTGCACCACTTGATCATACAATTGTAGTACAGGGAGGACCTGGTACCGGCAAAACAGCAGTTGCATTACACCGTGCAGCTTACCTACTATATACGCACCGACGCAAGCTTGAACGCTCTGGCGTACTTATTGTTGGACCAAGCTCAGCGTTTTTGCGTTATATTGATCAAGTGCTCCCTTCCTTAGGTGAAACTGGCGTAGTAAGTCGTACTATTGCAGACTTAATTCCAGGAGTGTGCGCAACTTCTGAAGATGCTCCTTATGCAGCGAAACTAAAAGGCATGTATCGCATGCGCACAGTTATTGCCAATGCTATTGCGGCTCGCATTCGTGTGCCTAAAAATCTTCCAACGATACGTATTGGAGGATTCAGCATTCCTCTTCTCGCGCAAGATATAAAACTCGCTCAATCAGATGCACAACACACTCATCAACCGCATAATCAAGCACGTACTACATTTGTTAAAACTGTGCTAAGCATCTTAAAAAACCGCTATTTAGAGCAGCTTGATTATGTTCCTGATCAGGCTGAATTGAACGACATAACTTCTCAACTTCGATTAGACGACAAGCTACGAATTGCGTTGAATCTTGCTTGGCTACCTATGACTGGCAAATGGCTCATTGATCAGCTTTTTGCTAAACCGGATCAACTACGCCTATACGCACCTTGGTTAAGCAATGACGATATTGACACTCTTACTAGACCAAAAGGTAGCCCACTGACTCGTTCCGATATACCGCTACTCGACGAAGCTATGGAATTACTCGGCCCGGATCCTAAGATTGAGGCTCAGAAATCAGCGATGCAGGCTAAGAAACTTGAGGAACAACAGTTTGCGGCCGACACTTTAGCACAAGCTGGAATTGGCAATGGCATAGTAACCGCCGATATGCTTCTCGACAATTTGCAAGGCGATGACGCTAGTATACTTGCCCGCAAAGCTGCATCTGACCGCGAGTGGACATATGGACACGTAGTCGTTGATGAGGCTCAAGAACTTACCGCCATGGATTGGCGTATGCTCATTCGTCGATGCCCTTCACGCTCCTTTACTATTGTTGGCGATGTTGCTCAAACTTCTGCCTTGGGTGGAACTCACCATTGGCAGAAAAATATGAATTCGCTGTTTGGCGAGTCCAATTGGGATCTTTACGAATTAACGATTAATTATCGCAATCCTCGCGAAGTTTCTGAATTTGCAAGCAAAGCTGCGACTGATTCTGGATTATATATATCTACAGTCAACGCAGTTCGATCAGTTCCTGATTCACTTGTATCTCAAACAGTTGAATCTCAAAAAGAACTTGATACAGCTCTTGCGCAGTCTTGCACAAATCTATTCCAACGATTTATTGCTGATGATGGAAGTGGACGTATTGCAATCATTGCGCCTCGCGACACAGTACAACATACTCAGCTTATTGTTAATCAAGCATTACGACTTGCATTACCCGAAAAAACGTGGAATCGATTATGTCAGCAAAGCGCCGACGATTGTCAATGCAGCGTTTGCACAGCAGAAGATGTAAAAGGTCTAGAGTATGACGCAGTGATTGTACTTCAACCTTCACAAATCGAACAAGAAGCAGCCTCTAGGCTCACTGCTGCAGCCAATCTTTATGTGGCCATGACTAGACCAACGCAGCAATTACACATTATTCGCACTCACGATGATAAGAATTTTGAATAATAATTCATATCATCATTGCGGTTCATAAGTATGCGTTATAGAAGAATAAAAGAATAGAAACGCAAAAATTTGTATTATTTACACGTGTTTTCTATTCTTTTATTCTTCTAGTTTGCTTTGTTTCAAATCCTCAATGGCATGTTCAAAATCTTCAAGACCAGTAAAGTTTTGATATACGCTTGCAAACCGAAGATATGCAACTTCATCTAGTTCGCGTAGTGGTTTAAGAATGGCTTTACCAACTTCTTCAGATGTTACTTGTGCTAAGCCACGCGCACGCAAATCCGCTTCAACCTGCATACCAAGATTTTTCAACGCTTCAATATCGATAGGACGACCTTGACATGCTTTACCGACACCAGCAACAACTTTTGCTCGATCAAAAGGTTCAATAGAACCAGAACGTTTCATAACGAGCAACTGCGTTGTTTCTACTGTTGTAAAGCGATTTCCACACACCTGGCACTCACGTCTACGGCGTATAGAATAGCCATCTTCGCTAATACGTGTATCAATAACTTTCGTATCAGAATTTTTACAAAAAGGACAATGCATACATCCAGCATACTAAAAAATTAAGAAAACACGACACATCTTATTTATTTTATTCAAATATTGCTGAATAATATGCAATTATTTACTTCCACGTAAAGAATTCTATCAACATACGATTGTTAACAACAACGTTTAACAACAAACAATGTATATTTGTGCTTCAATATTTTCAATGCAATTTTCTTGTATACAACCTTTTGGATCATCAGCAATAGTTTCAAAGCTATATTCCAAATAACTGCTATCTATAACATAGAACCCATCTGGATACAACCAAAACTCATACTGCATACCGCTCTCATCCTCATCATCATGATGATTACCTTCGTATGAAGTAATAACCCTGCAATCGACCAGTCTCTCCTTGGTCAGGATTACACCATCGTGCTTCCTATGACAGTCAAGCAGGTCAAGGACGGGTATGTAGTGAAGAACACTGCCACCCAGATTACAAACGATCGCAAGGATGTAACGAACACGGTAACTAACCCGTTAAAGGTTATTAACCCGAAGAAGGATGTGACTGTTAAGGTTAATGGCGAAAGTGCGAATGGTAAGAGTATTTATAAGGATCATCAGTTCTTGTATCGTCTCGATAGCTCCAAGATCGCTGGTAACCGTGCCTACAAGCAGATCAAGAATTGGCGCATCGTGGATGATTATGATGAAAAGTTTGACAAGCTAACCGGCCAGTGGGCAGTCTATGTCAACAACGACATTAAGCTCGCTGACGGCACTGTGATCTCCAAGGGTAGCCGTATCGACGGTAGCGGTGTTGATGCCGGATATTTCACTTTCACCGAGGCTAATGGTGCGTTTACTGTAGAGGCAACACAACAGTTCCTTGATATTGCATCTGCTATGGATAGTGACTTGTCCTGGACAGCGTACGTGCAAATGACCCGTTTGGGCGTAAGCGATCGCGTAGAAAACACGTTCGTGGAAACCATGAATGATGTTGAACGCGAATCCAATATGGTGTGGACCAAGACCCCAGACCAGACCCCTGCTATTAAACTCATCAAGTACGACGCAGCATCTGGTCTTGAAGCGGGAGACCGTAACACACCAAGCGAAGCCTTGAAGTCTACCAAGAACGGCACCAAGATTGTGTTCCGTATCATCAACACCGGTAAAGTCAACCTGACCAAGATCACGTTAGATGATAAGACTATCGCAGGCTCCGGTACGGTAACTAATCTGGAGTATCCAGCAAACTGGTCTAACCTGGTATTAAAGCCTGGCGAATACGTAGAAGTCAAGGGCACGTTGACTGGTATGAACACGATGAATCATACCGACCGTGGTCACACGACTGGTACACCTATCGTGCCATGCGCATCCCATAACGATCACCCATTCGACCCAAACGGTGGAGATAATGGTAATGGTGGTAATACGGGTGTGTGCTATGACACTCCAGTCGAAGATTCTGATGATTGGAACGGTGTTACTGCTGCACCATTGGCTCAGACTGGTAGCGCGGTCGTGTCTATCGCTATCGCTGCTCTTGCAGCCCTGGGCGCAGGAGCAAGCATCATGATCACTAAGCGTAACAAGGAAAATGCTCGTAAGCATTAACCCGTAAACACGCTTAGTATTAACTGGCGAGGGGTCGCACATGCACACGGGACTATCTCCGTGCAATGGTGTGGCCCCTCACTCTATATTTTCTTCTTCCTCTATTGATTTCTTATTAATCTTTCACACGTAACGGTTCATACTCATGAGTAGAAAAGACACAGCCTTTACCCCTAGTCAACGTGCTTATCTCAACAGTCTTCCAGCTATCAAACACGCGACAGCCACACGAATCTACTACACAAGCCAATTCCACAAAGACGCTGTCCAGCAATACGATAACGGTGTCAGACTGTCTGTTATTTTTGCACAGACTGGAATGCCGTCCACCCTCATCGGGCGCAAAAGGATTGAACGCTGCATCAACAGGCGGGAAAACACCGACTACACACAGTCCGGCATGCCAGAACAAGTACACAAGCAAGTCAGCATATTCCTCGACCAGATGGCGAGCAGAGTTGAGGGTTTTGATTGAAGCCAAGCGTTACACCTTATCCACCAATTCCACAGAAAGAATCCTGACATACGAATAGCCGGACTCTGCCAAACAGTAGGGATATCAGAAAACACGTACTACGAGCTGAGACTGGTAAATAGTTAAGGTCTAATAATGTACTACTAATTTTTATATAAAATTATTCCACAATAAGAGACACACTTGGAAAGAATGCGAATCCTGTATTAGGATTATTTGTATCTTCATAGATGAAGATGCAAATAAGATACAGCATTGTTCTTATGAAAGGAGAAGATGAACAAGAATAGCAAGCGCGGCGGAATCAACCCACGACCTCGACCATATCCTCATATGATTTAGGCATAATTTATCCGCACATATTCACACCAAAGGTTAATAATGAACATGACTTCGTACGAAGAAATGTTTGATGAGTATGTGAAATCAAGTGCAGCATATTGCGCTTCTCTATTTGAAGCAACAGAATATTTTTTCAAAGCAAATGCTGCACTTGAAGCCACTATCGTCAGTACAAACACAGCGAAAACATCCACCATCCATTCAATACAAGAATATTTCGAGACATGTAAAATATCGCTTATTAAAACAATTGATTTGCTACGGACATTCCAAGAAATACATACGACTATCCCTGGAGAGCAAGTAGAAGTCGATTTCGCACAACAATACTTCTATATAAAGAAAACATTATCTTGCGTCGAGCAGATTATTCAACTCTTTAGCACAGTGCGTGATGACAAGAACCTACAGCAACAGATTTGGGATAACGACGACTTTACAACATACTTCACTACTAGTGCCGATAGCATCTCTCAAGCAATAATTTGGCAATGTAATTTCGCGAAACGAGCAAACCTTGACGAATCTATTTAAACCTTACCGCGGATATCTGCGTTTAGCAGCTAGTGATTTTCTTTCTAACTATGCAACTACACTAGCCTCAACTACTATTCAATTATGGCTATTGAACTCACTTTTTATCGGTTTTCAGCAGTCAAGCCATTATTTATCGCTTTACCTCACCCTCACTGCAATAAGTGAATTAGTAGCAGGCCTTTTCTCAGGAGCACTAGCTGAGCATGTAGGAATTTTCAGGACAACAGTTGCTGCATGCTTAGCAAGAATGATTGCGGGATTATGTATTATCGCAATTGTATCGGTATCCTTCTCAACCCCATCTGCTAACAAGTTGCTCCTATTTTGGTGTGTTTGTATACTTGTAATGGTTACGACAGCATGTGATACTTTCTATTTTCCTGCTATTACTTCCTTTGTTAATCGTGTAACAAAAAATGATGATCTTATTAATGTTCTTTCACTTCTTCGCTTTACAAGCCTCATGGGTACATTAGTAGGACCAGCAGTTGCAGGTTTTGCGAGTAGTAAATATTTATACATTCCAATTCTATTTACAGAAACTATCGCATTAGCAGGAATAATAATTTTTATTTATTTTATTTACAAGCATGCAGTTAGAACCGGAATTTATACTTCAGACGTCGCAGATGAAAATCCAGAATATTCTCAAGGCTTTTTGGCAACTTGGGCTAGGGGAATGGCAACATTTGTAAAAAACCAAACGTACAGGACTTTAGCTCCATTTGCAATACTCGAAGCTATCGCATCTACTGGCATAAGCTTTGCTGGAGTCCTCTTATTCTCAATGGTTCTACATAGTGCAGAAGGATATGGCTGGTATTTAAGCGCAATGTCACTTGGGTATGCCCTCAGCTATCTCATCGCGCCAAAAGTGTCCAGCAAAATGTCCTTCTCTATGCTACTCACTCTTTCACATATACTAGTGACTCTTTCTATAATAGGACTGGCATTAGCGCCTAACGCTATAGCAGCAGTCGTGTTTGGTTTCCTTTTTGCTTTCTTCCAAGGAGTAGTAAATCCACCATTCCAAACAGTATTTATTCATGCAGTAGATGATAATCTCGTTGGACAGGTAATGTCTGTATTCATCTCAGTTGTTGCCGCTATAGGAGCAGTAAGCTATCCGCTATGGGATTACGCTTATTCCCACATGACCATTCCATCTCTACATGCAGAGTCAGGAATAATTGTCATAGCTGCTCTTATCCACTTTATACTGGTGCTTATCTGCATATTCGATAAGCGATTGCGTTCAATTAAAGCAGAATAAGATGCAATAAATATTGTAAATACGAGCACAACTACAAGCTGCGCTGTGAAAGTTCACTACAGAAGTTTCACAGCGCAGCTTATTTTTAAATTAGAACGCTTTCAATTCAGACATCTAAGTTAACCGAGTGAACCATACTTTATCTGTCATAGAGTGTTCATTTGTGCCGTGAGCAAATAGCACCAACATCTATATCTAGGATATTTATAACTGATGTCCCGTCTGTAAATTCTTTTGACTAACATCATGAGAATTAAAAGAAATATCAGCACCATACCCGGATCCACTAAAAAGTCTGGGCGGCTATTGTCTCCACGAGTTTCACTCGTGGAGACTGTACTGTTGTGGCGCAGCAAGAATGCTGCCACCGGTCGCCGCCCCCACTTTCTCGTGTTGGTAGCCCAGAGGCTAGCACACCCAGTCCAAAGACCACACGCCAGCCTTGTCACGCCACCCAACAAGCTCACCCCTGCCAGCCCATTCCACAACATGTTCCACGGGCTGACCGGAGTCGAGCCTGGAGCGTCGCACAAGGACTGGGAGTGTTCTTGTGGGTTTACGGGTGTGCCTGCCCTGGAACTACCAACACACAAGGAAAGGATAAAAAAAATGGTTACCATCAACAGCGACCACACGGTCACACTCCTAATAGGAGAGGTAGAAGCTCTCGTAGCATTCCACAACTACCTAGCAGGCTTTACCACGAAAGGATTGGACGAGAACACACTACGCTACGGTATCCAAGCATTAAGCAGTCTCCTCATCGTGCGTGACATGTTCCTTATTGATAGTTTCCATGGCTGCACCATGCAAGACTTCCTCGATAACGTTGAGCACCCATTCGCTGAGAAAACTGTCCACTATGTGCGTTCAAGCCTCGACCTGGTTTTTAGAGATGACAATTTCACCCTCGACACACGGCGCATCCATCGTGCAATAGCACTGCTGACCACCATGCTGGAACTTAAAGGATTAAGTCAGAGGGAAACTGTCACAGTCTATGGCACACTGTCATACTTGTATTGGCTGAAAAATGACACGACAAACGCTCGTATCACAGCCCAGAAAGCACTCACGATAGACGAGAAGTACGGGCTTGCACGCATCACTACTACAGCGCTCCTTCACCACATCACACCCCACTGGTGCCAGAAGTAAGCAGAGGGTTTGCTGGCAGAAAAAGAAGCGCAACTTTTTCTGCCAGCCCCTGGTGGCTTATCGCAGCCACCCTCCCGCGCGGGGCGCGTCTTACCCCTAGGGCATGCCCTGAACAAAATTCCATAAATTTTAGGGCATTACCCCCAGGAGCAAGCCGCGCTATTACCACGCGAGAAGGGTGGCTACTATGCTTCCATAAGTTCACACAAAGATGTGTGAACCAGCCGCCACCAGCAGAACAAAGAATCTGCCACCACTATCATGGCGGCAGACCCATTATCATCGCATGGAACACCTGCGGTGTACTCTCATTTTTTGCTTTTTATGACGTGTTCTTGACACTTCCCACTCTAAAAAACGGGTCACTTCCGCCAACTTCCCCGCGTCCTCCACTCGCGTTACGGACACGCGCGAAGCTAGGGCCCGCAAGGGGTTGGCTCCAGCGCATTCCGTTTTTGTCCCTTCCAGTGTTCAACAACACGAACGAAAAATAATCACACCAGGGTTTTTATATAAAACCAAACCATAAGAAAAATCATATACAAGTAGAAAGGAAAACAAGAATGAAAATTAACAGCAAGCCAGTCACCGGCACAAGCTTCGCATACGACGGATGCCACAAAATCTACATCTGCGAAAACACACAAGATGAGCAAGACGCGCAAAAAACCGGATACACCATCCACCCCATAAGCGAGCTTGAAAACACATACGAAAACTCGTGCGACCTACGCTTCATCCACAACTGGACACTCGATAAAGACTATGTCTCCCAACTAGAGCCCGCCTTATTCCAAGAATAACCAAAACTACAACAAAGAAAGGTCTTTTATGCTCATTCGTATACTCGCAGCATTCATCCTAATAAATGCACTTATTGCATACAGCGGTCTTGTAACCTACATGGCACATCTCATGCAAGAGAGCGCGAACAAGACACATACGCCAAAAACACGATGGCAAAAACTCACACTCGCACTAATTTTTACCAGTGTGACCGTCTGCGTACTCGTAGAAACACTATCAGACAACCAGACTATACGAACGATTACTCTCGCAGCCTTTGCATTTCTTATCGGCAACTTTTCAGGTGGCATGTATCAAAAAATCAAAACGAGCAACGAAAAGAAAGAACAAGAATGAGTGAACAAGAACGTAAAGTCCGTCTCGTCATCCGTATCACCCACACCATCGATATGAATGACAGTAACGGGTGGACACCACAATTAAGCTTCATCAAAACAAGAGAATCTTAAAAGGAGAATTATCATGGAGTTTACACTAGACAACGGGCAGCGTGACCTTCTATGGCTCGTCTTAGCACCCGCTGCCCCTGCCTTATGCTCACAAATAGGCCACGGCATGCCACAGTGGGCAATCATACTCGCAAGTATCATCTCATGCTGGATCCTCCTTGCTACAGCATACACAGAAACAAATAGATTATGGAAAGACAGCAGTCGAGTACGCAATTGCCAACACCAGACAATTATTCGCGCATGGACAGTACTTGAAAGTAGCCTTGACTATCTCGACCCTCACTATCGTGACCTGTACATCATGACTACAGTAACCGGCGACTACCACATCTAAACGCACCGCTATACCACTAGAAGGGTTACCCATTAGGGTAGCCCTTCTTACTTTCTCATCTTGATAGTTTCTCTCACACCCCACACGCTGACATGGCCTTTTCCTTGCATCTATGCACTTAGCTAAGGATTACGCATACGAGGCGCCTCGTGTGGTAAGACAATACTTCCTTCCTTAAAAAATGTGAGTGGCTGTTTACCGCTTAGGCCTTCTTTTGTTTACCGATGAATGCTCGCTGCGCCTAGCGACATATGTCAACCTGTCCGTCGTGTCTTTCACTTACGTTGCAGCCACGCGTGCCAGGTCACGCACCCACAAGGGGTGTGACATATGCCGCCAGTCGTAGCGTGAACCGCAATCATCAACAAAAGAAAACCCAAGCGAAACAACCACTGTTTCACTTTTAACGGAAAGGATTATTATGACTACCACACTCGAAGCACCAGTAACCCGCAACTCCATTAACGTGCACGGCGCTATGGAAGGTGACATCCTCGTCGCAACATGGGGGTATGACCAAACCAACTGGGATTATTACGAAGTCATTCACGTCACCTCTAAAACAGTCACTCTCTTCGACTTGCGCCACCATACGCTGCTCAAGGGTAAGCGCACCCAGCCAGGCTATTACACGAACATTCCAGGCCGGTACGGTGTGCGCATCAATACCTTCAGCAACGCGTACTTCAATCCTGACGACCCTCAAGGCACGCATGCTCGTGAAGACGAGAAACGCTACTGGTCTATCAACATGGGTCACTAAAGCCCTCGTGGTGGAACACTCACGAAAAAGGTGGGTGCTCCACCACCTTTTCATTTCTCTTGTATAAGCCAGCCTACGCTTTCGTGTCGGTTTTCTTCTCACAAGAATGCCCATGACGATAAGCCAAAGACCTGGAACCATGCACTATTAATACGCTCATACAGATGGATATACAAGCACACCCCACAACCGATAGGTTGAGCACACGCATACACGTCTACGCGCTACTGGTAAGAGTGGTGCCAGAAGAATAGTTTCTACACATTCACTCTCCATCACACGTGTATGAGCCGCACCCACCCCTGCACGCATGGAACACAATCTTTTTCTACCACACAATCCTCTGCACTATTATCCTTCGCAAAACCATCAGCTACTCTGCCCGTGTACTTATAAGAGTGAGGAGATTATGCGCATTCAGTAAGAGCGACTGCTCACTCTTTTCCTTTTCATAGCTGGAGCACGTGTTTTCTCTACCCGTGTTTGTTTTACCGATGAATGCTCGCCCTACCAGCGGACGCATGTCAACCCATCCGAGCGTCTCTCAACAATAAATTGTTTCGGCCGCGCGAGCTGGGTCAAGCACCCCGAGGGTGTGAAACGCATCCACCGGCAGGACGTGAAACGCAATCATCAAAACAAACACAACGGGGAAGAGAAAAGCCTCTTCTCCCCACTTTTTGAAAGGAAAACACAATGAGCACCACAATCACTATGCCACAAATCTACAATCCACTCAAAGACTACGGGTACACGCCAATCACTACTTTCTGGGAAGACTTCACCATAGCAGAAGCATTTGGTCTCGACGCTATCGAAGATACTTACCAGCGCGCTTTTAATGAGTGGCACAGCAATTACAAAATGATGACCGAGCTTGTCATGGTGTTGAACAATAAAATCTGGCAATACCATTTCTACAACGAGGATAAAGCACGTGTATACAACGACCTGTATACGACCCTGGCAGCATGGTGCGAAGATAACTTCACAAGCGACCAGCTTGACTACTATTACACCACCACAGACTAAAACCTATAAAAGCACATGGGGTGAAGGATTCATATTCTTCACCCCTATTTCGTATGTACTTGACGACTCAATAGACAGGAATATTGTGTTGCACACGCTAAAGCGTGTACAACCATTCTTTTTCGTATGGAACACCTGCGGTGTACAAAAAATTTTCTTTAAGGTTTGTCAATTTCCTTGACACTTACGATCCTATCGCCACGTTCCTCCACGCAACGCCCGCGATGTCCCTAAAGGTCCACGCGCAGCTTATGCGCTACGTCACTTCACGGCGATATGTCTTCAGTGTTCAAGGAACTTGAACAAAAAAATGTCACAGACACCCCGAGGAAAAGGAGAGATGAAATGTGCACATGGTATGACGGGAGCGACATCGAAAACGTACTCGAAGAATATCCACAATTCAAAGATTGGTTCGACGCGCACCACACCATTGACGAAATTGACTGCTTTACCGTGTGCGATGTCGAAGAATGGTTTGAAGACTTTAGCGAGACGTGGATAACTCCCAAACTTGCCCAGCATAGTGAGCTTCCTTATTCGCTTCTCTATCACAGTATCGATATTGAACTTCTTGCCCAGAATTGTTCCGAAGTTGAAGACGGTGGCAGAGCATTCACCTTCGATAAGGCAAGCGGCTTATGCCTATGCCTAGCATACTAAAAGTTTGTGTGTTGTCCGATTAGAATAAGAATCAGGTAATACACAGAAGGAGACGACACATGCACACGTGGTACGAGTATATGATTCAAGCAAGTAAGAATAGCGAACGAGATGGGGATTTATGGTTCCGCTACCTGTACAAAGTTATTCAAGACAATGGCACGAAACTCACCAGTGATGATGTCACACGGTTACTCAACAGCACCGTGCTGACTCCCTTCCAAAAAATAACATTGCAAGACGCACTCACTGACGGCACACACACAAGAGAGCACGTGCTCCAAGCGAATCGTAAAGCACAACCAAAAAATATTCTGCAACTTTTCAAAGAAGGACGTTATGGACAAGACACCACTGTTCGCTGAACTCAATGACAATCTTGCGAACGAAAATATCACACTCGAAATTATTTGTGCTGGTGGTTTCGTTCTTGAGTATTACAATCTTCGAGGCACGCAAGACGTTGATGCCTTCTATACAGAAAATGAAAAAATCAGAAACATAATTCAACAGGTCGGTGAGAAATATAACGCGAACGAGCCAGATGAATTATGGCTTAATAATTCTGTTGCGAACATGAACCGCATCCCACCGCGCAAAATTTGCACTCCTGTTTTTCAATTCTCTCATCTTACCGTGCTCATGCCGCCGCTTGATTATATCCTTGGTATGAAACTAGAAAGTGGCAGAGAAAGAGACAAACACGATAGCGCTGAAATTATTCGCAGGCTCAAACTCACATCAGTAAAACAAGCACAAGATACTCTCCACAGTTACGGATTCCATACAGACTTATCACTCTTGCTCGAATCCTTTGAAGAAGCCTACGGCATGAACTGGCTCGCTGACTACATGGCACAGCACATGAATGAACTCGACGAACTGTAAAAACAAAAATCTTATTTTGCCTCGACTTAGTAAACAAGTCGAGGCAATTTTCTTTTATCCCTATAAAATTTTTGCTCGTGTTTTGCTTGGCTCTGTGGTTTCTTGTGCGCGTGATTTTCCGTGGCACTGTTTTCATAAAAAGGTTCTAGGGTTCTTCAAAAATTTTTCTTCTCTTTTATGAAAAATTCTTCTAAGAATTTTTCATAAAATCACTCCACACTTTAACCCATTTTTTCTTAAAACTATCCACAGATTTTTCTTCAGAAACATAAAAATAAAAGTTTTTTAATTTTAAGGAACCAATGCACCCTTCGGGTGTTTTTATTGGCTCACGCCAATAATTTCAAGGCTTTAAGAGTTTTAAGGCGTTATATAACGCCTTTGAGATTTTCTTTATATCAAAGAAAACTTTTTTACTTTCTCATTATTAAGTAGGTACAGGTAGAGAAAGGAGGACTAATGAGCACTTTAGGAGAGAAAATGGAACCTATTACTCGTCAGTGTGAACGCTGTAACAAATCATTCACTATCACTGATAAGCGCGCAAAGCATAAGAAGTTTTGTAGTGGCTACTGCCGTGTAATGGCATGCAAAGAACGCACTCAGCGTCTTCGCGATCAGGCGCGCGATTATGCGTATGCTCAACTCACTCTCAAAGATTATGAAAGAGAAAAAGATTTCAAAGCTTTACGTGAACATGTTGAGCAGTTAGAAGCACAAGCCCTCGCCGATAGAGAGTTCATCTCTCTCCTTGAAATCACACTGCCACGTATGATTTCTACAGGCTACCTGACTATCAATGAGAACAGCACCATGGCATCATACTGGATGAATACGCTCAAAGAATCAGATGTGGATTGGGACAAATTATTAAAACCAGTTCCCATCTCTTTTATTGACAAGCCATCGCTAGAAATTCAGAATGAAACGGCAACACTTCTTCAAGAGCAGCAAGAATACGAACAGAATACACAGCCTGTTCAGTTCGATAATGATGCTGATTATTTGCCATGGTAGACAATACAATAATAAAATTTTGATTAAGGAGTAACAGATTATGGTTCTCAATTTTGATGAAGAGATTGCCCGCTATAAGCAGGAGTTGGAAAGCAAGATTAAAACTCTGGAAGCTCAACGCTCAGCATTTAACACGCACAAAAAGAAGCTTACCCAGATTGCTACTCGAATCGAAAAATCTATGCGTGATTACCAAGACGCGTACGATGAGCTTATCGCATCAGGGGTAAGTACTATGGAAGCTAAAGCGAATAATATTGATAGCCTCTATAACCTAACCCAGAAGATTCGTACAAGCATGAAGGATACTACGATTCTACAGGATGAGGTAGAAACCACTCCTACCACGCACGAGAGAATTGATTCTCAAAGCTCCACAATGACTATATCCAGCGTGTCTCCAGCAAAAGAGAATCCTACGCAACCTGAAACTGATTTCATTCCCGGATATTCCAATTAGAAATCACATCTCACCGACGCAGGAGGGTTACCCATTATGAGTATGACAGTGAAATTTATCCACGCAGGATATGCTCAATATCTTGAACACATGGTGAATGACAGCATGCGTGCACAAGCATATAGCAGAGTATCTGGCTGCTCCACTCATGAGGGTAATCCTCCAGGCAGGTGGCTTGGTAGCGGACTACAACTCGTGAACCACACGAGTGGAGATATCGTTGGCAAGAATGAGCTCTACTCTCTCATCGAGAAAATGGAAAATCCCGTCACAGGTCAAAGGCTCATACCCTACACTAGTATGAATTTTCTAGGTATGGACGCCATGTTTGTTGCGCCTAAAAGTTTTAGTCTACTGTGGCTTCTTGCTGATGAATCTATGCGCAACGATCTCGATGTTCTCTGGAATAAAGCATTAGAAGAAGCAATACACCAGTTTGAAGAAAATGGATGCTACGGTCTAATGGGTTTTAATGGTATAGCTAATGTGAAGCTTACTGGTTTTGCCATAGCAGCCTACGATCATTACACCAACCGTAATGGCGAAGCCAACTACCATACACACGCTGTCATCAGTCCTCTATCTTTCCACACTAATGGGATAGTGGTCGTATTAAATCAGCAATCCGTGCTCGCTGCTAAAGAGTTTATTAACATGTACCATTCCCAAATTTTACGCGATATCACGCGGCGTGATATGGGTCTTCAATGGGAGCAGCGACAAAGTGTGTTTAACCCTTATATAAGCGTCTGGGAAATAAAACAAATCCCTGACAAGCTCATCCGAGCAACCAGTAGTGCAAATTCACCTTGGGACTGCTAAACCTTGTTGCGCGCGTGAATATTCTCATTAACTTTGTAAGGTAAGTAAGGGGTTACCCATTATGAGCATGACAATGAAATTTATTCATGCAGGATTTGCTCAATATCTCGAGGATGCAGTCAATGACACGATGCGACTGCAAAAAAGTGGTGGCGCTTCTGGCTACTACACTCATGAGGGTAATCCTCCAGGCAGGTGGC
>NZ_KQ956850.1:2236-51663 GCF_001546485.1 Gardnerella vaginalis | reverse complement strand
GAGCTCTACTCTCTCATCGAGAAAATGGAAAACCCTGTCACAGGTCAAAAGCTTGCGCCTCATATTAGTGTGAAGCTTGCTGACCCACGCAACCCTAGAAGTCATTCTACCGTGACAAGCATTGATGCCACTTTTGCAGCTCCTAAAAGTTTTAGCTTGTACTGGATTCTTGCTGACGAACCCACACGAAATGAACTTGATCATATATGGAATAAAGCATTAGAGGAAGCAATACACCAGTTAGAGGAAAAAGGATGCTATGGACGTGTAGGACATGGAGGCACCGCTAATGTGAAGCTTACTGGTTTTGCCATAGCAGCCTACGATCATTACACCAACCGTAATGGCGAACCCCACTACCATACACACGCTGTCATCAGTAATATTGCATTGCGGGAAGATGGTAAAGCAGTCGCACTGGATGGCCAGACTCTTCTCGCGGTTAAAGAGTCTATCAACGTGTACCATTCCCAAATTTTACGCGATATGCTACGGCGTGATATGGGGATTGAATGGGAGCAGCGACATAGCATTATAAATCCTAAAACTAAAGTCTGGGAGATGAAACAAATCCCTGACGAGCTCATACGAGCAACCAGTAGTAGAAGTTTTGCTATTGAACAAAAGCTTAATAGGCTCACACAAGAATTTATTGCGGCTAATGGGCGCGAACCTACTCGCAGAGAGCTGTCCCGATTAGAGAAAAAAGCATGGGCTACCACGAGACGTCACAAGACTGAAGACACCATGGATCTTGGCACGTCACGCGCGCATGTAGAACGTGTTGCAACAAATCTTGGTCTTGATACGCAAGAGCTCGTCATGTCTGTGCGTGCAACAAGTCAAAGTGTGTCTGTCACATTTGACCAGTTAGACAAGAATCATATCTTTGCTATTGCGAAAAAAGCACTTATCGATACTATGGCCGATGAGATAACTGTTAATATTAGTGCGGAAAAGATGACAGATGAACAGTTCCTTGAACTGTTTGAACAATATGCTGGCGCTCATAAAACAACATTCACTTATGAGCACATGTATACGAGTGCGTTAAGCCTACTCGATAACGTACCATTTGCGAGTGAAACCGATCGCGAACAAACTGCTCAATTTATCACACAACAAACTGCCCAACAGTTTACTCCTATCACATCAAAACGCTACAGTATCCCAGCTGAGCTTCTCCATGATACGCGTTATACCCACATAAATGATATGGGTGAGGTTACCAGCGTGCTGGATCGGAAAAAAGGTACACGTATTTTCGCTACGAACTCTCTTGTCCAAGCTGAAAATAATCTCACCACTCTCATGGATAGCAAGCTAGCGACAGCTTTTATCGATAAGAATATAGCTGCACGTTTGTTAGACGAATACAATACACACGCTATTCACCCTCTATCGTCTGACCAGTATGCTGCAGCTCTACGCGCATTATCTACAGAGCAGCGTATATTTAGCATCATCGGAGCCGCTGGTACAGGCAAGACCACCACGTTGAAAGCAATGAAATATGTCATTGACCATGTATACAGTGACGGTTACCTCATAGGTGCTGCCCCATCGACTCGCGCAGCAGAAGAAATGCAAGAATCTTTACAAGTCAACTGTGCAACTATTGCTGCGATTATCACAGAAGCCGAACATCATGCCGTCGAGAATCGTATCATCCGTGCCCAGCAGATTCTATCATCGTCCTCCAGTAGTGTAGAAGAGAAAAAGAGTGCGCGTGCCATACTTATTAGCAGCATGAGCATGCTCAAACAATACACAATACCAAGCAACGGTATCATGATTGTGGATGAGGCCGGTATGGCGTCTACACGTGACTTGGATAAACTATGCCAGATAGCAGCGGATAAGAATACGCGTATCCTTTTCACTGGTGATCACATGCAGCTTGCGGCCGTAGGCGAAGGAAGTGGCGCACTCTACGAAACCTATCTGAAAGGCTCCACTCATTACGCCCAGCTCAATACGCTCTTTCGTTTCCAGGATAATCATGAAGCAGACGTAACCCTCATGCTCCGCGACCAGCAGCTCACAAAACAGGGCACGTATCAAGCTATTAATGAGTATCGTGCCATGGGACGTATACATCAAAGTCGTATCGACGGTGCCATGGCAGACCAAGCTTACCAAGATACTCTCAAGGATGTAGCAGAGGGCCTCGATGCGATTTTGATGACCAATGATAACGAGACTATGAGTATGCTGAATGAACGTTTTACTCGTGATTTAATGAGTCAAGGAAAGGTTGAGACAGACTCGAGCAAGCGTGTTAAGTTCTTTCACCGCCTTTAGCATTTGCAATAGCAATTTTCATAAGCCTATGTCTCCTTGCGAAAAAGGCATGAGAAAATCATGCACTATTTATAAATCCATTCTTGATATCACATAATCAATGTGAAGAAGTGGCTGTCTACATAAAAATGAGAAAAAGAAAAATTATTGTTTGATATAAAAATAAGCCTTCATTTTTACTGATATCAAAACAATCATGTTGTATTCCTCATTACTAGGTAGAAAAAATACTTACCAGTAGCGAGAAGGATATGAGGAGAAGAGCCTATGGTCAGTGATACTGCATGGGATGTGACCGTAAATTTAAATATTCGCGATCACATACGCGTCTACACGCGGCATAAAGGGAAACTCGTCAATAGCACCCGTGAAACACTCATGCCCTCATCACGCCCTCTTGTACCCTGGGCTATTTATTTAGCATGGCAAGGAGCATACCAGTATATCGTTTTCGACCTTGACAACCACACCTCAAATCATGCTACTCGCCAGGTAGATGTAGATAGACAAGATATCGAACACCTTCTTGACCAGCAAGGTATCGATTACGTGACATGTCAATCCTCCGCGAACGGCGGGTATCATATCTGGATAGCTTCAATAGATAATATTGATGCGGACCTTGTGCGTCATCTAGCACTCTTAATGAGTCGCATCTTTACAACTCTCGACCCTACACCACTGGTAAATCCCAAGACAGGATGTGTACGCCCACCACTGAGCCCACACTGGAAAAAAGGCACAAGCCACATCATAAAAGGTGAACTTGATACACTCTACTATCCAACCACACAACAAGAGGATATAGAAAATCTTCTTGAAAAACTCTCCCAACTCAATATGCCTTCGCCAGTCTCTGAGAATCAAGGAGAGAAAAAACAACATAAAGATACACAAGGCCTGCCTTATATTCCAGGAACAATACGCCCTCTATCCCAGTACGCATCTGTTCTTATCCACACTCCCATAACAGTAAAGACGGATACATCACGCAGACTTTATCAAATCGTATGCAGTGCAATAAAAAATCATTGGCACTACAACACCCTCGTAACCTACATCGAGTCGTCTCCCCAACTGCCAGGTTTCACGCACGCGTACACTATCAATAATCATGGAACTCGCGTGGAAAGACCTGCACGAGGGGTCAATAGTATGCGCCTCATGCTCGCCCGCATGTGGAATAAAGCTTATACATACATCACTACACATACTAAAACTGGTAACGATACCGATTTCTTGACACGCAAAAAACATGTCACAACAATCATAGATGCTCTCGTTACCTGGAATATGCAGCGCAGCATACACGGCACAGGACAAGCAAGTGACCAGCGCGTGATCAATACACTCAGCTTATGGGCACTGAAAGCCAATACTCTCACCCTCCAAGCAGATTCAAGACGTATCGCACTAGCCTGTGGGTTAAGTCGCCAAGCTGTATCCAACAGCCTCACACGATTGAGAAAGCAAAAAATTATTACCCTCATCACTCCTGCATCAGGGCGTATAGCGCATGAGTATGCAATCAGCCCATATCTGAAAAAACTGGAAAAAGAGGGCAAGAAGATGGTTTGTCAGCTTATCTTGACACAAGTAAATACGCCCCCAAAGAAAACACGCTCACTGCTCTTTACGATGCACTCAGCACAATGCTCACTTCATGGCTTGGCATCACCTCTCATGATGCCTGCACACACACAGGCCTCGGCATAAGCACAGGAAATCATCTGGCTACACAACACCTTTCCCACCCCAACATCACACAACATCTCAATGAAAAAGCCCACAAACTAGGCTGTGCAGGGATAACTGCCCAGCGCGAAGCTACCTACACACTCGAGAGAGTCTTGTGGGCATGGTGGGTCAGTGAAGTAGACTACCTTTCCACCAAGGTAGAACAAAGACAGCACGGTCGGCGTCCCTATAAAGCTCATATCACACGGATAGAAGACATCATACACATGCAATATCCAAGGCAACAGACACATGAGCCAGATTATAAGAAAGCACGCAGCCTCGTACTATCCTTATCCTCATAAAATAAAACCGTACACGATAATAAAAGTCGTGTACGGTAAGAAATAACGGTATAACTGAGCTTATGAGATTTAAGCACTGCGCTTTTTTACTGCACTAGAATGACGCACTGGTTGAACAACAATATTATGCAATACTTCTAGACTAGTAGAAGGGATACGCCGCGACTGAAAAGCGGTAACGCACACCTTCTTCAATGCGCGAATCAGTGCCATATCCGGATGATAGCTTGTTACCTTACGTACGAGTATGCCCCATTCATGAGCCGAATATTTACTACGATAACGCTTGCCTATACGCGTTAAAATGCTCAGGGTATCCTCGATAGCATTTGCTGTAAGAGGTAAATCAAGCTCACTAATAATGATACGGTTAAGTTCCTCTAAATCATAATGCTGCTCATCAATACCGTACATGCGTTGTGCAGTATCTGTTTCTGGCATTTGTATGACACGGGCACCATCCGTGAGTTCACGCGCATACTCACTTAAAGCATTAAACGCTGTCACATGCATCCAACCCGCCGCCATTTGAGCGAGTTCGTCATCATTTTTGACTTTCAAATACTCAGACTTCCAAGCAATCATGATACGACGCAGAGCAATCATCTGAAGTGTATCTAATGACTCTCCTGTAGCCTTGAGCCAGCGCGCACACGTGGCTGTAATATCAACCTTCTCGACAATACGGAGAATTCTTTCTTGAACATCTAAAGTCAGAAATACCGGTATCGTATTATCCATTAATGTGGTAGTGTGTTTCATGGTGGTAGTCTCAATCCGCTATTTTGTTCAAGTTCCAAAAAAGATAGATGGTATTTTTGCTGGGGCTACCACCTTTTCTTTTTGACTGAGTGAGTTCTCAAAATATCCTTTTACCATTGATTCATCATGAGATCATTAATATCCTCTTCGCTTGAGATAGCGTCTACATGATCTTGATACGTGTCATGACTCATTACCGTAGACATAGTGTCAGGGTTATCAATACGATCTTTTAGCCTAGTCAAGCTTGCAATACGATCCTCAATACTCAATAACAAGTCTTGTTTCACACTTTTAGGGATGACATTCATGATTTCAGGGATAAAAGAAATACAATCATCAATTTCCATGAAAGCTTTGAGCTCATCCATGAGAATATTACCGATTTTGCGTGCTTGTTCTGGTTTGAAATCTTTCACCCCATCAAGTAAGTTACGCCCAATCGAACCAATATTTGAGACAAGCTCCTGCATAGTTAAGGATTCACAGCGACGTTCTTCATACCAATGCATATGTAAGCGTTGAAGACTACTCATGCGGTTATACACATCCGGTGGAACAATTGTCCACCCGTTTGCAGTATCTAGCACATCCATCGATAGTGTCTTCTGGTCATCGTGACCAGAAGATGCATTGCCTTCTTGATTATGCGTCGTCAACGCTTGTACTGCAGAAGGAGTAGTGGACTTTACTGATGAACTCTCACTGCTATCAGTGTTCTGTCCTGGAGTAAATCCAAGCGCATGATCAAGAAGCATATTAGAGCGAGATTCTGTAATCATACGCTTGAGTTTGGAAAGATGATAAGAAATATTAGACTGCTTCTGCCCAACAATCTGAGCAATCTCGCTCACAGTAGTTTTTGAGAAGCTCTCATCGGCCATATTTAAGAAGGAGCGATCAGCTTGCCCCTCGCCATCAACCCAGCTCTCTAAGCTTACCGGACTAATCATGCATGCCACAATATGGTTAACAGTGACAATCGCTTTACTATCGCTATGATGGTGGTAAGAAGGGTCAGACCAACCTTGAGGAGATAAAAGAAAATCAAGACCTTCCAAGGATATACCCAATTGGAGAGCAAGAGCACCATGCGATACAGGATGCTCAGGATCAAGCTGCATACGACGTGCCTTAACAAAAAGCTGAGTCACATGATTATGAAATTCTTCCCCCTTGCGATCATAACGCTGATACGCATCAGCCATATCCAATACAGACTTCACGGTATTAAAAGGAGTGTGTGTCTCCTGCTCAATATCACGAAGACTCCTTCCTTTTAAAACATGAAGATAGGAAAATTCAAGAAAATCACGAACAAGAGACTTATCATCACGCTTATTCGCATATGATTTTCCGTCCATTGACAGTGACTTCTGGTCACGGTGACCAGAAGAAGCAGAGTGTACAGGTGGCAACTGAGTTGCCACCTGTACAGGCATATTCTTTATATCTTTGTTGATTGTTTGATGAGAAACTCCGAGGACGGATGCGATAACACGGTTAGAAAAACCACCCATAGACTTCAATGAGCGAGCAACTTCGCCTCGTGCTTCACGAACATGTCCCAACTGTTCCATGTTGAGTTCAGACTTCACGTAATCTTCAGCAGATTTATAGCCAAGAATAGCCCATGCTTCACCAGAAAGCGCCGTATTTAATGCAATGCAGAAGTCTGCAACATTATTGTTAGCAAGCTCTACGCTATCAATCGTTGTGACAAGTTTTTCGCGCAACTGTTGCGTAGTAGTATGTGCCCAATTCATTTGAGCATCAGGATTAAGAGAGCGAATCTCTTCCCGTTTTTCCTCGTCAAACTGGAGAGCTGCGGAAGGAGCATTAAACGTTACAAGATCGTTGACGTTATCATCTGGGTTGGTTAAAATATTAAGTACTTTCATCAAAAGACTCCGCATTGTTTCTTGATGAAAAGGCTTATTCGATAGCTCAGAGGTATTGCTCTGAGCTATCTTAATTTTTAGGAAAGGAAAGATATTAAAATTTGTGGCTTTGTAAGAGATTAGTTAGGAAACCCACGTATTCATAATTTCCCTTCTCATGATTTCCCCCATTCATACATTGTTGCATCAGTATAATCAATTACCTAGCATCAACTACCGGAACATTAATAGACTGTCCGATTTCCAAATCCGGCGAAGAAAGATGATTAAGAAGAATTAATCGTTCAACATTATCCGAAATATCACCATCACGAGGAGTAATAGCTTCAGCATAACTCCACAGCGTATCTCCTGGTCGAACTGTGTAAGTCACATATTTTTCTGGAACAGCAGAAATAGCCATCCGCGGCATGCATAGTGCGCAGATTGCAATTGCTGCTATCAATAACGGTAACATACGAAATATCAAATTCTTATGAGCATGTTTTACAGCATTACTAATCCTGTGATTAGCATATTTAGTTTCGCATCTATCAGCCAAAACTACAGCACGATAACTATTATGTAATAACGCACTCATTGTCATCTTTCCTCCACCTTTAGCGAATTGAACATTTGTTCTATCGAACAGGTGTACTAATAATGACACATTTGTTCGTAAGTTGCAATGGCGTGTCGAACAGATGTTTGATTTTTTTCAAAAATGCGTTATTATATACATAACGAAAGGAGTATCATGAGCAACGAGGACACACATACAGGCAACAAAGACGCCCGTATTAACAGCATTACCAAAGTGCCACTTACTGAACGTCAGCGCAATATCGTTAATGCAATTCAACGTAATCTCAAAACCCATGGTTATCCTCCTTCTTTCCGCGAAATAGGAGAAGCAGTCGGACTACGTAGCCCATCATCTGTCAAACATCAACTACGTGCTCTCGAAACAAAAGGCATTTTGCGGATTAATGCAAATAAAGGTCGTGCAATCGAAATTATTGAAGACGCAGCAACTGATACTACAAGTAGTGATACTTCCCATAGCAATACCGAAAATATCTCAAAGGCTGCCAACATCAGTATTTATGAATCTGATGCACTCATCAACTCTCGAGACGTGCCGTTAGTTGGTCGCATCGCTGCCGGAGTACCCATTACAGCTGAACAACATGTCGAAGATGTTATGCGTCTACCAGAACGCCTTACAGGTAGTGGCAATCTTTTTATGCTTGAAGTACATGGAGACTCAATGATTGATGCCGCTATTTGCGACGGAGATTATGTTGTTGTGAGAGAACAGCATGAAGCAGTAAACGGAGACATTGTTGCTGCATTATTAGATAACGAAGCAACTGTTAAAACTTTTAGAAATGACCACGGTCACGTGTGGCTCATTCCGCACAATCCAGCTTACTCTCCTATTGACGGCTCACACGCGACTATTATGGGAAAAGTTGTTACAGTATTGCGAAAAATCTAACAAATACGTAACTGCTGAACAAACAATAAAATTTAACGCAATCAGGTGCAGCATACCATTAGCACAGAGAAGCAAAACAGCAGAAAATATAAATTGCAAATCATAAAAACAAATTCTAAAATTCTAAGATACAAAATTTTAAACCCAAACCCTAAAGAAATCTCCCCACCTATTCACACACGAATTAGGTGGGGAGAACAATACTTACCTCAGCTACTGCAAAATTAACTATAATCTGCTCTTATTGAAAAAATAACACACAAACTAACGTTAACGACAAAATACAGCAAAGCATCTTGGCAAGATTATGAAACTTACTTACGCAAGTGGATGCGAATCCTTAATTGTCACTGAAATTTCACGTCCATTTGGAGCCGCATAGCTAACAGTATCTCCAGTATGAGCACCCATAATTGCTGCACCAATTGGCGACTCAGGGCTAATAACATCGTACTCTGTAGCAACAGCAATATCTCGAGAACCAAGAACATAGGTCATCTCACGGCCAGCCAGTTCCAGTGTTACTAATGATCCATTACCAACACTGCCATCCTTAGGAGCTTCAAGAATCTTCGCATTACGAAGCTTCACAATAAGCTCATTAATGCGTCCTTCATTCTTACCTTGCTCTTCACGTGCAGCTTGATAGCCACCGTTTTCCGACAAATCACCTTCAGCACGAGCTGCAGCGATTCGCTCAGTAATTTCATCGCGATATTCACCTTCACGATGCGCTAACTCTTCTTTTAATTTATCGTACGCTTCCTGCGTAAGCAGAATAGTTTTTTCTTCAGCCATTGTTACCTCCTTATCCAACGATCTCCTATAAGGATACAAACTCTATACGAGCAATAATCCATATTCACAAATAAATAAATACGCTTCATTAACGAGTTGAAATAATATCAACAACAAACACTAAGGTATCACCACCACCAATGCCTGCCTGCGGAACACCACGAGAACCGTAGCCATACTCAGGTGGAATCGAAATCAGTAAGCGAGAGCCAACATTATGTCCTGGAACCGTGCGATCCCAACCCTGAATTACTTGACCAACACCAATACCAAAGCTAGCTGGAGTATGGCGAGCAAAGCTAGAATCAAACGGCTGCTCAGCACCCCAAACAACGCCGTGATAATTCACAGTTACGGTGTCACCAGCACGAACCACTGGACCATTACCTTCAACCAACTCAACAACTTTTAGCCCAGCTGGCGGTTCAGATGCTGGGAACGTCACCGTTGGCGTCGTGCCAAATTCTGCAATCACTTCTGGCATATCCTGTGCCATATTGCCTCCTTTACAAACTTCCAAACAGTATAATCTGAAATAGTATAACATCTGCATAGGTGACTACATAAAAATTTCATAGCCACATCCTGCATTACTACATGAGCACTTCTCCAGATTTGTAAGTAACCAAACCAGCAAGCACCACTGAGATTAATACTTCTGAGATTAACCTGTCCTAGATTAGCACTGAATCATTACGGTCGCACATACATATAATATATTGTGCATAACTTCATGTAAATATCACTCGTAATCACAAATTAGCATTCAACAACGTTAACAGCTAATCCACCTTTTGAGGTTTCTCGATATTTCGACATCATATCATGACCAGTTTCTTTCATCGTCTTAATCGCCTGGTCAAGACTTACCATATGCGAACCGTCCCCCAGCATGGCCATGCGTACAGCGTTAATTGCAGTATTCGCAGCCATAGCATTACGCTCAATGCACGGAATTTGTACTAATCCACCAACCGGATCACAAGTCAATCCTAAATGATGCTCTATGCCGATTTCTGCAGCATTTTCAACCTGCTCAGGAGTACCACCTAATACTTCACATAGTCCTGCTGCAGCCATTGAACAGGCTGAACCCACTTCACCTTGGCAACCAACTTCAGCACCCGAAATCGAAGCATTGCGCTTAAATAAGTAGCCAACAGCACCAGCAGCAAGCAAAAAACGTACAATTCCATCTTCATCAGCAGAATCAACAAATCGCCAGTAATACTGTAATACCGCAGGAATAATGCCTGCAGAACCATTCGTTGGAGCAGTAACAATACGTCCACCACCAGCATTCTCTTCGCTCACTGCAAGCGCAAAAAGATTTACCCATGCAGAATCCGAAGTTTCCAAAGCCGCATCTGCACGTCTACGATTATTGCGAAGCATGTCTGAGTTCGCTGCAAGACGCTCATACATGCGAGGCGCTCTGCGAGGCACATCCAACCCGCCTGGCAAAATCGCCTGCTTTGAATTACAGCCATTTTCGACACATTTGCTCATAACATTCCAAACGTGTAACAAATAGTTACGTACGTAGTCGGCATCACCTTCATGCAATGCAAGCTCGTTTTGCCACACAACATCGCTTATTGACATATGCTTTTCGCGACAAATATTTATAAGCTCGTCGCAAGAAGTAAAAGGATATGGTACCGTGGAATCTTTTGTTTGTTTTGAAATGCTTTCTGTATTTTTGCTATTACTTTCGCTATTACTTTCGCTTATATCACTCTTATTTGCGTTATTTTCATCCTGCTCAGTGACTCGCTCATGCAACCCAACCATTGCGTCGTCTGCATGACCTTGACGCACAAATCCGCCGCCAATTGAATACCATACTTGCTCATCAATGTTATTTCCGTCAACATCCGTTGCGACAAAACGCATTCCGTTAGGATGCACAACCATACGCTTCCATTTTTCAAAAATTACGTCTTTATCGTAATCAAAAGCAATTGTATGCTCTCCAGCAAGCGTCAATGCTTCAGTTTTTTGACATTCTTCACGAATTGTAAGCATATGGTTAGTATTTACATTGTCGGGAAGATTTCCTTCAAGCCCTGCAACACAAGCACGATCAGTTCCGTGACCAAGACCGGTTAGAGACAATGAGCCATAAAGCGTCACTTTTACGTGCGCAACTTTTTTAAGATTACCGCTTTGTTGTAATGAAGTAACGAACGCATAAGCTGCACGCATAGGACCAACCGTATGCGAAGAACTAGGACCAACTCCAACTGAAAACATTTCTAAAATACTGAACACGTATCTATTGTAAGCATTCTCAATCTCGCTACGACACACTAATTGCGTTAGAAATATGTTAGATTGTTCACTTCTTGCTTTGTTGAGACAATAAGTTTGCTAAGCTCACGCATACAAACCACAAGAGTACAGCTAAAACAACAGCTACGAGCATTGCAATAAATGCACTTCCTGCAGTCGGCACGTGAAGTTCAAAGAATTTTGCAGTAAACGGTATAAAAGCTCCAGCAACTCCAGCTGCAGCAAATAGCGCAACCATAATCCCCCTCCACGAGCGCAAAGGTTTAGCAACGCTTGCAAGTACGAGTATGCCAAGAACAAATACGATTACGGAACAAATACTACGAGTAGTTGCAAGTGCTTGCACGCTTGAAACAATAAAGCGAGAAGCTTTCAAACTATTTTCTGTATCTTCGTCAAGATTCAATCCCAAAACGCGAGGAGCTATAACAGCAGTAGCGAGCACAGAAGTAGCTATAGCAAATCCGCTAGGAACAGCAAAACGAACAACTCGCTTCAAGAAACCTGGAATGTATCTACGAGTATTAGGAGCAAGAGCGAGCAAAAATGCTGGAATACCAATAGTTAAAGAACCAATATAAGTAATGTGACGAGGCAAATACGGGAAGTGCAACGATAGAAGCACGACTCCTGCAGAAATAAGCGCAGAATATACAGTTTTTACAAGGAACAAGCCAGCCACACGTTCCATATTTGCCATTACTTGCCTACCGCGAGCTACAACATCCGGCAAATGCGAGAATCGTGAATCAACAAGAACCACTTGAGCTACAGCTTTTGCAGCGGGAGCAGCATTGCCCATAGCAACGCCTAAATCAGCTTCTTTAAGAGCCAAAGTATCGTTCACGCCGTCACCAGTCATAGCAACCACATGGCCCTGAGTATGAAGCGCCTGAACAATTGCCTTCTTTTGATGAGGAAGCACACGACCAAGCACATCCACATTTTCAAGCACTTTAGCCAATTCGTTAATATCTTCTGGCAGTTTTCTAGCGTCCATTGCAACAGGCTTGCGATCTCCTGTTAATCCAACTTTTGCAGCAACAGCCGCAACAGTTGTAGGATTATCTCCCGAAATTACACGGCAGCGCACGCCCTGCTCACGGAACCATTCGAGCGTTTTACGCGCATCTTCACGAATACGCTCAGAGCAGCGAACTAAAGCAACAGGCTGAGCAGCGGAGCAAATAGTAGGAGAATCGCCAAAAGTTTTATCTGTTTCTGTGACGCTATTTACTTCGCTATTTTCGACGCTACTTACAGCACTACTTACTTCGCTACTTACTTTCGCAAGAAGCAGAACGCGCTCACCCTGCTCAGCATAAGAATTAACTTTCGCTAAGAGTTCATTGGAATCTACATAATTAATCGCGCTGAGCAATACTTCCGGAGCACCCATATACCAAGTTTCATGCTCTCCACTACTTTGCGCATATTGCACAGCACTCCACTTTCTAGCAGAAGAGAATGGAAGGCGGTTAGATATATGCTCACTAGCTGCGACTCCTTGAGCGCCAAGCCCTTGCATAATTGCAACACCTGTTGCGTTTGGATTTTCTTCGTTTGATAAGTCAAATAAAGCTTGGTTGGTTTGTAAGCTGGTTTGTAAAGATATTTCTGCACTAGTATTATTCAGATTCTCTACGCCAATATTATCTATATTTTCCACACCAACGAATGCAATACCTCCGTCGGTTATAGTGCCAGTTTTGTCCAGATTCAAGCAGTCTACGCGCGCTAAGGTTTCTACAGATTCCAATTCCTGAACTAACGTTTGTTTACGCGCAAGTCGCATAGCAGCCACCGCAAAATTAAGCGAAGTAAGTAACACCAACCCTTCTGGAATCATACCAACAACGCCTGCAACAGCAGAAACAACAGCTCCCCTCCAAGCACCAGTCTGCCAAGCTTCAACAAATCCGCCAACCTTGTGCATTTGAGACCACACAAGTAACACACACAAAGGCACCACAACCATCGTCATATACTTCAAAATCGTGTTAATTCCACGGCTTAAGTCAGAAATTGTTTTGGTATAAACCTTCGCCTGTGCCGCCAATTTTGCCGCATAACTGTGCTCTCCTACGGCAGTAACACGTGTTAAAGCCATTCCAGAAACTGCAGTAGATCCGGAATAAACGTCGTCACCTTTGGTTTTTCGAACTGTAGCAGACTCGCCCGTGAGCATGGACTCATCCATTTCCAAGCCCCACGATTCCAGCACTTCTACGTCTGCCGGAACCTGCTCGCCAGCTCTAAGCCACAAAACATCACCAAGCACAATATCTTTGTGCGCAATCTCAATATTTTCTCCGCCTCTACGCACCATTGCGCGAGCTGCGATCAATATAGAAAGACTATCAAGCGTACGCTTTGCTTTTAATTCAGTCACAATGCCAATTCCAGTATTTACCAGAATTACCGCACCAAAAACAGCATCCTTCCACGAACCAGTTGCAAGCACAACTACCATTGCTGTAAAAATAATCGCGTTAAACAATGTGAACACGTTCGCGCGCACAATATCCATGAAAGAACGCGAAGTCTGCTTAGAAGTAATATTTACGTCTCCGCGAGAAACTGCCTCTGCAACTTCTTCAGTGCTCAATCCAGAAACTTCTACTTTAGGAAGCGCTGCAATGGCGTTATTTTTGCTGCTTTCTGTAGACGCTATTGCATTTTGTTCATTACTTGTCATGTATAATCACTTCCCTACCGTGTGGAGTATTGTCGATTATTGCGCGAACAATGCTGAGCAAAGATGACCGCTCAGGCGCTAAATTATGCGAAATATCCCCAACCCCAACTCGCAATATTGCAGCATATAAAGTTGCGTCTTTGGGTGCTTTTACAGGATTTATTAACGCAACTGGCACTCCAGCGTAACGCACGTATTGCAGCGCTGAAATCCATGCTTCGCTTTCGTTTTGTTTATTGCGCGCGATTTTATTGAGCTGTTTGTTCTCTTTTTTATTGAGTTGATCATTAGCATTATGCGGATCGTCAACGCTTGTTACGTCGAGCGCGTTTATAAGTATTAATGAAACAGGTTGTTCACTTGCAGCGCGAACAGATTGCTGAGCTGCCTCGTTCGGATTATTTATATTTGACACCGACACGTATGAAGCGCTTAAATTCGCCATCTTACACTTTTGGATAATCTCAGCATCGAGAGCTGCTGATCTAGAACCAATTACCAACAAATGAATGTCATTAATATCTATGCCATCGTGAACTATGTCTCCAGCGCGACCAGTATCCCCCACAGCTTTACCCTGCGGCTCGCAAGCACTCAACGTGCCCAGCGCTAAAGCAGTTACGACAGCAGCCGCAAAAATGGTAATAGCGCGTTTAGAAAACATAAGACTTTTATACCACACCTTCACCATAAGTGGCTGTTTTGGGTTATTTTATGCAATTTAACAAATTGTAATACGATAACCCATTGACACCACATATAACACCATTTATACTTTTATGAAACTTTTAAAAATCAGCAGAATATGAAATCAAATATGACTAAAACAAATAAAGCTAGCAAAAATATCACTCACAAAAACAACGCCAAAACACTAACAAATAGAACGCTCAGCTACTACATGTCACTATCGTATAAGCTGGAGATTGTAAAGGATTCAGATGAAGGCGGATTTGTGTCCTACTACCCCGATTTGCCAGGATGCATAAGTTCGGGAGACTCTGAACAAGAAGCAGCAGCAAATGCGCAGGATGCTAAAAAGGCTTGGCTTGAAGCAGCACTTGAAAGTAAAATCAACATAAAAGAGCCGTCTTACCATGAGCTGAATGACTATTCAGGTCAGTTCAAGTTACGTCTTCCTAAAGAATTACACAGGCAGTTGGCTGAGCAATCTCAAGCAGAAGGAATAAGCATGAACCAGTATTGCGTGTATCTTCTTTCGCAAAATAACGCTATCGAACGCGTGCTTGAGCGAGCGTAGAGAATAAAATTTCGGGCTATTCCCCAAAATTTCACACTATTCATTAGTAATTACTTGTAATTATTTGCAATCATCCGTAATTACTTGCAGCGCAATCTCAATACCTCGAAGCATATCAGCTAAACTCATAGAACTCGTACTCGGCTTATCAAGAACCTGCTCAGGCAAATACGGAACGTGAATAAAACCGCTCTTAATTGGCAATTTTTTAGTCTGGCAATAATAACAAACACTGTAAAGCACGTCATTGCATACGTACGCGCCAGCAGAAAAAGACACAGACGCCGGCAATTTTGCTTTATTTAAAGCATCAACTATGTTCACAACTGGCAAAGTCGCTTTATAAGCCACATCACCATCCTGCACAACAGGCTCATACCAAGGCTTATACCCACTATTATCTGGTATACGCGCAGCTCTACAGTTAATGCCAACATACTCAACGTTAAAACAAGCAGAACCACCAAATTGCCCTAATGAAAGCACAGCATTAGGGTGAACTTCCTCTATTTTCTCAATAACTTTTTGCGCACCTTTGTTAAATTCCGTAGGAATCTGCAAACGAACAAGTTCCACACCTTCAGGCGCATGCACTGATTGTGCAATCTCCCACGATGGATTTATAGACTCATTATTAAACGGCGTAAAACCAGTAATCAAAATACGCATCACAATACCCCTTCATACGAATATCACTTTATTAAAACATTAAAACGCATCACAAAAAACTGTACATATGTGAATGTCACTGTATATAAACAGTATACAAACTTCAGGATTCTACTACGTAATTCATGTTCACAAAAAGATTAGTTATAGTCAGATTGTGAAATAACCACACACTCCACACACAACACGCACAAAATCAAAATTGGTAAGACTCGCATTCATGTAATAAGATTGTGCGCTAGATGTGCCATCACGCTGCAGTGTAAATTAAACAAAGTAGTTAATACAGCACATACCATAATTTCAACAGAAATAAACAAAATTAAACTAGATTCAACGACGAAAAGAGATTACCGATGACGAAGATCATTCAGATTGGCGCAAATCACGCCGGCACTGCCTGCGCTAACACCATTTTGAGCTACCCAGGAAACGAGCTTACCATCTACGATCAAAATAGCAATATTTCCTTCCTTGGTTGCGGTATGGCTTTGTGGATTGGCAAGCAGATTCAAAGCAGTGACGGACTGTTCTACCAGAAGCCAGAAGATTTCGTTAAAAAAGGCGCTAAGGTAAATCTTGAAAGCAAAGTTCTTGACATTGATTACGCAAAGAAAGAAGTAACAGTCGAACTTAAAGACGGCACTGTTATTCACGATTCTTACGACAAGCTGATTCTTGCTACCGGCAGCCTTCCAAACAAGCCTCGCATTAAAGGCATTGACTTAGAAAACGTGCAAATGGTAAAGCTTTTCCAGAATGCGCAAACTGTTATCGCTAAGCTTCAAGAACGCGATTTCCGTAACGTCGTGGTTCTTGGCGGCGGCTACATTGGCGTGGAACTTGCTGAAGCCTTCGAACGTCTTGGTAAAAACGTGACCCTTATTGACATGGAAGACCATATCCTTAACGGATACTTTGACCCAGAGTTTTCTAACAATTTGAAGCAAATTATGGAAGATAAGGGCATTAAGTTTGAGCTTGGTCAAGCTGTTGAGGAGATTGTTGGAGACACTGAAGTCAAGGCTGTTAAAACAAGCAAAGGCACTTACGATGCTGATATGGTGATTTGCGCTATTGGCTTCCATCCAAACGTTGCGCTCGGTAAGGATCATTTGAAGCAGTATGCTAACGGCGCTTTCCTCGTTGACAAGAAGCAGCAAACTTCCGACCCGGACGTGTACGCAATTGGCGACTGCGCTACAATCTACGACAACGCTCGAGACCGCGTAAACTACATTGCGCTCGCTACTAACGCCGTTCGAAGCGGCTTGATTGCAGGTCACAACGTTTGCGGAACTCCTGTAGAAACCGAGGGCGTGCAAGGTTCTAGCGCAATGATGATCTACGATTACAAGCTTGTTTGCACTGGCTTGAGCTTGACTGCCGCTCAAAAAGAGGGCATGGACGTTGATTACGTTGATTTTGAGGATACTCAAAAGCCTGCGTTTATGGAAGTTGAGAATCCAAAGGTGAAGATTCGCATCGTTTACAAGAAGGATACGAAGGTCATTGTTGGTTGCCAGTTGGCTTCTAACTACGATATGTCTGCTGCTATTCACCTGTTCTCGCTGGCTATTCAGAAGAAGGTTACTATTAAGGAGCTTGCTTTGTGCGACATCTTCTTCATGCCTCACTTCAACCAGCCGTACAACTACATTACGATGGCTGCTTACACGGCTTTGTTGAAGGGATGATTAATATCTGATTAATCTCTGCTGATTAGCTTCTACTATTAGCTTAAATCGCATTTATTAAACCAAGCAATCTGTTCTATAATGGAGCAGTTGCTTGGTTTTTTAATCATCCGCGCACAAAGCGCGCACACAACGCGCACTATTAGCGTAAGACATGCAAATCAACACAAAGGAGTCTAGGATGAAGCAGCTTTCTATTAAACCAACTATTCACAAGTTTGAAAGTACACGTGACTTTGCGCAAGAATTCAAGCTTGGTAAGGGCGATTTGGTTATTACAAACCAGTACATTTGGGAGCCTTATTTTGGCGATTTGAATCTTGATTGCGACGTGATTTTCCAAGAGCAATACGGCAAAGGCGAGCCTAGCGACGCAATGGTTGATGCGATTGTTAGCGATATTCACACTACTCCAAAGCGCGTGATTGGCATCGGCGGCGGCACTGTTTTGGACATTTCCAAGGTTTGCGCGTTGAAGCAAACAAGCCCACTTGAAGATTTGGTCGACGGCAAGATTCCTGCACAAAAAGGTGCGGATCTTATTCTTGTGCCAACTACTTGCGGCACTGGCTCCGAAGTTACGAACGTTGCCGTATTCTCGCTTACTAAGCGCAACACTAAGAAGGGTTTGGCGAACGATGCTTGCTACGCTACGGACGCGATTCTTATTCCGGAATTGTTAAAGAGCCTGCCTGATTACGTTTTTGCAACCAGCTCTATTGATGCTCTTACGCATTCGATTGAGTCCGCGCTTTCTCCTATTGCAACCGAGCTTACAAAAATGTTTAGTTACAAGGCTTGCGGTCTTATTTTGCAAAGTTATATGCGAGTTGTGAAGGAAGGTAGCAGCGCAAAAAGCCAAGTTGTAAGCGACTTGGTTTCGGCAAGCCTTTACGCTGGCATTGCGTTTGGTAACGCTGGTTGTGGTTGCGTTCACGCGATGGCTTATCCGCTTGGTGGTACTTTCCACGTGGCTCACGGCGAGACGAATGCTGCGCTTCTTACCAGCGTTTTGCGCTATTATGCTAAGCACGATGCTGAAAGCAGCACTAGCGCTGAATACACTGAGCTTTCTGAGCTTTTTGACTTTATGGCAAATATTCTCGAATGCCAAAAAGCGGACGTATTAGACAAGCTTGACGAAGTTCTTAACACGATTCTTCCTAAGCATAAGCTTCACGAGTATGGCATGACCAAAGACATGATTCAAAGCTGGGCTTCAAGCGTTGTTAAAGAACAGCAGCGACTTTTGAAGAACTCCTATATGCATATGGACGAAGATGCTATTGCTGATGTTTACGCATCTACTTTCTAAAGTCGGATAACGTATTTATAAAGTGACTAAATTAAGCAAGCTTCACTAAAAACAATCCCCGCAACCAACAAGAGCTGCGGGGATTTTAATTATCGCGCCTGCATGAACGCTTATGCATCAAGCGTTATTACAGGATGCAAATCAAACATTGTTACAGTACGCTTCATGCGGAAGGCAATGCTTGTTATGGCAATCGCAATAACGCCGAAAAGCACAAGCATTCCAATGCCGGAAACTATTTCACCACTGTTTTTTCCAGCCATTGCTTGACGCAACCCCATAATCGAGTACGTCATTGGCAAGTATGGGTGAACAGCTCTAAAGAATGCCGGCGTCATTTGTACTGGGAACGTTCCTGCAGAGCTTGTTATTTGCAACATAAGTAGCACAATCGCAACTATTCGCCCTGGTACATGGAACACCACCATGATCATTTGCATTATTGCCATAAACATGATGGACGCAATAATTCCAAGACCGTAGAACGCAAGAACGTTGTCAATCTGCAGCTTTAATACCAACTGCACTACGCCCATAAGAATTACAGCTTGCACAATGCCCATAATCACAAACGGCGTAAGGCTAATAAGCGCACTTTTAAGCGGATTCATGCCGTTTAGTATCGCTCGCCTATCCATAACTCTCAAAACAAAGGTTGCCATAAGAGCACCAACCCAAAGGCCGATGGAAATAAAGTAAGGAGCAAAACCAGTTCCATAATTTTCAACGTGCGAATACTCGTGTTCTTCCAAGGAAACTGGCGCGCTCATCATCTTACTTTTTTGCACAATATTGTTGATTTTTCCAGACTTTTGAGCATCTTTAAGCCCGTCATGCAACTTTTTTGCGCCTTCAACTAGTTTTGGAGTATTATCCGATAGCTTCTTAACGCCGGAATTAAGCTGATCAGAACCGTTCACTATTTTCGCAGAACCTTGAGCTGCTACACTCACGCCATTATTTAATTTCTCACTACCGTTACTCACTTGAGTCAAACCGTCAGCAAGCGTATTTGCGCCACCAGCAAGCTGATTTGAACCAACATTAACTTTTTCCATGCCTTGCATAAGAGCGTCAGCGCCGCCCTTTATTTGCAAGCTTCCTGCAGAAAGCCTGTCTGCTCCAGCGCTTAAAGCAGAAAGATTTGTTTCAAGTAGATGAGAATTTTCTCCTAATCCTTCTGCCAAACTTTGCAAATTAGCAAGCACGTCTTCCTTTGTTACTGCTGGGTTTTGCGCTTGCATAAGAAGACCCGCAAGTTTCGTTTTAGTTTCAGCATTTCCAGCTTTAACATGTTCTTCTAATTCGTTGCTTGAAGCTGCAAGCTTTTGAGCTCCTTCATAGAATTCGTCTGTTGCAGCCGATAACCTTTGCGTTCCTTCGCTTAACTGTTGAGCTCCGTTTGCTAAATCTTGCGTTTTTTGTGCAAGATATTGCGCTCCTTCTTTACTGCGAGCATTGGCTTCAGTTAGAGTATTCGCGCCTTTTTGAAGCTCTCCTAATCCGCCTTGAAGTTTTTGCAAAGATTGCGAAAGTTTATTCGACCCATCAGCTAACTTATTTATTCCGCCTTGCAAAGATTTTGAGCCCTTGTGTAACGCACCAGCTCCATTTGCAGCAGAACCAAGAGAATCAGAAGCTGAATTTACTTTCGCAAACATGTGCTCCCAATACTCTTGCGCAATAGCTTCACTTATTTCGCTACGCATAGTATGGAAAGCAGTCTTACCAATTTGCGAAGCCAGCATATTGCTTGCTTGATCATACTTTACGTGAAGTTTTGCTTTAGTTGGAGTATCGTATTGTGCGGAAGCAATGCACTTACTGAAGGAAGCTGGAATAGTTGCTACCATAAAATAATTGCCATTTTTAAGACCCTTATTCGCTTCAGCACTATTTACAAAATTCCACTGGAAACCTTCACTACCATCTTTCTGGTTTTTCAACCGAGTTTTGATTTCGTTGCCAATATTGCGCTTAGCACCATTAATCACAGCACCAGTGTCTTCAACAACAACAGCCACAGGCACAGTGTTTAGCGTCTTGTACGGATTCGTAAACGCCCACAAGTACAGCGATCCGTATAAAAGTGGAATCAAAGCTACGGTTCCAATAACAAGCTTTCGAGCTTTTCCTTTCATTGTGTTGTTAAGCTCACGAAATGCAAGAGCAAAAGTATTAACGCGCATTGTTTTCACCACCATTTGCTTCACGTACACCAAGCTGATTACTAAGCTGTTTGCCAAGCTGATTCTTATTAGCGTCATACACTCGGTTTGTGTTGAGTCTTAAAACTTGATCCGCTTGCTTTTCCAACCCACTTTGCAAAACTGCAACAAGGCAAGAACAGTAATGTTTACTAACGTATGTGCGAATATCTGCAACTAAGCATTCACTTTGCTCACTAGTAAGCTCTGTTTCAACTCCATCAACAAATAACAGCCAAGGCTGTTTTAACAAAGCTAGCGCAATTCCTAAACGCATACGCTCATACGGCGTCAACTCTCCTATTGCTGTTTTGTGAGGAGATACTACTTTCCATTGTGCGAGCACATTGTACGCGTACTGCTGTAGAGCTTCACGGTTTTTTACATCATTCTTGTACTGTTTCAAGAATAGCGGCGAGCGCGCTGCAAGTTTCAGCTCACTCATCAACACTTCTTCTATTGTTTGTGTTTTGTAGAATTCGTTAATTCCACTAAACAAGCCCAAGCCGATGTACTGTCGAGATTTTTGAACTTCACTAGGAATATTCGTATCAACAATGCTCAGTGTTCCACTGGTGAATTTCATGTAACCAGATAGCGCAAGCAGCAAAGCTGATTTCCCAGAGCCATGTTCGCCTGATATTGCAACAATTTGATGAGGTTTAACTGTTAGCGACACATCATGGAATGGTGATCTTCTAAATTTTTGTAGCCCTAATTCTTTAGCTTCTAAAAGCGTTTGATCTTCTTGCATAATTGGTGCGTTTGACGTCGGCAGCTTACAGATACAGCGTAGTATCTTATTGCAGTGCAATGCATATCTTTTTTTACAGTTTACACTGCAGTTGCTTAGATCGTCAGGCATTCCTCCTTACTCTACTTAACTATTTTTTAATTTTTTTAATTTTCAATTTTTGTTTGTTGTTTATTGTTAGATTTTTCGCAATGAGCAAAACAATTTTTAATTTTGCATTGCTTTACCGCTATTTTTCAGCGATAAACTCACGTTGCAATGCTGCAATAAAACGGTGTAAAACCGAACATTTGGTGATTTATCAATTCTTCACCACTAGTACCTTAGCGTACTCTTTTGGGTAAACAATTGTTGAGTTACTCTAATTTTTTTATTTAATTGTTTATATTTTATATTTACTTAAGAAACAAGTTGTAAACACTTCCATGCTATATTGTCTTTAATTACTAAATGTAAGAAATACATATGTAAGAATACATATGCAAAAACGCAAACCTAAGCAATACGAAATAAAACGTATTGCTTCAAACAATATATTAAATTCAAGCATTTAAAGGGGTGAACGGCATGCTAAGTTTGCAAATTTTAAATATTATATTTAATCCGGTTATTGTGTCGGTTGTAGTGCTATGCGCACTTAGTCTTGCAAAACTTAATGTTTTGCTATCAATGATAGTAGCTTGCGTTGCAGGTGGCATTGCCGGCCATCTTCCGCTTTTTGGAGATGGGAATCACACGATTATGGCGTTGCTTTGCGACGGTTTTTCTACTAACGCACAAACTGCACTCGCCTACATTTTACTTGGTACTTTTGCGGAAGCAATTACAGCAACTGGTTTGGCTCAAATTATTTCTAAAAAAATTAGCAAAATTATTGGAACTAACAAATTCATTCTTCTTGCTGTTTTAACAGTAATTGCGTGCATGTCTCAAAACATTGTTCCAGTTCACATTGCTTATATTCCTATTCTTATTCCGCCGATTTTGCAAGTTATGAACAAACTTAAGATTGATCGCCGAGCCGCTGCCTGCTGCACCGCTTTTGGTCTTGAAGTTCCATACATTGCTATTCCATTTGGATTTGGCCTAATTTTCCAAACTGTTATTGCTACGAATCTTTCTAAAAACGGCATGAAGGTTAGTGTTGCAGACGTTAGTGCTGTTAACTGGTATTTGGGTGCTGCAATGCTTGCAGCCTTACTGTTCGCAGTTTTTGTGCTATACCGCAAGCCTCGCGAATATGAAACCACGCAAGCGGATACTCGTGCTGCGGACGCTGTTGTTGGCCCTCTTACTAAAGCACATTACGTAACTATTCTTGCAATTATTGTTGTTGTAGTAGTGCAAGTTATTAGTAAGGATCTTTCGCTTTCTTCTCTTGCAGGTCTTGCAACCATGATTATTTTTGGCGCAATAAAGTGGAACGACATCGACAAGCAGCTTATGGGTGGCGTAAAGCTTATGGGTCTTATTGCTTTCGTAATGCTGATTGCTGGCGGCTACGCTAATGTGATTCAAGCAACTGGTGGGGTTGATGAACTTGTACATATAGGCGTTACTGCCATGGGACAAAACAAGTTAATTGCTGCTTTTGTAATTACGATTATTGGCTTGCTAGTCACTATGGGTATTGGTACTTCGTTTGGTACAGTTCCTATTCTTGCGGTTTTGTTCGTGCCACTCTGCCAGAGCATTGGTTTTAGCACTCCTGCAACGATTCTTCTTATGTCTTCAGCTGCAGCTCTTGGCGACGCAGGTTCTCCTGCTTCCGATACCACGCTTGGACCTACTGCCGGCTTAAACGCGGACGGTCAGCACAGTCATATTTGGGATACTTGCGTTCCAACATTCCTTATTTTCAACATTCCGCTTATGATTGCTGGCATTGTTTTGTCGCAGTTTATTTAGCAGATTATTTTGGTAAACACAGCAAGTAAAAACGAAAATAACTAATAACGAAAATAACTAATAAACGCCAGTAGAGTTAAAAATAAACTTTACTGGCGTTTATTTTTAAATCCCAATCAACCAATCACAAATCAGTCAATCCAAAAGTAGCCAATCGCTGCAAATCTGCAGTTAATAGACACTAGCGCATGACTACGTTAGACGCATTAATACACGAGGATCTGCGTTATTTTGTTCGGCGAGGTTTTTGATTCTACCTCTTATTTGCGCATCAGTTAAATTCACTTATAGTAACACCTCAAAATACTTGCGAACAACATTGTTTACTCTAAAAAGTTTCGCATACTCCATTAACAAATTGAGATCTTTGTCTGGTCTAGCAATATAGGATTTCAAGATTGTATTAAATTCTTGAATTTCAATTAAATTTCTGCTTCTAAACGCGTCACAGACAGTTCTTTCGAGATTATACATTGGCACTTTATTACCGAGATTATCCGTGACTAAAATCTTTCCAACTTCAAGCAATTCCTTTTTTACGCTATAAACTTTCACATTGCACGATGCTTTCAGTCGGTGAGCATTAAAACCACTATAAACAGTAATAGTGTGAGTAATTGGCTCCATATCAACTAATCCATGATAAAAGAAAGCTTCGTCGTGAGAAAAAACAGCGGATGGTGAACGCTTATGAATAAGGAGCAACTCATCTACCCACGAGTCTTTAGACGCATATATTCCACCGCTTAACTGTTCTAGTTCATTATCTTTAACAAATTTATAAAACTTGTATTTTGACAGTCCGCAAGATTTTGCTTCTTTTAAAGTAACCATATTGCTACCATTAGCGTTTAATAATGTAGTGATAATAGTCACCGTCCTTTCGTGCATATATTGTAAATTATATTAGCACGATTGGATGAATTATATTAAATTTTACTATTACGATTACTATCATGATTATGCTGATAGGATTCTGCGATTACAGCACAACAATACTTAATGACACGTTTACGCTGATTCAACATGTAATATCAGCATAAACGCATCAAATACGCAACGCTGCTTCAATACAAAGCTCAAGCGCATACGCTTTAGAGTCCCCACCCCAATTACGCTCATCATAATTTTCAACATCGTGCAAAGTATCTGCAGTGTAAAGAATTTCACCCCAAACAATCCCGCGCATTTGTGCACATGCAGCTAAAGCAGAACACTCCATTTCAACAACCGCGCATCCCTCCTGCTTACGACTAGCAACTTTCGTCTTAGTCTCACGAAAAAACCCATCCGTAGTCCACGTTTTAACTTCATGATAAGGCAAATTATGCGCCTGCAAAGTTTGCAAAATAGCACGCCTTGAACGCTCTGAAACATCAACATAACGACTTGGAGGCAAATAATGATAAGAAGTCCCCTCATCCCTTAAAGCTTTATACGGAACCAGAAAAACGTTTTCCGCATAATCAACTAGCGATCCGCAAGAACCAGCACTAACAACTTCGCTAACACCGTAAGAAATCAACCAATCTAAGATCTGAACAGCGGCAGGAGCGCCAACTGGAGCCTGCACTAAGCAGATTTTTTGCGTTTCTTCTTCTACTTCGCTGCCTGTATTTTCTCTTACTGCATTTCCTACTTTTTCTTCCAAAACATATATCGGATATACTTTAGTTGCAGATTCAAAATTTGCTACAATCGTAGCTTTTCTACTTAAAGCATACTGATCAATTTCATCGCCCAAGAAAGCAAAAACCGCTTTAGATGGAAGCTGAACAGAAATATTATCGTGATTTGGCATTAAAACTGCGCTTTTATCGGAATCATACTCTAAAATCGGTAAATCATATTCTGCCATACAATCAGCTCCTCCATACGATCAGCTCCATCCTACAAGCAACTCAATCCTATGTACCAGCACGCACATTATCGTACAAAAATCACAAAGTAGCCAATCACTGCAAATCTGCACTTAATGACCACTAAGTCAAACAGAGACACTAACACAGAAGGAAAAACTACTCCTAATGGTTACTAGCACCAGCTCAGGTGTAAAAAATCGCAATGCCTTACTTATAAATAGTTTCAGGATTAAGAAGGAAATTCAGCAATCCCAATACAAGAACGCCTTCCTCAGTATGCCAAGGCTTTACGCTCCCACCAACAAGAATAATCTTACGGAACGCATCACTAATATTCATCAAAGATTTCTCTTCTTGCAACGTCTTCTCTCTAGTAGGTAGCGCAAGCGCAGATTGAATATAAAATCTTTGATCTGCCATATTTACAACAAAATCAACTTCCGTTTGTTTGCGAACTGATTTACCATTTTTATTCACTTCACTAACTTGCACACTACCAACATCCACCTTGTAACCAAGACGTTTTAACTCGTTGTAAATAACATTTTCCATTATGTGAGTTTCTTCCATCTGCCTAAAGCCGAGAAGCGCGTTCCTTACGCCAAGATCCGTAAAATAATACTTCACAGGACTACCTATATACTTCCTGCCTTTAATGTCATATCGAATAGCGCTCTCTAAAAGGAATGAATCTTCTAGATAAGAGATATATCTCTCAACAGTCGTTCTTGTAGTCGAAACCTGTGAAACAGATTTAAACGTTTGAACGATTTTTCTAGTGCTAGTTAAAGCTCCAATAGAAGAAGCGATTACTCTAGTAACATCATCAAGTTCACTTCTTTTTCGTATTGCATGACGGTCAAGAATATCTCTTTTATAAGTGTTTTCAAAAACTGATTGAAGGAACTCGCGTTTTTGCTCATCGCTTTCCATTAAAACAACTTGAGGAAGACCGCCAAATCTCCAATATTCTTCCCAAGCATCCCGCTCATCCTCTTCACGAACAGACATGAATTCAGAAAACGAAAGAGGATAAATTCTAATCTGATCGCTTCTTCCTCTAAACTCTGTAACGATATCCGACGAAAGGAATTTAGAATTACTACCGCTAACGTAAACATCTAGATTACTGATATGCAAAAAACTATTAAGCACATCTACAAAATCATCCATCATTTGAACTTCATCAATAAACAGATAGTATGTCTTATCGTCTTTCAGAAGCTCATCAATATGTGCAAGAATATTATCAGGATTACGCAAGTCCTTATTTCTTCTATCGTCCAATGCTATGCGAATAATATGATCATCTTCTACACCATCCGCAATCAAATGGTCATAAAATAGTTTCATTAAAATATACGTTTTACCACATCTACGCATGCCGGATATTACCTTGATAAGACCATTATTTTTCGTCGAATCGAGCTTTTGAATATAATAGTCTCTCTTTATTTCTTTAACAGGCATATCTAGCATCCTTTCAATAAGTATTGTGCAAACGTGCTGTGGCACAAAGCTCTTATTTCTATGCAAATATTTCCGCAAGCACTGCGACAAAGTATGCATAAGTGACCGAATCAAGATTAGCCAATTGTAAAGTGGACAATCCAAGATCAGCCAACCACAAAGTAGCCAACCACAAAGTGGCCAATCGCTGCAATTTTGCACTTGATGGCTACTATTATAATCTGGATAATTTAAACTCTCAATATCTCAAAGTAGCCAATCGCTGCAAATTTGCACCTAATGGCCACTAACACTGGCTCAGGATCTATTGCGCTAAATTGCTCAGCACATTTCAACAAGCCAGTCAACATCCTCACATAGACACAGTGTAAAGCGAGTAGAAGTAAGCTTTCTGATTCATAAGGTCCTCAAAGCTTCCGCGCTCAATAAGTTCGCCGCTTTTCATCACAAGAATCTCATCATATTGCTTAAGCGAATTAGCATCCAAGCGGTGAGTTACCACAAGTCGAAGAATTCCTTGCAAATCCAGAATAGACTGCGTTACGTTCGCGCTCGTCTCGTTATCTAACGCACTCGTTGCCTCATCAACCAACAGAATCTCGGACTTTTTAAGCAAGCTTCGCGCAATAGCAATACGCTGCTTTTCGCCGCCAGAAAGATGACTACCATTCTCGCCACACTGATAATCCTTGCCTTTAGCAGCAATCAAATCATCCAAACCAGCCAAGTGAATCACGCGATTAACTTCCGCATTCGGGAACGGCTTAAAAAGCGTAATATTATCTAAAATCGAAGCATCAAACATAAACACAGACTGCTGCATAAGAGTAGTCTTATCGTAAAGCGAACTCTTGCTTACATTGCTAAGCTCGTGATTATTCAGCTTCACACTACCTTCATAATCCTTGTAGTATCCCATAAGCAGATTAATCAAACTACTCTTACCAGCTCCAGAAGGTCCTACTATTGCATAAGATTTTCCAGCTTGCAAAGTTAGATTTACATTTTTCAAAACTTTATGATCCGCATCATAAGAATACGAAACATCTCGCAAAACAACACTTTTAATAGAATCGTCAATAATCTCGCCAGAATCTTCCTTAGCGTTACTCATATAATCAGCCATCTTACTAATAAGCCTCTTAGCACCCTTCATCTCGCCAAGCATTTGCGGAAGAGTTGCAATAGGCTGAAGAACGCCATTCATCAAATTAGTGAAAGCTAAAACCATGCCAGCAGTAATAACGCCAACATGAGCGTTAACCATCCAAGCACCAACAAGCATCACGCCAAGCTGAGTCCCAAGACTTGAAATCGTGCCAAGAGCAGAAACAGTAGTCATCGTTTTTTCGCGAAGATTCTTCGTATGCTCAAGCTCCATCGACTGATTCTTGTAGCGATCAATAACCTCCTGCTCCGCCTTAAAACTCTTAATAACTGAAACTCCGTTCAAAACATCCTTCGTTAAAGCAGTGTAAGACTCATTCGACTTAGAAACCTGCTCCTCTCGAGTGGCAATTCCGCTAGCTGTAAGAATTGAGCACGCCATAGGAAGCACAGAAATAATAAGAGCAATAACAGTGAGCAGCGGACTATAGTAAATCATAAGAGCCAGCGAACTTACAAGCATAAGAACGTCTTGAGCAAAGTCAAAAATCTTCTTCAAATACTTTTCTTGAATACGCTCGCAATCATTAGTAAGTACAGAAAGATACGTGCCGGAATTCGCAAGCGAAAAATCACTATAACTCTTCTTTAAAAGCTTCTTAATAACAGACTCTTTATACTGATTCATTGCTTTTTCAAGAAAGCGAGGGTACGCACTGCGCTTCAACGCAAAAATCAGGGAGATTACCAGCATAAAGGAAGCGACAAGCAGCAAAATAGTAGTTAAAGAGAAGGCTCCTTTGCCAGACATATAGTCGAAAATAATTTGCAAAAGCCAAGAAATAGCAGTGAAAATCATAGACAAGGCAATAAAAACTATCATCGAAAGAAAAGCTACAAACTTGTTTTCTTTGAAAAATAGTTTTACGTAATTTTTTACGTCGGGATGCAGTGTGGATGATTGCTGATTTGCCGCGTTGTCAGTTTTACTCATTCTCGCTACCTCTCACTTCCTTTATATCTATACTATTTCTACTATCTCTTCTCTAATAGCATTTTCGCAGCTAGCATCTTCATAAGCTATTTGCTTATTCACTCGCTACAAAGCATTGAAAGCTACACTATCATACTTATCCTGATTGGTCATGCTTATCTACTTGACAACACATATAAATGCTTAAACACACTTATACATAATGCTTGCTAGAAATAATAAGCATAGAGTTAAAAAAAAATCAAATTAAAACGCTGATCTCATATGTAATATCAGCATAAACGTATCAAATGCGCAAACCAACAACAAAGTAGCCAATCACTGCAAATTTGCAACGATTGGCTACTAGCATTATGGAAATCAAACAATCAAAGTCAATAATCTAAAGAAATAATCATATAATATCTTTATATTACATTAAACTATGTTGATAATTTATTTATATACATAAAGCAAACTAGATAAGCTCATTCAAAAAAATAATAAAATAGCCAAAAATAACGAAATAACAATCATCTCAAAGGACTCGCACGATGCCAACTATTAAGTCAAGCACAGATTTACGCAATAACTACAACGAGATATCAACATTCTGTCACGAAACAAAAGAGCCAGTTTTCATTACAAAAAACGGTCGCGGAGACTTAGCTGTAATGAGTATTGACTTATTCAACAAGTTCATGAGCAAATATGAACTGTACAGGTCACTCTCTCAAAGCGAGTCTGATTTTAGTAACAATCGCACATTATCTTTTGAAGAATCAATGCGAAGCTTAAGAGAAGAACTCAACAATGGCGCAAAATAACCAAAAATACGCAATAATCGTTTCGCAAAGTTACCACAAAGATTTGCAAGACATAGTTCATTACATTGCGCACAATCTAGACTCACCAATTACAGCAGCCGAATTCCTCGATAACGTAGAAGCCACTGTTTCAAACCTATCAACAATGCCGTATCGATACAGACTGGCGAACGATGATTACCTAAGTAGCAAAAACTTTAGAAGATGTTTCGTTAAAAAATATGTAATCTTCTATAAAATTTGCGAAGAGAACAAAACAGTTATGGTGCATAGAATACTTCATGCTAGACAAAACTGGGTTGACATACTGTAAGTTAAAGTTATTGAGATACGCACATGTCAGTGAGATATACATCTGCTATTGAGATACGCATCTAATAAATACCAGTGAAGATTTTGCCGTTTGCGGCAATTTTCTTCACCGCCTTAAAGTAGCCAATCTCTGCAATTTTGCACCTAATGACCACTAGTGCCAAACAGAGACACTCACGCAGCGCGCAAACTGCATTAATGTCCGAAGATAGACAAAATGAGACAATAACGCAGAACGCAATCTGCACCAGTGCCCCAAAACAGCCAGAATCAGACACTCACGCAGAAAAAGTAGTACAAATCAAAGTTTGACAAACACAAATCCATTCGCTATAGTCTTCACTTATCACCATTTCGACGAGTAAAGGAGTGCACATGTATCATACAAATATGATGACAAATTGTTGTTGTAACGTATGCTGTTGCGCATTTCTTAATCGAAATGATGTTTTCAAGCACTGACTGTGCATAACATCTAGCCTGTGTTAAAAGCATTTACGTTAAAACACAGCAAATTACGATTCAAGAAACAGCGCGCTGTTTCTTTTTTTATGCCAAAATTCGAATATAAAATGTTAAAAAATAAAAATTGATACGGATTAAATATTAAAACGAATAAATGGCATCGTTAGAAACAACTAATAAGCAATAGTCGCTTTATTAATAAAAATTATTTTTAAAAAATTAAAAACAAACAAAATTAAACAAAACAAAACAAACAAGTAAGGGGAAATATTATGTCTAACATCTACCAGTCCGTGCAAGAACTCGTAGGTCACACTCCACTTCTGGAGCTTACTCACATTGAAAAAGAGCACAATCTTCAAGCAAAAATCCTCGTAAAACTCGAATACTTCAACCCAGCAGGTTCCGTAAAAGACCGCATCGCAAAGCAGATGATTGAAGAAGCAGAAGCCGCAGGAACTCTCAAACCAGGCTCAGTAATTGTTGAGCCAACTTCCGGAAACACAGGTATTGGTCTTGCAATGATATCTCAAACAAAAGGATACAAAAGCATTATCGTCATGCCAGAAAGCATGTCTATTGAACGCCGAAAACTTATGAAAGCATACGGAGCTGAACTCGTGCTCACCCTAGCTGCAGAAGGAATGAAAGGCGCAATTGCCAAGGCGAAAGAAATCGTTGAAAACACGCCAAACGCGTGGACTCCAGGACAATTTACCAACCAAGCAAATGTGCACGCACACTACAACACAACCGGCCCAGAAATTTGGCAAGACACTGACGGAAACGTGGATATTCTTATCGCTGGCGTTGGAACTGGCGGCACGATCACGGGTACTGGCACATATTTAAAGGAGCAAAATCCGCATCTTGAAGTAATCGCAGTAGAGCCAGCCGACTCCCCTGTGCTCGCAGGCGGCAAGCCAGGAGCACACAAGATTCAAGGAATCGGCGCAGGATTCGTGCCAGATGTGCTCAACCAAAACATTTACGATCGCATTGTTCATGTAACAAATGAAGACGCAATCGAAAGTGGTAAGCTTATAAGCAAAAAGGAAGGCGTGCTCGTAGGTATTTCTTCCGGAGCTGCAGTTTGGACAGCAATCCAAGAAGCAAAAAGAGAAGAAAATGCGGGCAAAACTATCGTTGCAATACTGCCAGATTCCGGAGATCGATACTTGTCTACCGCATTATTTGAAGACTAAATACCTTTAGGAGAACTACTATAAGCACACAAGTTTTGATTAAATAATAAATGACAATATTAGTTAGTAATCAAAACTAGAAAATAAGAAGAAATAAAGAAAATAAAAATACTGGAGATTAATGTATGAATGAGCATCTTGACCTTATAAGCAAACTCAACTCAATTCATGATTCTGACATAAGGCAAGCTACATTCATACCTAACTATCACAATATTATTGCGCTCATACATGCGACTCAGGTGTTACTTTTGCCTGAGTTGCATGTGCGCAATGAAAGCAATAATACTACGCAACTCAACGCTAGTTTGAATAATAACGCTAGTTTGTATACCGTTACTTCAAACGCACTAGACACTATAGAACGCATTATATTCCACGAACTTCAATCCTACACAAACGACGCAGTTAAAATTCGAGAAATTTGCGATCAATTTATAAATACTCTTCCTACAATTAAAAAGTTACTTTTAACAGATATTCAAGCCATATACGAAGGCGATCCTGCTTGCACAAGCAAAGTAGAAGTAACACTCGCATACCCAGGTTTTTATGCAATGCTTATTCACCGCACAGCTCATGCACTCTACGAACTTAACGTACCGCTAATTCCTAGACTTATGAGCGAATATGCACACAGAAAAACCGGAATCGACATTCATCCAGGCGCGAAAATTGGCGCATATTTTTGCATTGATCACGGAACCGGCATTGTAATCGGCGAAACAACTGTAATCGGCGAGCATGTTAAGCTTTACCAAGGCGTAACGCTGGGTGCAAAAAGTTTTGCGCTAGACGAGGATGGAAATCCTGTAAAAGGCGGAAAGCGCCACCCTAATATTGGTGACAACGTAGTAATTTACGCAAACGCAACAATCTTAGGCGGCGAAACCACAATTGGCAGCGGAAGCATAATCGCAGCAAATGCGTGGATTAACCGAAGCATTCCTGCCAACACAACCTACCACTTTCCTAAAGCCTAATGCGCACTAAAAATGCTGATTCCACTTCTACTATTTCGCTATTTCGCTATTTTCGCTATTTTGCTATTCCTTACCCAATAGTGATAAAACGACTGTATCATGTTCTGTCTTTTATAAAACCGCAGCAATCGATTTCTGAAAACTCAATAAAACCAGCTGATTTATAAAAAGCAATAGTTTTTTCAGTACAATCCGTGGTCAATTGGATTTGACGAACATGAGGATAACGATCCACAATCGCCTTTAACAAAGCAGACCCTATCCCCTGCCTTTGATACTCAGGCAAGACAAGAATATCCTGAATAAAAACAACCGTATACCCGTCACCAACAGCCCTAACAATGCCAACTAGCTCATCATTTTTATATGCAGCTAAAACCTTGAGTGAATTGTTAAAACCATGTTCCAAAGCGACTAAATCATCTGTATACGCAGACCAGCCAACGGAATCATACAGCCTTAAAATATCTTTGCTATTATACTTTTCGTACTCTTTTATTTGCACGTCTGCTAAATTCATTTACAATAACACCCCACAAAATATAGCAAAAAGCGCACGCTCATAAAACGCATAAACGTAAGAACGTGCACTAAGAAGAATACTTAACAACAGCTACTTTTTAAGCTGCACAGTCTCGTGATCCTTACCCATTACAAATTTAAGACCCGCATGCTGCCACATGCGATATTCGCCAACTGCTGTAAAGAGAACATCTGTGGAAGAATTAAGTGCAGTTTCGCAAGAATCTTGAATAACGCCAATAATAAGACCGATAGCAACTACCTGCATAGCAATATCGTTTGAAATACCAAACGACGAGCATGCAAGAGGTATAAGCAAAAGCGAACCACCTGCTACACCAGATGCACCTGCAGCAGAAACTGCAGAAAGTACAGATAAAATCACAGCCGTTGGAATATCAACGTAAATACCAAGTGTATGCGCAGCACACAAAGCCATAATAGAAATCGTTATAGCAGCTCCACTCATATTAATAGTTGAACCAAGCGGTATCGAAACAGAATAATTGTCTTTGTTAAATCCAAGCTTTTCACACAAATTCATATTTACAGGAATATTCGCAGCAGAAGAACGCATGAAGAACGCTGTGACACCCGAATCACGCAAAGTTCTAAAAACAAGAGGATACGGATTCTTGCGAGTAAGAAGGAAGACCAAAATAGGATTAACAATCAGAGCAACAACAGCCATTGTGCAAACTAACAAGGCAATAACGGAACCATACTCACTAAAAATGCGAAGACCATTGCTTGCCACTGTTGTATACACAAGACCCATGATGCCAAAAGGTGCTGCATTAATAATCCAGTGAACAATTTTTCCAATAGCAGACGAAACATTATCGAAGAATGCTTTGGTAGAAGGTTCAGCTAAGCGAAGGGCAACACCAAACGCAATTGCCCAGAAAAGAATGCCAATAAAGTTACCCTTAGCAAGGGCATCTACCGGATTGACAACAATATTTAACACAAGAGAATTAAGAACTTCACCGATTCCTTGAGGAGACGGCGAAGATGCTGCTTCAACATGCGCAAAAGTGAAATTAACAGGGAAAATCATAGCCGCACATACAGCTACAAGGCTTGCAGTAAACGTAGATAGCGCGTACAACACGATTACGAGCCTCATGTTGCCAACACTTTTTGCTTTCGCCAGCGCGCCAATCACCAAGCAAAACACCAAAATCGGAGCAACAGATTTAAGTGCGCTCACAAATAGCTTTCCCATAAGATCAAGCACATAAACGTGAGCAGGCACAAAAATACCAAGTGCAGCACCGAGAAAAAGACCAATGACAATGCGCAGAATAAGGTCAATACTATTCCACTTTTGAATAATCTTGTGCATAAGAGTCTCCTGTATTATAAGTTGTGCAGAATATTTTATACTCTTTTATTTGTATTTACACTTGCAAGATTTTTATTTTTTATTTTTTACAGATTATACATAGGTATGCATATATATGCAAATTGTTAGATTTCTATGTTGTGTCGATTCAGCAAGTATATTTGAGTAAAATCACAACTATTGAATTATGAAATAGCATCGCACCCTAGTCTGTGACATAACTCGTGTTCGGTAACTGCGGTAAAACAATCAGCAATCCTGCTGTGAAAATCAGCGCGAGTATAGGCAAAAGCTGCCATTGGAACGTAGACGAGAATGCAAATCCAATCCACGAACCAGTAGTAGCACCAATCGCAAACGCGAGGCGCGCCCAACCAGAAAACTTAGCGAGAGTACTTCCTTTAAACAGAATCTGACGCGCAACAATAATCGGCTCTACTAGTAGCATTCCGCCAATAGCTTCAAGTAAGAATGCAAAGCACATCATTGGCAAAAGATTAATAAACATAAGGCAATAAGCAAGCAGGCTCACAGCAATACCTAAAATCGCAACTTTTCTTAAACCGAGTTTTTGAGACGAATGCGCATACAAAACGGACGCAAGCACGCTTCCTACACCAGTGAAAATATACAATATCGTCAAAGAGTTAGAACCATATTGCTTACCAAGACCAAGAAGAATATAAGAAACAGAGCATGCAGGAATAAAAGCAACCAAAAGAGATCCAGCAAGAAGCATGATTTTACTCTTGAGTAATGGATTCACAGATTGCTTAGCTGTAGATTTGTTGGCAACGTCATTTTCTTGCGATACTTGCGATACTTCTCCTTCTTCACTAATCGCTTGCGATTCATTCTCTACATCTTGCGACGCTCCCTCTACTTCGTTAGATGCTTGCGCAATGTCTTGTTTCATAATAAATCGCGTAGCACAAGCCGCAAAAGAAGTCACGGACGAGAAAATCAAAACCGCAGGAATCGACCAGCTTGCAATCCAAGATCCAAGCGGAGAGCCGAGCAAGGTTCCTGTAACACTCGCCAAAACGCTTACAATGCCGCTGTAGTTTACAATCATGCCGTCATCGCCGCCTGCAGCATCAACCTCGAAAACTTCACTGGCAATATCAATCACTTGACCAGTAATCAACAACGCGCAAGAAAGAGCAACAAGCGACCACTTCCACGCAGGAGAGCCAAGCATAAGAAGCGGTAGCAAACTGAGCACGCCTTCTACACCTTCAGTCATTGCAAGAGCGCGAAAACCACCAAGCTTATCAACAATCCAACCAGAGCATGGCGAAAGAAAATCGGCAACCGTCATGAAAGTCTTACGAAAACCAATCACCCAAGCCGGCAAGCCAACAATAATAATCGAAGGCAAAACCGATCCTTCATACGCTTGATTGCCAAGCATAGAAAAACAGAAGCCAACCAGCGCCCATCGCAATGCAGGACTAATAGATCTCATACGAATAAAAATATTATCTTTGCTAAAAATCGTCTTCACAGCAACCAGCTCTCCCCTAAAACTCTTGCAAAATAATGCAAACTTACATGAATACTTACATGCAAACTTACATAACTACTCGCATGATTACTTGCAAATTGCTATCCAACTTAAATAATTCACTACAAACTACACAAATCCAATAGCTTATTTTACAAATTTGGTAACACTATACTCTCGTTTAAAGAAAAAGCAAAAATAACAACAAAACAATTGCATAAAATTTTGGCACCTTTTAACGATAGGAAAAGCTATCGTTAAAAGGTTTAAGATTGGCTTAATAACTTGCTGAACAATCTTACGCAATAATCAACATGCTTTTAGTATCACCCACCCCTATACCCACTAATAAAATCCTTATTTAATTAACTAAATTCACATATTTATTACCTAAAACCCTATATTTGTTAAAGTACCTTTACACTGTTGAACCGCCACACCAATATTCCATATGATCACACCAACAATTGCCCATAACATGCCAACAATAAGAATCACAAGTAGCGATACGCCAACATTTACAGAACCATCAATTATACTACGAGATGCTTGAGTAACATGAGTTACTGGAATCACGTATAACACGTATTGCATCATCTTAGGAAATACGCTAATTGGAGCAATCACACCACAAACAATAGGAAGTATTGCACTAAGCGCGTTAGAAATAGTATAAACATCATTCATCATCATGCTTATAGCAGCTATAGCAATACCAAATCCCGTAGAAGCAACAGGAACAATAAGGAACAACAGCATCAACGCGCTCATATTAATCACAAAGAAAGCACTCGGGCTTACTACAAGCATTGTTATAAACAAAGTCACAGCATCACTCACTAAAGAAATAGTCACGAGCGCAATGATACGACCGAACCATAATGGTAATGCAACTTTCGCGCTTGTAAGCACGAATGGTGTTGTGCCTTCAAAACGATCCCATGCTAGCGCCTCTGACACAGTCATACTTGTAGAAATAGAACACGCTCCCATCACAGCAGCAAGAGTTGAAGCAATCAAACTATGATTAAAACCCGCGCTAGTCGCATAACTAGCTGCTCCATTGAAGCCTCCGCTCACAGCTCCAGCTAGAAAAACGTATAAGAACGTGGATAAAAGAGGCTCAACAATCATACGAATAACAGCAGTATTCCAACTATTTAAGCTAGGTATACTCTGTATACTCACTCTTGCGCCAGTTCGTATACTAGATAACACGCTCACGTGACCATACTGTGAATATTGATTATATTGATGCAATTCAGCGTACTTACTATTTTGAATAATTTTATTTTGCATAGTTTCAACCTGATTATTATTTCGTATCATATTATGTTCAAACTTCCATTAAGCGTTGCAAGTCGAATAGCATGACGTAACATGAAACCTGCAATAACAAGCAGAACGCTGGATAATACAATACATAACACAATTGCTAACACAGTAGTAGCATTAAACGATTGCGCATGAGCCACCCACACTGCAGACGTAAGCGGATGAATAAACGCAATAATGCGAGCAGGCAATGGCATTGATTCTACAGGAATCACTATTCCACAAAGCATCCATACCGGAATTAAAATCAAACCTTCATAAACTGTAGCTTTACGGCATAATACAAAAATTCCAGATAATAATGCAGCAGAAGCTACGCAAGCAAGCATAGAAAGTAAGTATCCAACTAACTGCGTGAATGTTATCATAAAGAACCCATGGCAGAAAACAGCAACGGTAATAATCGCAAGCGGCATACCAATACAACCAAGTAAAGCTGCGGATCCTACAATAGGAAGAAACACTGCAGAAGGTGATATAACACTTAAAGTTAAATATTGTAATGTTCCTAAATAACGCTGGTATCCAATAATTCCAACAGCAGTAGTTGTAGCAGACCATAATCCAGCTATAGAAGAATCAACCCAAATATTATTAAGGAAGTTGGCACAATTATGAGAAAAACCATAGTATGCAACAATTTTCATCAACGCAAAACATACTGGAGCAAGTATCGCATTTTGCAAGAAAAACGTTGTTTTTGCTAAGCTTTTAAGCTGAAACCACATGCCACGAATCACAGAAGCGTATGAATGAGCAGAAGTATTCATATTAAGCCTCCTACTTACTCAATGAAAGTGAAGAAGACGAAGAAGACGGCGCAGCAGCAGAAGAAGAAGTAGAAATATTTGACGCAGAAATATTATCATTTTGCACAATAGCAAGATACGTTTCTTCCAAACTTGCAGCGCGATCACCTAAACGCGTAATCCCATCAACAGGAATTTTAATATTTCGTTCTTGAGATAATGTTTTACTCCACGCGATAGTAATATTTAACACTCCATGCGATTCAAAAACATCACACCACAACACTCCATCAAGTTTTTGCAATTCTTCCTTAACACTAGGAGTTCCGCTTGATACTTCACCGTCATACGCGTACATTGTTACATGATCAATATGCTGCAAAGAAGCCAACTGCTGAACACTTCCCTGAGCGATAATATTACCGTGATTTATTACAGCAACAGTATCAGCTAATTTTTCAGCCTCACTCATCTCATGCGTAGTTAACAAAATCGCTATTCCTTGATCTCGTAAAGCATGAATAATTTCACGTACTTTCCTAGCATTTTCAGGATCCAAACCAGTGGTAGGCTCATCTAAAAGCATAAGATCCGTTCTAGCAACCAGCGATCGAGCAATATGCAACCTCTGCCACATTCCCCTTGAAAAAGTTTGAACAACATCATGAGCTTTATCAAGTAAATCAACTTGCTCAAGAGCATCGTGAATACGCTTTCCTTGCTCCCTATATGGAACAGCGGAAAGATCCGCAAAATAACGAAGATTATCTAATGCACTTAACCTTTGATAAAATCCTCGCTCACCTCCAAGAAGTAACGACACGTGCTTACGTGCTTCTCGAGGATTACTCACAGCATCAATATCGGCAATACGAACACTACCATTATCAGGAGCCAACAACGTACCAACAATTTTCACGGTAGTTGTTTTACCTGCACCATTTGGACCAAGCAAGCAAAATATTTCACCAGAATGAATATCAAAAGATACGTTATGTAAAACTTGGCGAGTTGTCTTCTTACGGCCAAATCCACGAGAATAAGATCTTGTTACATTATCAATACGCAATATTAAGTTGCTAGCTGACTGCTTATTATTGTTATCGCGACTATTAGTTGCATTTTCTATATTATTATTCATTATTATTGCTTCGTTCTTACTTGTTATTAAAGTTTCATTCTTACTGTTATTGAATAAATTTCAACAATGAAAATCAGTTAGATAAAAAGATAACGCTTGCTTATAAGAACGATAAGAACGCGCAAAAACATGCAAAAACATGCAAAAACATGCAAAAACCAACGCGCACGTGCAAACATAATGACAAACATCATGTGCAATGCGTGTTTAATACTGCTAAAGAATATGTATCTTAAGCTGTTTTATGTGCTTTTATATGCCTTTCAAACCGTTCTTAAGACTAGCGATCATTTGGGCAGTCATAGCGCAACACCTCATAAACTTAAATGTGCTTTACGTGGAAAATTATATGAGTATTACGTCAAAAACTCAAATACAAGCAACCACAAAACATTTGTTTAACATTTGCAATACAATATAAGTAGTTGGAGGTAATAATATGTCTAAAACTGCAAACATCAACATACGTATTGAACCAAGTGTAAAACAAAGTGCTGAAGACTTATTTGGCAGCTTCGGAATTTCCGTCACTGATGCTATCAATATTTTCTTACGAACTTCCATAATGGAAGGCGGTTTCCCATTCATAATTAAGCAGCCACAATATAACACTGAAACACTGGCTGCTATGGAAGAAGCTAGAAGAATTTCCAGAGACCCTAACGCACCATCGTATTCTTCTATGGAAGACCTTAAGAAAGCGTTGTTGCAAGACTGACGTACAACGTTAAGTTCACGAATGCCATATCAATCAACCTCCATACACATACCATAAAATACTGTATCGCATATTGCAACACAATTTACATGAATGGGATTTTTTGACTGTCATACACGATTTTTATGTTCGCATTACTGCATCAGATAGTACGATCAAGCGCCGTGATGGTAGGAAGCCCCGCTTATTTTCTCGTTTGAGTTTGAACATAAAAATAGCAGATAAAGGGAAGGAAATGAATTTACACCAAAGTGAGGGCTTAATCGCTAACAGCATGCTCGCAATATAAAAATTGCAAATAACGTTCTCAATGCATAACTTTTTCGCAATTTGTTATCTAAGTCGCAGTAGCTGGGATAGCACAGAAGAATTACGTCAAGCTATTCATACTTATATTGATTTTTACAACAATCACAGAATTAAAATGGGGCTTAAAAGACAATTATGGAACATCGTACTATGGTTGCACAAAATGTCTAAAAATTGTCCTAAGCCCCTTTTGTTTTCAATGTCAAGTAATACTAAATGTTAAGCCTTTTTAGCTTAACTACAGCAAGTTTTCCTTGGTATTTCAACGAAAACTCGGTTTTTTAGCACACTTTTTGCCGCTTACCCTCAAAAATAGTTCCTTCATTAGGCAACAACATCGTTGTCATCAAAGCAAGCATGAACGTAAACGGACCGAGCGCATTCCCATACGTTTTGAACATCACACCAAAATCATGGCCGTATACCACCATCGACAAGTAAAGGAACATAAAATTCACAGCTGTAAACATAACCAACTTCAGCACGAACATAAGAACCTTGTACATAAGAATATCCTCCTCACTTACTCCACGGAGTCGAACACCAAATAGGTTTAACACTCATTCTATCCAATAATTTTTTGCCATACAATTGTTGTTGTTATTTTTGATAACACATAAAATGTATAAGGTGTTCTAAGTTTTACTTGTAACAAATAGAAATAGGGTTATGCTATCCCTTTCACGGGGATTCTTGCAGCAAAAACTAGGACTTTTTTGGACTTCTATTGTAATTACTTTTATAGTTACTTTTGCATAAACCACCCTGGGTGCATAGATAAACACCAAATTCTCAGCTGCAAGTCTTTTTCGATTATAGTCGATAAATTTATCATTTTTTACATTTGTTTCTATTATAAACGAAACAAATTAAAAATTCACCTTTTAGGGTTCCACTTGATAACGAGAATAATATTGGTAAGTACAATACCAACGACTACGCTCACCCATACCAAACTCGGTGTAAGAAGCCAAGCGAGAACACCGAAAATCAGCAGTCTAAGCAATACAGCAGTAGTCAAAAAAGGCCAACTTTTTGTTAGGCATTTCTGTTGATCAGCCTTCAATGCACCCATCAGAACCATAACCTCAGCCGCCGCGCAAGAAAATAGCATATTGCCGAAGAATATGACGAGTAGCGTTCGCCAGCCAACGATAGTACCAAGCATCCACCATTGCAGCATCAATGCAAGCAAAAATGTAACAACAGCATATACTGCTTCCATCAACATATTCGCAACGATTAACGAGGAAAATGTTAAAGACACGCCTCTAGGAGTGTCTGTTTTACCTGCACTCGCATGCTGTAATGCAATCATGTTTCTCACCTCGGCGCGCTTTACGCGTTCTTCTTCAAGCATTTGAACGCCAAGCTCAACCGATTTCTTTGAAGCTTCCTGTAATTGCGCATCCGTCATACCTGGCTGCCAAGGCTTTTCTAAAACAAACAGCAACACACTGGTGATTGTTGCACCAATAATAATGCTTAGCAGCGTAGTATTTGAAACAAGCAATAAAGCAATACCAGAGGTCACCAGAAGCCTGAGCACAAAATCGATGATTCCAATAAGCAAATACCCGTCATCCGGCCTGCGATGCCTATACCACTGCAGATACGCTGCACTTAGCAGCGAAAACACCACAACACTCAACGCGAGTATGACCACAGTTTCCCAACCTAGTACGTGGTGCCCTACGAACTGCTGTACAAGCAGCGCAATAATAAGCGTGCAAACGCCAGCAACAGTTTCTATAATCACATTATCCCAAAAAGCATGCTTGAAAAGCACTGGCCTTACATTCGTCTCACTCATCATCTTTCTCCAGAAAATGCAATCACGGAATATAGTGCTTTGATTATACAAAATGTCTAAAAAATTGTCCTAAGCCACGATTGAGTGGTCAGTATAGATAAAATTTAATATTTTCCCTATATATTAATCCAATACCTTCTTGTCGTAACATTTCCTCTTGATAAGCTATTTTTCACTTTGTTTTCTAAAATTCCACCATTATTTTCTATAACTCGTATCGATCCGATATTGTCATCATCGCATGTAATCAAAATTTTATGTAGATTCAAAGTCTCTTTACAATATGTAAGTGCCATAGAAAGCATTTTTGTTCCATAGCCCTTCATACATTCAGATTGTCTAACTTCGTATCCTATGTGACCACCATAGTTAATTAAAAAAGAATTTAATTCATGCCTAATATTAATTTCACCAATAAATTTTTCATTATCTATCAGCCAAAATGTAGTAGCTTTAACATAATTTTCAGGTAAATTTATACCATGCTCATAGTTATAAGAACTCTCTATAATGGTCTCATAATTTCTAAAACGTCTTTCTGCATTCGGTCTAAAAATTTCATCTTCTTCATTCGCTTCTATATAACTTTGGATATATTTCTTATCTGGTCTAATTAGTCGCATACGTGCTCCTTATTTCTAATATGCAATTTTATTAAAATTAGAATCCATAATAGTCTGTTTAGCTTTAATAGTATTACTATTAAAAAAAAACCATACATACAAGCTTTATTAAAGAAAATTTTTTATTTTTCCAATAAGTGCAGGCTTTTCGAATACACTTATAACCACTTAACTAATCACAGTTCATCACACCTATAAGTGAAATTTAATAACAAAATCGATAATTTATAAGTTATAACTGATAAAATAGCAAAATCGCATCTAAAATCGTACTAACCAAGCTTAAAGCCGCCACACGCTAAACTTTCTAACGATAAGAAAATATTGCAAAAAGGTTTAAGATTGGCTTAATAGCTTGATTTTGAATCCGAAGATACAACAATGTGAAGTCATAATCTGAATAGTGATTAAACTTTTGCTTTCATCTGCTTGCGTATGCTTGCAAACATTTTGTAAAATAAGGTCAGAAAGGACGCGAGCACAATGACAAACACAAACGCTGTATATGCAAGAATCGATACAAATCTTAAAGAAAATGCTGAAAGCATATTGAACCAGCTTGGAATAACACCATCTTCAGCAATCCAAATGCTTTACAGCCAGATTGTTTTACAAAAAGGCATGCCATTTGAACTTCGTCTGCCGACTAATAAGCAAGAAAAACCGCTTGCTTTAGGCAGCTTAACAAGAGCCGAGTTGGATAAAGAATTACAAAAAGGCATCGACTCTATTTCAACTGGCAAACAATACAGTGCAGATGAAGTAGACCAATTCTTCGCTAAGGAATACGGCGTATGAGCACAACCTATAGCGTCATTTATTCTCCGCAAGCGTTCCTTGATCTCACTGGGCTATACGAATACATTCGCTTTAATTTAAAAGTTCCAAAAACGGCGGAAAAACAAGTCAACCGCATTAAGCATGCTATACGTTCTCTTAACACTATGCCTATGTGCTATCAGCTTGTAGAGTGGGAGCCGTGGTGTTCTAAAGAAATACGCAGAGTTCCAGTCGACAACTACACTGTTTTCTACCAAGTAGACGAAAACCAAATGACTGTAACAGTTATTCGCATATTCTACTCAGGCAGAAATATAGAAAACATTGTTAACGACCCAAATAACTAATGCGCGATTTGGGTTAAAAAGTAACGAATGAAATAGCGTAATTTCGAACGTTATAAAACACACCCACCTAATCAGCCTTTGACATCAACGCATTAAACGTTTTCTCACAACATGAAATAATATATGACTTACAACAAATATATTTTTTCTTTATCAACACATATTTGCGAAGTACGATTGTAGATTTGAGTTATATCCTCCATTTTTTCCACAAACACTTTTGTTTCCGGATTACGCAAAACAGCAAACTCCTTCACTGCTTTTACTCCCATTGCATTAGCATTTTCATGTAATCCGTTTCCTTTATCTTGTAAAAACTCATCAACAGAACCATCTTTAACTAAAGGAATACCACCAATTAACTTACCAACAGCAGTACCAGCAGTACCTATAGCTTTCACAACATTGACTTCTACTTCCGAATTACCAAGTTTTTCTAAATATAAAGAGCTTTTTTCAAATTTCTCACAGTAGTCATCAGACAATTTCTTTATCTCATTTTCTGCATTACTAATGTACTCTTCCGCAAAATTTTCACTTAACATTATTTCCATCAAAGATGATAGAGAGAAAATATACAACGACAATCTGTAATACTTAAACTTTTTCCCTAAATCAGACAACGTCGAATTTACGTTACTTTTAGACACAATAAACTTCCTTAACAGAAGAATATCAGTAATCTTTTTCTGATAAGCAATAATGTTCTTTCTAGCACGATTCTTAATATCGATAACAAGCTTATGATTATTCGTAACAGAAATTTCATTATCCCAACTGCACTTATAAGTAGAAGCAATCCCCATCAATGACTCAACATCTGCCTCAATCTGTGACTCATTCTCAACTTCCATAAAGGTAAGTATCTTTTCCTGCGTCTCTTTAATCTTTTTCATATCTTTTTCAATAGAATAAATAGCCACGGCCATCATTAAAAGAGCAGGATTAAACGCAGATACTGTTTTCATAGAACCTTGCAAAGACTCCATCTTTGAAATCTGCATCATTCTAGAACCACCATCAGCTTTTCTTAAAGATCCCCATAGATTCCCATTTTTTGCGTATTTTAGAGTATCACCTGCAGCTTTATTAGCAATCTTATAAAGACCATCCGTAGGAATGGTTATTGTTTGAGTAACTGTATTACATGCAGGAATTAATGACGATAAACCAGATCCAAAATTCAATAATTCAGATACGGGAACACTTAATACTTTATTGTTGTTATTGTTAAAATCTTTAACATCCACAAGAAGTTTTTCAGTAAAATCTACTAACACATTTTCACTGTTACTTGCCGAAAGCTCACTACTGTTACACATAAGAACAATACTATCTGAAATAGTATCTGAAAGAAAATATACTTCTATTTTTCTTACTCTCTTGAATACTATGAAACTTTGCAAACAACATTATCGAAATTAAATCCAATGGAAAGCTAACTTGACATTTACTCTCGAAAAGATTATCCTATATGTAAAGCTAACTTTCCATTAGGAAGGAGAATGTAATGTGAAAAATAGACTTGAACAAATTAGAAAAGAAAAAGGCATAACCCAAGAAGAACTTGCTGACGCACTCGAAGTATCAAGACAGACAGTCGGTTCTTTGGAAAATGGAAGATACAACCCATCAATCATATTGGCATACAAAATTGCTAAGTACTTTAATTTAACAATCGAAGAAATATTTATCTACGAGGAAGATAAAAAATGAAAAAACAGAAAACCCAGAATTTTTGGTACATAGGATATGTAATAGGAATTTGCGGATTAATTCTTGCACTCACTCTTAAACTGAACGAATCCGTAGAAATTGCATTGTCGGTTGTTTTTGTTGCGATTATCTCACTTTCACACGTAAAAATCATGCACTATAAGATGATGAAAAAAGACCACAACTACAAAATAAATGTGAACGATGAAAGAAACGAGAAAATCAAAGATAAAGTAAATGCAACAATGGCATTCATACTGATGCACCTAATGGGAATAATTGCCATAATTGCATTTATAACAAAGGCATATTTACCAGCTGCTCTTTTAGCTATTTCAGTCGCCTTTTCTCCATTAATCATGTTTTTTATCAACAAATATTATGAGAAAAAATATTAAAACCAGACCCACCCACCCATTTACTACTTATTACGAAGCTTACCAACCTTCATAAATTCTTTATCTCCAATACGGAATTTTTTACTATTAAACGCCACTCCCATAATTCTGCTAATAATATACTCATCGGTTATAAGCACGAAATACTGCTTATCTTTTTTATCCACCAAATAATACTGATCAGCCCCAAGAGTGGAAACAGCTTTACTGAAATCATATGTGCCAAACAATGGCAATCCTCCAAGGAGAGTAGAAAACCATCCAACAAAATTATCAACCATTTTCTCAGATGAACTGTTATAAGTCTTAACAACAGTTAGCATATTGATTTCTGAGTCAGGATATTCATCTAGGACAATCTGCTCTTTAATTTTCAGCTTCTTAAAACTGCTCAACCTACCGTCGAAACCATATTTATTGAGATTAATAGGCTTCTTAGTAATAGAAAAATCGACACTATTGTTCTCATCCAAAAGATAATCAACACTCACGCTTAGAGCAGATGCAATAAATTTCAGATTCTCGATATCCGGCAAACCCCGATTCGTTTCCCATTTTGCTACAGCAGCACGAGATACCATCAATAATTCCGAGAGCTCCTCCTGCGTCAACCCGGCTTCCAGACGAGCCTTTTTAATTTTTTCTCCCAAAGATATAACACTACTCATAACACAACTCCTTTCAAATCAGTTATTACACATCATGAAATTACTTGACGGAAACCAAATTAGTATTGAAACATTTGATTGAGATACCGCCTAATTACAAACTAACAAATAATTTACAGCGGAAAAGAAACAAGGTGAAACACTATAGTTACCAACTGTAACAGTATAAGAATGCAAATAATGTAGGGAACTTTTCTACGATTATTTAACCGATTTGTTCCCCAAAAACACAAGCAACTAGAGCACACATAGGCTATATGGCATTTATAAAATAACTCTCAAAATACTTAGGATTTATTTATCCTAAAATATATGCTATAATTCTTCTAAAAATGGAGGTTATTGATATGAATGTAAATACAGACACGCTCGTTTCTATTTCCGAAGCAAATCAAAACTTTTCCAAGGTTGCACGACTTGTTGACACATACGGATCAGCTGTTATTTTGAAAAACAACGCTCCACGCTATGTGATTTTAGAGTTCCCAAAAGCCAAAACTGAAAAAGTTACTGTTCCAGCAGACGATGAAGTTATGGCTTTATCCAACATGTTCATCAAAAAGAACAAAAAAGTTTATGAGGAACTTGCTAAATGAAGTATCTAACACGAGAACAGGTGATTAAACTTCACCAGGCTCTGATTGAAGCAAGTGGTGGTTCTTCAGGTATCCGAGATGTAGGAATGCTTGATTCTGCATTAAAGACTCCACTGCAAACATTTGACGAGAATGAACTTTTCCCATCTGTCTTAGATAAGGCAGCACGTCTAGCTTTTGGTCTTATAAAGAACCACCCTTTTATAGATGGAAACAAGCGTATCGGCACACATGTCATGCTAATCTTTCTGGCACTCAACAACATTATGTTGTCTTATAAAGATGAAGAACTGATTGATATTATTCTCAAAGTTGCATCAGGCAAGGCAAATGAAAATGACCTTTACACTTGGATTAAAAATCACCAAGCCTAATACTCCAACATTTAAAAACATTTTTAGAATATGCCAAACTCTATTTCGTGCGACTAGTCAAAGTAGCGGACATAAAACACCACAACAGTATTACTTCACTACAGCTTTTCCATTCAAGCAGTGCACAGCATAGTGAGCACATCCATTTGTTTTGCGCCCAAGATCTGCTTTATGCTTATCACAAACTTCAGCCATACCATTCTCACAAACTACTTCAAGACATGCACCCTTGGTAATTTCTCCCTCTAAAACACTCGTACCATTTAACGTATCCACCATGCAAGAAACAACAACCTTAACATTATTCACCACAGCAGAACCATTAAGACACTTTAGAAAAACATCATTCGCCTGAACATTCCTTGCTTCCACCCTGCCGTTATGAACTTCTGCATAAATCTTGTCAGCTTTAATATCTGCTACTAATACTTGATTCGACTCAGCTTCAATCTCACAAAAATCAACATTCTCCGGCAACGTAACAATGACCTCAGGACTGCCTTTAGCAAGCCACTTAAGCCAGTAAAAAGCCGACACTTTTTCTGTTTGAACGAACTTTATACCGTCTTGATTTTCTTCAACACAAAATATATCTTTTTCACAATTAACATAACTAATACTAAAAGAATCAGCTCTTCTGACCGTTAAGCTAACATCTTTCGTTTTTGCTACAAACTTCCTACTATTCGCCACTTGAACAACTTCCTTGTTAAATATCGGGTTATAGACCAAAAATCAAAAGACCCGATTTGGTTCGCATTGTTAAGAGGCGCGTCGGGTACTGTTAATTATTGTAATATATCATTGGCGGTTATTTGTTAATTTCAATGAAATAATGTTTATGTAACAATCTCTTGCCATAATAGCGGGATTCATTAATATCTTTCATCTGAAATTATATGCTCTATTCCACTATGCTCCGATTTAAGATATTCTTTCATAAATGTCGGGTAAGCCTTGCACTTATCAAGCTCATCTATAGGTAACCAATGCATTGTCTCTTTAGCACCTGCCTCTGTAGTGCTATGGCTCGTAAAATCTCTTTTGCCCATGGGTTTCATCATGTAGTAGAATGTCAGCTCATGGAAGTCTACTCCTTTTAAGCCGGAGCTGCCGATGAAGAAGTTCTCGTGTATGACAGCAAGATGATCGACCTCGTAATTAAGACCTGTCTCTTCAAATACTTCT